>JBDLIT010000146.1:0-10370 GCA_039714735.1 Pseudomonadota bacterium
TAATGTCCGTCCAGAAACAAGGTCATTCCCTCCCCCCGTGGGGGGAGGGCTAGGGTGGGGGCGATCATATGACATTGAATTTCATGCTATTACTCCCCCTCCCCCCAGCTCCCTCCCGGTGGGAGGGGGAGTTTCTGGGCAGGCGCTAGGCTAGAAATCAGATCGCATCCAACACGTCACCCAGGCTTTCCACCGACACTATCTCCAGTCCCTCAAACGCCTGTTTCGGCACATTGGCTTTTGGCACTATGGCCCTTTTGAAACCGTGTTTGGCTGCCTCCCGCAGGCGGTCCTGACCATTCGGCACCGGCCTGATCTCCCCGGTAAGCCCGACTTCGCCAAACACCACCAAACCCTGATGCAGGGGTTGATTCCGATAGCTCGAGAGTACGGCCAGCAGCACCGCCAGGTCGGCTGCGGTCTCGGTTATCCTCACCCCACCGACCACATTGACATAGACATCCTGATCGAACATTCCGATCCCGCCATGCCGGTGGAGCACCGCCATTAACATGGAGAGGCGATTCTGCTCCAGACCCAAGGTGACACGCCTTGGATTAGCCAGCTGGCTTTCATCGACCAATGCCTGGGCTTCCACCAGCAGGGGCCGCGTACCTTCCCGGGTCACCAGAATAACACTGCCGGGCACAGCCTCTGCCTGTCTGGAAAGAAAGATTGCCGAAGGATTATTGACCTCCTTGAGGCCTCTCTCGGTCATTGCAAACACGCCTAGTTCGTTGACTGCGCCGAAGCGGTTTTTAATGGTGCGAATCAGGCGGAACTGACTGCCCGCCTCACCTTCGAAATAGAGCACCGTATCGACCATGTGCTCCAGCACCCTCGGCCCCGCGAGACTTCCATCCTTGGTCACATGTCCGACCAGAAATACTGCGGTTCCACTGCGCTTGGCGAAATGCACCAGCTGCGCGGTCGCCTCTCTTACCTGGGAGACCGAACCAGGCGCCGATTGCAGCAGTTCCGTATACATAGTCTGGATGGAATCCACCACCATCACTTCCGGCGTTTCGATTTCAGCCGTGGCGATGATGCGTTCCACGTTGGTTTCAGGCAGTAACCTCAGGGCATCCACCGGTAATCCCAAGCGCTGCGCGCGCAGGGCGATCTGACGGGGAGACTCCTCACCTGAGACATAGAGTGTCTTCATGCAGGAAGAGAGACGGGCCAGGGTCTGAATCAAGAGGGTCGACTTGCCGATCCCGGGGTCACCTCCAATCAGGATCACCGAACCGTTAACCAGACCACCACCCAATACCCGATCCAGTTCACTGCTGCCTGAGTTGGAACGCAATTCCGCCTCACTCTCTACCGCAGAGAGCTGATAAACCTGCGGGCTTACTTCGCCCGTATATCCCGAGTAACGGGACCGATTTCCACTTGAAGGCGTTGAGATGCTCTCCTCCAGGACATTCCACGCCTTACACTCCGAACATTGCCCCGACCACTTCGGAAACGAGGCTCCACACGCAGAGCAGGTATAAACAGACTTTGCCGGTTTCTTACCGCCCTGAGCCATACTCACACCACCTGTTTAACATTCTGTTCCACAAACTCCACCCGCCCGGTAATCCCACACAACAGCTCATAACCGATCGTATCCGCTGCCTGGGCAATCTCTTCGACCGGCAGGCCTCTACCCCAAAGCGTCGCCTCCTCACCGATCTGAAGATCGGCTAAGGCGCGGGCATCAACACACAACATATCCATGGAGACCCGACCCACCAGCGGCAGACGCTGCTTACGGATCAACACCGGGGCGCCACTCCCTGCATGACGTGGATATCCGTCCCCATAACCCACCCCAATCACTGCCACCGGCATATCCTCAGGACATCGATAGACACCGCCATAGCCGACAGGATCGCCTTTGTTAAGTCTGTTCACGGCAATCACCCTGGCGCTAAACGTCATCACCGGCAACAGTCCCTCCTGTGCTGCGTCTGTATCAGCGAAGGGTGAAACCCCATACAGCATCAGTCCCGGCCTCACCCAGTCACGCCGGGTGTAAGGATAGGCCATGAGCCCCGCCGAGTTGGCAATGGAGTGTTGTTTGAATCTGCTCAACGGCAGGCCATCAAATCGCGCACATTGTTGCCGGGTCGTCCCATCGGCGCGATCATCAGCATTGGCCAGGTGAGTCATCAGGTTGAGTTCACTGACCACCTGGCACTGCCGGAGTCTGCGCGCCACTTCATCGACTTGCTCGACGGGTATGCCAAGCCTGTGCATTCCGGTATCGACTTTCAGCCAGACAGGCGCCGAGCGATGCAGATCCAATCGCTGTAATAGTTCAACCTGATGGGGATGATGAATGGTCAGCTGGCAGTCCGCCTCAATCGCTGCATACGCATCAGCCTCGAGGAACACACCTTCCAGGATCAGCAAGGGTTTATCGATGCCGCTCTCTCTGAGTCTCAGCGCCTCTTCGATGCGGGCAACTGCGAATCCATCCGCTTTCTTGAGCCCTCTGGCTATCGTCTCCATACCATGACCATAGGCATTGGCCTTGATCACTGCCCAGATTCTGCTGTCTGGCGCAAGTTTACGTACCGTTTTGAGATTGTGCCGCAGTGCAGCGTGATCGATGACAGCCTGTGGCGCAAAGCGCATCAATAACCCTCGTCCGGGTAGATATTGTCGATATAGTTTTCAAATTTGGTGTATTGGCCGAGAAAGGTCAGCCGGGTGGTGCCAATCGGGCCGTTACGCTGTTTACCAATGATGATCTCAGCCATGCCCTTGTCAGTACTGTCTTCGTTGTAGACCTCATCCCGATAGATGAAGACGATCAGATCCGCGTCCTGCTCGATGGCCCCTGACTCACGCAGGTCCGACATGATCGGGCGCTTGTTGGTGCGCTGCTCCAGACTTCGATTGAGCTGGGAAAGGGCCATCACCGGCACATTTAATTCCTTGGCCAGGGCTTTCAGGGACCGGGAGATGGCTGAGATCTCGCCGGTGCGGTTATCACCCATTCCCGGCGCCTGCATCAATTGCAGATAGTCGAGTACGATCAAACCCAGATCCTTGTTTTCCCGCTTCAGACGACGCGCCCTGGCGCGCACCTCGGTCGGTGACAGGGCCGGGGTATCATCGATGAAGAGCTGGGTCTCAGCCAGCATACTGACCGCCGAGGAGAGACGCGGCCATTCATCGTCTTCGAGTTTACCTGTTCTGACCCGCAACTGGTCGATGCGTCCCAGGGAGGACATCATACGCATCGCCAGGGAGTCACCCGGCATCTCCATGCTGAATACCGCCACGCCCTTGCCGGACTGGATTGCCACATGCTCCGCGATATTCATGGCAAAGGAGGTCTTACCCATCGAGGGACGGCCCGCCACGATGATCAGGTCCGCCGGCTGCAGTCCGGATGTCATAGCATCAAAATCATTGAAGCCGGTACTCAGCCCGGTGATCGGTTCATCCTGCTGAAACAGGGTCTCTATGCGGTCCACCGCCTTGGTCAGGAGTGACTTGATGGAACTGAAACCGCTGCCCCCTTTCGTACGTTGCTCGGCAATCGCAAATACTTTGCTTTCAGCGTTATCCAGCAACTCCGCGGAGTTCCGTCCCTGGGGGTGAAAGGCGCTGTCAGAGATCTCGGTGCCCACTGAGATCAGATTGCGCATCACCGCATATTCACGAACGATGCCTGCATAGGATTTGATATTCGCCGCACTTGGCGTCTCTTCAGCCAGGGTCACCAGATAGGGTAGACCACCGGCATCCGCAAGACTTTCCTGCCGCTCGAGGGACTCGGCAATGGTGACCAGATCGAAGGGTTGCGACTGATCAGCCAGGTCAGCGATCGCGCCAAAGATCAGGCGGTGTTCCTTGCGGTAGAAATCATCCGCGACCAGCATATCCGCAACCTGATCCCAGGTCGCGTTGTCCAGCATCAGCCCCCCCAGTACAGACTGCTCCCCTTGAATGGAGTGAGGGGGCACCTTCAGGGCTTCGGTGTCAAGCTCAGGATAGCTGGGAATCTCTTCGGGGTAGTCCGGCGCTGCCATAGATGTCATAAACCTGTGGAATCGTAATCAACAAGCCTTAACGTTAGTACTATGATAAGGGGCTGACAACAATAAAATGAACCGCGGACAGCCGGCTCTGCCCCGGGCTTCCCATTCATGCTGATCCCAAGATACGACCCGGATCGCCTTCGGCTTTATCCGAAGCTCGTGAACTGGGGTTCAGCAACAAACAAAACCCCGGACGGGATCGAAACCGGCCGGGGCATGTCAGCAATAATGAATAGCTTATTCTTCGGGAACAATAGTCAGCTTGAGCGCGGCATTCACGTCAGCATGCAGACGCAGATCCACTTCGTACTCTCCCGCGACCCGGAATGCACCATTTGGCAGGAGCACCTCTTTTCTTTCCAACTCAGCGCCTGCATCGGCCACTGCCTTGGCGATGTCAGCTGTGCCAACAGAACCGAACAGGCGTCCCTCATCACCCGCTTTGCAGCTGATGGAGACCACCATGCCGTCCAATACCTCTTTGCGCTTCTCTGCTGCCGCCAATTGTTCGGCAGCATCTTTCTCAAGCTCTGCGCGACGGGCCTCAAAAGCCTTTAGATTGTCAGCAGTGGCTGCAACGGCGCGACCGGAAGGAATCAGAAAGTTACGGCCATAGCCGCTCTTTACATTTACTTTGTCACCCAGATCACCCAGGTTATCGACTTTTTGCAATAGAATAATATCCATTGTTCACACCCTTGAAAGGTTAAAATTGTTATCTTCAGCCGGTCGAACGACCCCGTTCAAACCGGGCACGAAAATCAATCCAAACGTCCATCAGGCCGATAGTTGCCAGCACCATCGCCACCTGTGGCAGTAAAAAAATCAACAAGAAGTACACCACGCCCAACCAGAGTCCACTGGAACTCATCATGCCCAAGACACCATGTGTGACCGCGAGCCCAGCCAAAAACAAGATGGCTGACAGCAAAATGGCCAGGTGCCTGAAGATTTCCGGGAGCGCCTGGCTCGGCATCAGTAAGATGACGATTGCTGCTAATCCCACCACTCCAAGAGCCTTGTGCAGCCGAAACCGATGAAACTCTTCTCTAAACCCGCCTGGATTATAGAGTAGCGATTGCCACCAACGGGCCACCAGCAGACTGCATGACAGCTGCAGGAAAACTCCCGCCGCCAGCACACCGCTCATCCAGCCCGCCAGCCGCGCCACGACTGCCTGGCTGTTCACCTGATCCATCACACCGGCTGTCACCAGCTGATCGACCAAGGGCTGTAACTGGGTCTGCCAGAATCCCGTGGGATCCTCGAGCAGCAGATACTGTCCCAAGATGGCCAGTAATCCGAAACCCAGGGCCGACTGGATACTCAGATCCAGTGATCGGCTTGCCCTCAGAAACTGCCCCAGCAGCACCACCGGCACCCACTGCAGCAGAAACACCAAAGCGGGTACTGGATTGCCAAAACTGACCGCCAAAAACAATCCGCAGGCCAAAGTGGCCAGCAGACTGACGATGATGCCTGATTTGGCGCCATTTCGCAGGGTTACCAGCCCGACACTTGCCGCACTGAGAATCCCAAACAAGGGAAGTATCAGAGAGAGCAGGGCCAGAACCGTGGACACCATCACCGACTGGGACAGTCCCCGCATCACAAAGGACGCCAATCCCTTCATGGCAATACTCCAGTTGGTCTTTGCTGTACCTCTTAGTGTTGATCCGTGTAAGGCAACAGCGCCACGTAACGGGCCCGCTTTATAGCAGTGGCCAATTGACGCTGATACTTGGGTTTGGTGCCAGTGATACGACTGGGCACAATTTTACCGCTCTCGCTGACATAGGCCTTCAACAGGTTGAGGTCCTTGTAATCGATATCGGTAATGCCTTCAGCCGTGAAACGGCAAAATTTCTTACGCCGAAAAAAACGCGCCATGGTCTATTCCTCTAAATAATTCAATCAATTAATCGGTAGTTGTCTTTGTCTCTTCAGACGGGGCTACCTTTTGCGCATCAGCAGCAGCGCCGTCACTACCCGTAGCGACTACAGGCGCATCTTCACCAGTCTCCCCCTTTCTGAGGTGGGAAGCATCGGTGATTGCCTCATCGCGACGAATGACCATATTGCGGATTACTGCGTCATTGAAACGAAATGCACTCTCCAATTCAGATAGCGCTTCGTTATTGCACTCGATGTTCATCAGAACATAGTGCGCCTTATGAATCTTATTGATGGGATATGCCAACTGGCGGCGGCCCCAGTCTTCCAGGCGATGGATGGTTCCACCCTTGGTTTCTATACCCGAGCGATAACGCTCGATCATAGCGGGAACCTGTTCACTCTGGTCAGGATGGACCAGGAACACAACTTCATAATGCCTCATTGTATCTCCTTTCGGGATAGGTAGCCTTCTGTTTAATCAGTAAGGCAAGGAGTGGGGCCCGGCTTTGCGGGCACCAGGAAGCGGCGGATTTTACACAATCCGCGGTTTTTCGGCAACTTACTTAGTGAGTATGCTTGAACCTAGAATCCTCAGTTGGATGGAGCGGTCAACTGAGGATTCTAGGTTGAAGTTACACCGGCGGGGCTTCTTGCGCGCCGGGGTAATTGAATAAGAGATCAGAAGTGCGCCTGTACACCGAGAAAAGGTCCATTAAATGACCAATCGGTAAAGACATCGTTTAGATTATCAAGCTCGAGAGAGAATTCCCGATACCCCGCCCTGACCAACAGATCGACGGCCAGATTATCGACGAAGGAATAAGCCACACCCGCCTGATAGTCCTGGAGGGTACTATCATGGATACTCAGGGCGCTCAACTCGCCAAAGAATGAGAGTCCGGTCGCCGGCACGCCGATCTGCACAGCGCCATACAACATGGGCACCAGGCCTTTGAAGCTCTCTGTGGCAGTCAGGCTGGCATCCTCATTCGCTACTGTAATCTCACCATCCAGAAATTTACCCGTGAGCCCCAGATCGAATGAGACCACATCATTGTCAAACACCTCGTAATAGAGGGTGATATCGGTATTCTGGATATCGAATGTAGTCGCTACCGTAGTACTGTCCGAAAAAACCTCATCACCATAAGAGAAATCTGCTGTCAGAGTCGCGTCACCGGAGGTTGAGAGGTCGTTGGTCCGGATACGCAGATTGGGAAGAACCGGTATCGGGTGCTCCAGGGCGATGGAAAAGCTGACCTTGTTATCGTCGTCCAGATTGAATTCCTGCATCGAACTCTGGTTGTCGCCGAAACTCCCTGAAGACTCCATAATCCAGGCATCGACAGTGGCATACAGGCCCAACACGGTATCCGCCTGAGCAACAGATCCAATCAACAAACTGCCAGTTGCCAGTGCAAGTAATTTTTTTCTCATGCCTCACTAATCTCCATATTCAAAATATCGACGATCAACCAGTTTAACGACGGCGAGCATAAATAATTTAGCCACATCAAGCCGAACGTTGCCTAACAGCCTCATAGAGTGCCACACCTGTAGCCACCGAAACATTGAGGCTCTCCACACTTCCAAGCATGGGCAGAAAAACCAGCAGATCGCATTGCTCACGGGTGAGTCGGCGCAGACCTTTCCCCTCCCCGCCCATGACAATCGCCAGCGGCCCAAGCAAATCAGTCTGATAGATACTCTGCTCGGCTTCGCCAGCCGTACCGATCAACCAGACACCTTCCTTTTTCAACCATTGCAGGGTGCGCGCCAGATTGGTGGCCTGTATCAGTGGCACAACCTCAGCGGCTCCACTTGCGACTTTACAGACTGTTGCATTCAACCCCGCCGACCTGTCCCTTGGGATAATGACAGCCTGCACCCCCGTCGCCTCTGCGGTGCGCAGACAGGCTCCCAGATTATGCGGATCCTGCACCCCATCTAATACAAGCAAATATGGCGCCACATTAAGCCGCCTTAATAAAGCCTTGAGAAATGTTTCATCATGCGCTTGCGGCGCAAGGACACGGGCCAGTACACCCTGATGCCGCGCTCCTTTCGCCACCTTATCCAGGTCATTCCCGCTGACCTGGAGGATCTTGACGTCTGTCTCACGGGCTTGAGCTATCAAATCTTTGATACGTTTGTCACGACGCTGGGAATCCACCCAGATTTCCGATGTAAGCCTGCCCTTTTTCAGGGCAGCCTGCACCGCATGGAAGCCCATCACCCATTGAGTCTCGTCCGCCATCCTTAGGTTGACTGCTTACTGCGACGCCGTCTTTTTGACTTATTTTTTCTCGCTGTCTTTTTCTTGCTTGACGATTTTCCCTTCTCTTTGCCCGGGGTCTTTGCAGTTTCTGGATGGGATCTTTTTGACTGTTTTTCGCCAGTTTCCTTGGCAAGTACGAAATCGATCTTCCTGTCATCCAGGTTCACTTTGGCCACCCGGATTTGCATGGGATCACCCAGACGAATCACCTTACCCGTGCGCTCTCCTGTCAGGCGGTGGCCGACAGGATCGTAGTGGTAATAATCGTTGTCCAGGGCTGTGATATGCACCAGGCCATCCACATAAATGTCATTCAGTTCAACAAATACCCCGAATGAGTTGACGCTGGTGATGATACCTTCGAACGTTTCACCCACCTTGTCCATCATGTATTCGCATTTCAGCCAGTCGAGGGCATCACGGGTTGCTTCGTCGGCCTTACGTTCTGTGCTGGAACAATGCTCACCCAGCCCCTGCAGCTCCGGTTTTGTATAGTCAAATTCGTCGGCGGAACCATCCGCAAGCAGATGCTTGAGGGCGCGATGCACGATCAGATCGGGATAGCGCCGGATTGGCGAGGTAAAATGGGTGTAGGCAGGAAATGAAAGTCCGAAATGACCCACATTGTCTGAACTGTAGACGGCTTGTGAAAGGGATCTCAACAATACGGTTTGGATCAGATGCTGGTCAGGCCGGCCCTTGATCTGATCCAGCAGTTTGGCGTAATCCGCAGCAACTGGTTTTTTACCACCAGGCAGACTGAGCCCCAGTTCACCCAGGAAGGCTCGCAGGTCAGTCAGTTTCTCCTCAGCCGGACCGGCATGAATACGGTAGAGCGCCTGCAATTTCTTGCGTAACAAGAAGCGCGCCGCCGCCACATTGGCAGCCAACATGCATTCCTCGATGAGCCGATGGGCATCGTTTCTGATCACCGGCACAATGCGCTCCACGCGTTTTTTCTCATTGAACTCAATGCGCGTCTCAGTGGTGTCAAAATCGATCGCACCTCTTGAGCGACGCCCCTCATTCAAGACCTGGAAGAGCTGATAGAGGTTCCGCAGGTGGGGCAGGACTTCCGCATATTCGTTTCCGAGTTTCACATCTCCATCCAGCATCGATGCCACCTGATCATAGGTCAGTCTGGCATGGGATCGCATCACTGCCGGATAAAATTTTGAACGACTGATATTCCCGGTCTTGTCGATATACATCTCACAGGTCATGCACAGCCGGTCCACTTCTGGATTGAGGGAGCAAAGCCCATTTGACAGCAGTTCCGGCAGCATCGGGATCACCCGATCGGGAAAATAGACGGAATTTCCCCGGTTACGCCCTTCCATATCCAGCGCACTACCAGGGCTCACATAGTGGGAGACGTCCGCGATACAAACCAGCAGACGCCACCCTTTTGGCTTTGGCTCACAATATACCGCATCGTCAAAATCCCGCGCATCGGCGCCATCGATAGTGACCAAAGGGAGTTTTCGCAGGTCTGTCCGACCCGCTTTATCCGCCTCGCCCACCTCCGCCGATATCCCCTTGATCTGATCTTCCACTGCATCCGGCCAGGCCACCCGGATATTATGGGTGCGTATGGATATGTCAGTCTCCATACCCGGCCCCATATGATCGCCTAGAATCTCGGCAATACGTCCGATGGGAGGGGTGCGCTTGGTGGGCTGATCCAGAATCTCAGCAACCACCATCTGGCCTTTCTGGGCATCGCCAATCTCCGTACTGGGAATAACGATATCCTTACTTAGCCGTTTGCTGTCCGGTACTACGAATCCGACTCCTGACTCCATGTAGAGCTTACCAACCACAGTGTCAGTATTGCGCTCCAAGACCTCGACCAAGGCGCCTTCCAGACGGCCGCGCCGATCCATGCCAGTGACACGCACCACGGCTCTGTCATCGTGAAATACCGAACGCATCTCCTTGAATGAGAGATAGAGGTCTTCCCCGCTATCATCCGGCTTTAGAAAACCAAACCCGTCAGGGTGACCAATCACACGTCCGACGATCAAATCCCGCTTGTTGACCAGGCAGTATTGGCGTTTACGATTACACACCAACTGCCCATCCCGCTCCATGGCGCGTAGACGGCGGCGCAGAGCTTCCAACCTCTCTTCGTCAATCAGTCCCAGCTTATC
>JBDLIT010000147.1:0-10356 GCA_039714735.1 Pseudomonadota bacterium
GCGGATTGAAACGATTCTTCGGCGTATTTTAATGCTGCTGCTTCTTGCATCACCCGCTCATCCGAGCGAGTGCGGATTGAAACAAGGGGGACTACAACCTGAACCTGGTGGGCATCCGCATCACCCGCTCATCCGAGCGGGTGCGGATTGAAACATTGCTGGTTCCCACGGTCCTCCGTGGTAATCCATACCTCAGGTAGGCATTCCATCCTTAGGTCCGTTACCGCTACATCCCTGTAGCATTTCTCCCACGGAGGGGAAGCTGTGAAAGAATTCATAAAATGCTCGATTATAGGGTAATCTGAGGAACGAAGCGCCATGAATCAAGCACTTATGGTGCGCTTCGCAAGCTCAGCAGCACCCTACATCGAATACTTTCACAATCTCTCCTCCCTGGTAACCCATACCTCAGGTAGGCATTCCATCCTTAGGTCCGTTACCGCTACATCCCTGTAGCATTTCTCCCACGGTAGACCGTGGGAACGATTGGAACCACGTTCGTTTAGTGAAGGCTGTGAGGATCTCCTGCCGGCAGGCGTGGAGTTGATCCAGAAGTGCTAGTATGAAATCAGCAAAGCTGAAACTTCATTACCGGTATACGGAGGCAGACAATGTCCACATCCCACCAGATCACCTCATCAGATGAGATCCTTGGGGGTACGCCGGTATTTACCGGTACCCGGGTTCCTGTCAGGGCATTGATCGACTACCTGGAGCAAGGAGAGCCATTAGATACCTTCCTGGACGATTTTCCATCCGTCACAAGAGAGCAGGCCATCCAGATTCTTGAATTGGCAAAGGAAAAACTCCTGCATGAAGTTGCTGCTTGATGAATGTCTGCCCAGGCGCTTGAAACAAAGCTTCAGCGACTATGAAGTCTCCACCGTGCCAGAGATGGGATGGGCAGGAACGAAAAATGGTGAACTGCTGCGATTGGCGGTTGAATCGTTTGATGTCTTTATTACTGCTGACCTGAACCTCTCGTACCAGCAAAATCTGACTCAAAGCCAATTGGCTGTAATAGCGCTCGCCGCACCCACCAATCGGCTTGAGGATTTATTGCCGCTGATTCCCCAGATTATTGAATTGCTTCCCAGGATCAGGGCCGGTCGAATCACTCGTATTCCACTAATCCCATAGGGCAGAGAACATTCATGATGATTCCCGGACAATCATTCCAATTTAGGCGCTCAACCAGTTTGCCTACTGTCCGCGCCGTTGCTATCTCATACATGCCGAAAATGAGTTCACCGATAACATTCACACCCTGCGTGGCAACCGGGAACATAGCCGAGTCGACCAATTGCATCATGAAGTAACAGCGGGCATCAGGGTGGAGTATGCCCTGCCGGCCTGGTCAGAACACTTGGGATTGTCCGGGCGCTGTGATGTGGTCGAGTTTCATCCAGATGGAAGAATCTATCCAGTGGAGTAGAAACATGGAAAAAGGAAACAGTGCCTCAACGACGATATTCAAGTGGCAGCCCAAGCCATCTGCCTGGAAGAGATGACCCAGCAGTCTATACCGGCTGCCGCCATCTACCATCATGGATCTCGTCAAAGACGTGAGGTGTTGATCTCCACCGATCTGCGTCAACAGGTCATAAAAACCAACCAGACAGTACGCAGGATGTTAGAAAACAGCATCGCGCCAACACCTATAGCAGAGCGTCGCCGCTACGGAGAATGCTCTTTGTATGACCTATGCCAACCAGAGCTGATCGGTTCAGGAAAGAAGCTGAACTCATTGCGTCAATCTCTATTTATCCCGAATGAAGAAGTGTGAAGACCCTCCTCCCCACTCAGAGGGTTACGATGGTGCAGCATCACCCGCTCATCCGAACGGCTGCGGATTAAACCAATCAATACGTGGGGGATACAGGCGCTCGTGCGCCAGCTTCGCCACCCTCTGCATTCCCGGCATACGCGGGGATTTTCCGATAGTCATTAATAATCCGTGGCTTCCTTTTGGGATTCCAGCGAGCGTTTTCGTGGGATATTAATTACTATATTTCACAATAAGTTAACTAATTGCCTAGATCATTCCCTGGATAATGATAGTAGACTACTATGCAGTCAATAGTGATTCTTTTTAGGAATTAGGTACAAAGCTCAGTAACCGTATTTTTATCCCCATCCTGCTGTCCAGGGAGGGACAAATGTCTCGGAAGGCAGGAAGCCGGGAGAAACCAACCTTTCCCCTTCAGGAGGGTGTTGTAAAAGGCTGCGGCCCCTTCTCCCTCCGGGAGGAGGCTGGGGTGAGGGGGGTTAATAATCAAAGCGTTAGCTTTTCCGACCCCCTCACCTCAGCCCTCGGTAACTGCTCCATGCGTTACTCTACCTCCTGCTTCCATGCAGTTGTCTCCCTGGGAGAGAGGGCGCTTTTGCGACACCCTCCTCCAAGGGGAAGGAATCAAGCATTGCTGTCTGCTGAGCTTTGTACCTAATCACCTTCTTTATTTACGGCTAAAAGATGAGAAAACCCACACCCGCCATTCAACGCGCGATGGATGCAGCGGAACGATTATCGCACCTCGGGAAGACGCCTACCTATGAGCTGCTGAGGGAGGAGTTGGGTGGCGCCAGTTACAATACAATCAGTCAGGGATTGAAACTGTGGCGCAGCAAGAAACAGAACAATGAGGAAGAAGCGCGGCTAAAACAACAGCAGCAGACTGATGAGCTGGTGCTGTTTCGTAATCTGGTTGACCAGAGCAGCGACAGTTTATACATCGTAGATCCCGTCAGCGGGCATTTTCTCGATGCGAACGAAATCGCTTATTCTCACCTGGGTTACACCCGGGATGATTTTTTGCGGCTCCATGTGTTGGATATTTCAACACATATCAGCAACGAGCAGGAGTGGCATGCACTGGTCAAAAACTACCGTGAGCATGACAAGCAGCTGTTTGAAACCAAGCAGAGAAAAAAAGACGGCAGTCTGATTCCCGTCGAACTGAATGCACGGCTCTATTCTGACGGAACTGATGAATATCTTATCTGCTCCTGTCGGGATATCACTGACCGGAAACGTCTGTCCGATGATCTCAATGAATCAAGGGAACAACTCAAACGCCGGATCGATTTTGAACGATTGATCTCCGAATTTGCGACTGCTCTGATCGACCTGCAGCCCACCAGTGTCGACAGAATCATCGGCAGCACCCTTAAAGAACTAGGCCTATTCGCCAACGCGGACCGCAGCTATCTGTTTCAAACAAATGATGATGACCTCTCCTTTCGTTGCAGTCATGAATGGTGCAGAAGCGGCATAGCGCCTCAGATAGAGTCTCTGGAGAACTGTCTGATCAGTGATTTCCTGCCATTCATTGAGCGACTGGAACGGGGCAAGGCCCTCGAACTTAAGCGTGAAGAACTCTCGGATGACGCCGGGGTCCTCACGGAGATTTTTGATGCGGGTAACATTCAATCAATCATCAACGTCCCGCTCCATTGGGGTGGTCAGTGGCAGGGCTTTATCGGCTTCGATTCCCTCGACCCGGCCAAGCGTTGGTCCGATGATGAGATATTGCTTCTGAGGGTTATCACTCAGACTCTCTCCCGTGCATTTGATCACTGGCACAGTGAGGCACAATACCGATTCTCGGAAAAGCGCGCCAATCAATATCTGCAGGTTGCCGGGGTGATGATGATGGCGCTCAACGATAAAGCGGAAGTAAGCCTCATCAACCAAAAAGGCTGTGAGCTTCTCGGGTGTGATGAATCTGAAATTTTAGGAAGAAACTGGTGCAGGCATTTTATCCCCGAATCAGACAGGGAAGAGGTTGATCGAAATTTCAGCCGTCTCTTGCAAGATGATGAAGACGATTACGATTTGGTCAATGACATAAGAGTCCTGCACAGGGATGGAACGGTGCGTTGGGTCTCCTGTAACGTCACGCTCCTCAGGAACCAAACCGGAAAGGTCATCGGTACACTTTCCTCCGGCGAGGATATTACCAAGCGCAAGCAGATGGAGGCTGAACTCCGGCTCAGCGAGGAGAAGTTCCGCGCGATTTTCGAAAATGTTCCCATTGGCATAGTGATTCTCGATGCCAAGAAATTCACCCCCCTCTCATTCAACAGCCAGGCCCACAATATGCTGGGCTATACCCGCCAGGAATTTAGACAACTCAGGCCGATGGATGCCGCCTTCGATGAATCGAATGATGAGATCAAGCGACACCTGGCAAGAATCAGAGATGAGGGGCATGAATCCTTTGAATCCATGCACAAGACAAAGGACGGTAAGCGCATCACCCTGTTGGTGAATATCGAGAGCATGTTGCTCCATGATCAACCGGTGTTAATCAACACCTTCGTTGACATCAGTGAGCAGAAGCGGGTCGAACAGGCGCTACAACAGACCCAGCAAGAGCTTGATGTGTTGGCTTTCTATGACCCACTCACCAACCTGCCCAATCAACGGCTGTTCCTGGACCACATGAGCATGGCGATGGGGGCGGCCCAGCGTGATGCTAAATTGCTGGCGGTCTGTCATCTCGACCTGGACAACTTCAAATCAGTCAACCGTTCATATGGTAAGGAGGCGGGAGATCAGCTGCTGGTAGCCGTCGCCGGGCGACTCTCAAAAAGTGTGCGCGATGGCGACACGATTGCCCGCTGGGGAGGGGATGAATACACCCTGCTGCTGGGTGGATTGAATACGGACACCGAATGCAGGGAGGCCCTCAAGCGCATCCTTAAATTGCTCAGACGACCCTACACGGTAGCTGGCCAGAAGATTCGATTGACCGCCAGTATCGGGGTAACGATCTATCCTGACGACCATAGCGATGCCGACACATTGCTGCGCCACGCTGCGCATGCCATGTATCTGACTAAGGTCAACGGGCGCAATAATTTCTCTCTCTTCGACGTTGCTGAAAACCTGATGCTACAGGAGTGGAGTGATGAAAGGGATCGTCTTGACCTGGCCATCGATGCTGACGAACTCCGCCTGCAGTACCAACCCAAGCTCAACATGCGGCAGGGAAGCGTTTATGGTGTGGAGGCCCTGGTCAGATGGCAGCACCCGGAGAAAGGACTGTTGGCGCACGATAATTTCCTCTCGGAGATCAAGGATCATCAATTGATTCTGAACCTGGATCGATGGGTGTTGAATCAGGCGGTCATGCAACTCTCCGCATGGCAGAAGCAGAATATCAATCTAATCATCAGCGTCAACGTCTCTGTCCGCTCATTGGAAGAGGCGGGATTCGTCTCCATGGTTAAGGAGGTCATCGACACGCATCCCAATCTTAATCGGGATAATCTGGAATTCGAACTGATCGAGACCGAAGCGCTGTGTGATATCGATCGAGTCACCAAGGTCATCAGTGAGCTGCAAGGGTTAGGTATCTCCACCGCCCTGGATGATTTCGGCACCGGTTTCTCCTCCCTGACCTATCTATGCCGACTCCCCGCCCGCATCCTCAAGATCGACCAGAGTTTTGTACGCAACATGCTCGAGGACGATGGCGACCTGAGTATTGTCGAGGGTGTCATCAGCCTGGCGCGGGCCTTCGATCGGGATGTGATTGCCGAAGGTGTTGAGTCCGAAGCCCACGGTGTGCAGCTACTGCGGCTGGGCTGCGAATACGCACAGGGTTACCACATTGCGAGGCCGATGTTTGCGGATGACATTCCTGACTGGCTGCAAGGTTATCGCCCACCCAAGGCCTGGCAGTCCAGGGAATCGAATGAAGTCCAACATGACTACGTCACGCTCCTTTCTATTGAGGCGGAACACTGCAAATGGATGCATCAGATTGAGCAGGCCCTGTTGGGAGACATCAGTTTCAAGCCACCCGCCCTGCAATCGACACATTGTCGTTTCGGCCGCTGGTATTATGATTATGGCCACAAACGCTACGGCCATATGCAAAGCTTCAGGACTTTGGAAAAGTATCATGACAGGGTCCATGAATTGAGCAACCAACTGATCGACAAGCACTATGGCAAGCACACCGTGTCCCAGGAAGAGATGGATGAACTTAACAGCGCGAGTGAAGATCTGCTCAAACAGGTTTCCCTGTTGCTGCTCGACAGCGCTCAACCATGAGATGTTGACTATCGGCTAGTCCTGAGGAAGAGCCCAGAGTCGCTCAGCATTGCCATGCGCTATCAAATGCGCGACCTGTTCCGGCAGCAGGGCTAATGCCTTGCGCCAGTGTTCTGCTTGCTGCAAATAGAATTCCCCCCAGTGTTCAGGCCAGACATTATCAAAAGCCAGAATGAATCGATCAGAATATTCGATCATCAACTCACTCCAGTCTATTGCCAGCACATCACCCGCAAACAAATTAACCCAGGGCTGCCTGGATTTTTTGATGGTCAGCGGATTGGAGTGAGACGTCATGAAATAGACATTACTCCGTGAAACGAGCAATGACCGAACATCCTCTATGCCCAGCTGGCCCATGTGGATCAGCACAAATGGATGCCTGGGGTATGTGTCGAGCATTTCCCGCAGGCCAGCCATATATTGGATTTTTTCCTCCTGCGCTAACGCGGCAAACTCAATATGCACAACCAGCGGCCAGCCCTGTCGAATCGCATGCTTTAGCGCTGCCTTCACTCTGTCATCATCGGGATAGACGCTGACCTCATCCGCTTTCTGGCCCTTACGCGCATGAAAGAGTAACAACTCGGCAATGGCATGGTATTGATGACTGGCCACCTGCTTATCCAGTAACCGATAGTATTTCTGCTTATTATTTTTGTAGGCCCCGCTTTTTGTCCTGATCGCAGGAATGATCCTGCCTCGGTGTCGTTCAGCATGCTTTACGATCTTGGCCGAATTCATGCCACCTCTTGCTGACAAGATGGTGGCCTTGACACCCGCTTTGTCCATCAGCGGAATGACCTTTTGCAGGGTCTGCTCACTCTCAACCTGACTATGGGCATCAATCAGATAGAGTGTTGATGCCCCGCTCTCATGAACTGTTACTACAGCGATCGCCAGGCTGATACCCAGCTGTGAGATCCATTTAGAGACGAACATCAATGCCCTCCAGCTGATAATTTCACCAACAGGCAGCGTACCGGCAAGGGGGCGGTAGGATGGGAAAATTCGTTGAAGACCAACCTGACTGATCTTCAGGGTGGTTAATGCTTGAGATCAATTGACCCAGTGGCCAAACTACCGCTATGGCCTACCCAGTTGCTTCGCCTATCGATAAGTATAGTCCCAACTGTTTCAGTTCGATTCAATCGCGACCACTTGAGTTGTCTTAACATGAAATTGCCCGAGGATCGGTGCTCCCGAGGTCAGGGATACTCCCCGCCCCGGGAGAAGGCTTCAGTCGACCATCGAACGTACACTGTCCAGGATCTCCTGGGCGCGTTTTGGATTGGCCTCCATCTCTTGGGTCTTGGCGGCCATCCAGTTCGCCTCCTCGCGTAACAGACGGTTCAGGTTCTCCTCATACACCACGACCGGATAGCCGGTCTTGCGCAGCTCCACCGCATACTGATCGAGTCGCTCCTTGAGCAACAGGCGACGAGTCGCCTTGCGGGTATCTTCATCATCGAAGTCGGTATGTTGAGGCTGACGCTGATCGGTCACCAGCACCAGATGCCATCCGGCCGGCGACTCCACCGGCCCGCCCAGCTCACCGGGCTCCAGGGAGAAGGCGAGTTTGTCCAGCTCCGGAAAACCGCTGCCTTCTTCGACCCATCCAAAGTCACCCAGGGTCTGCTTCGCCCTGGGATCGATAGAATGGTTGACGGCTGCCTGAAAGATAGTGATCTCTTCACCCTCTATCTGCGCCTTGATCCTTTCCGCCTCAACCCGGGAGGACAGAATCACCATCTGCAGCTTGCGGTGTTCCTTGAAGGCGATCCGATCACGTTGTATTGCATAGTATTCCTGCAACTCCACTTCACTGGGCTGTAATCCGGCCATGATCTTTTCCCGATGGCTGTTGACCAGGTGGGTCTTGGAGAATTCAGTCAGGCGCTTGACATAGCTGGGGTCATTTTCCAGTCCGCTTGCCTTCGCCTTGTTTACCATCAGTTCATTGTCGATATAGCTGTCGAGCGCCTCCAGGCGGCGTTCGATGTCCACCGAATGGTTCAGGGCGGTGAGATGTTTTTTCACTTCACCCCAGGTTAGCCGACGCTCGCCATACTCTGCGATGATTTGTGTATGGCTGCGCTGGTTGTCCTCTTCCGACTCCAGTTTGTCGGTATGGATCTTGACAGCGATGTCATGGCGCAGGTACTGCCTGAAAGACTGCTTGCGTTCAGTGTGCTTCTGTTTTCGCAGCTTGGACTCTATCACTGCGCGCAGACGTTCTGTCAGTCCGGCATCAGTGAGAAAGTTTTTGTTGAAATAGTCCTCGATCTCTTTTTCAGTGACTTCAATACCCTGTCCCAGATAATGCTTGCGATAAAGTCCGGCAAGCAAACCATTGGAAAAGATCTTGAGTTCCCGTTTGTATGCCAGATCCTCATGCATACCCAGTTTGAGCGCATCCAAGTACATCAGATTGAGGCTGATTGCCTTGTCCAGCAGGGTGAGGATCACTGTGCCACGTTCCGGCGTGCCCAGCGCGGGAGTCGACAAGCCAACCACCGCGGAACTGTTGAGCTGAGTGTTGAGTTGCGAGAAGGTGACTGGCTTATCTGCAACCAGCGCCAGGGTGTCCGACGGTAGCCCTTCCGGTGCCAGAGAGGCTCCAATTGGAGCTGATGCCATGCAGCACAGAGCTGCAAGGGCCATTTGTTTGATTCGATTCATAATGCCTCCATTACTGTAAGGGGGTGTAATCAGGCGGTATTGCATATAGCTAAGCAAGCCTGTTCAGAACAGATCAGTAGGAAAAAAACAAGGAGGGAATGGGGATTTCCCTCCTCACAAATGCGATAGCCGCCTGCCATCCCGGCAGGTTGAGATACCGCCCCTTACCAACCGCAGGTAGATTTCAGTTCTGACATTGCAACATTTTCCCAAACCACTTCCGCTACACGACCCTCGGTCAAATGGAGTTTCCACTCCAGCCCGTCATTACCATAGCAACTCAAATCATCGCGTTTATTTTGATCATGGCAGCCCGTGCAAACCGTTTGTAATGGATCTTCATCCGGACGCGCACCATACACATAACCACCGGTGACGAGCTCTTCTGTTTGGTCCATGGTCTTGCGCGAGATGCGACCTTCCATTGTGTGTTTGAGCCAACCTGATTCAGTCACACTAACTGCGTCGTTTTCATCCTCATGGCAATTGATACAGAAGTCCTGACGCGGGTCATGCTCATCGGTAAAGGTATGCGCCCATGCCACGGCCGTATCGAAATCCTCCTTCACCTTTTTACCGTCGTATTCCATGCTGTCGATGCGATCATGTACGCCCGAAGTGTTGGTGATATGGCAAGAACCACACTTAACCGGACCATGGCTGTCGTCGCTATTCAGATAGGCCGCCTGTGCATAGCTGGTGGTGTCAACGCCCGGAAAACCTGGACCTGCGTTCAGATCGGGGGCGACAGGATAGAGTCCGTGGATCGACTCGTGACAACCCTGACAGGTGATGTCCCGATGGCCCCGTGAGTAACGCATCAAGCTGGCCTTGCGTGGATAGTTGAAGGGTGAATAGGCATTGATATGCCCGCTCTGTTCCACGAAAGGCGCTTGGTGGCAATCCGCACAGTGAGGTTCGCCGGCAGCCAGCCAGTGGTCACGGCCATCGGTTGCCGCGGAAAAGGGCACGGCCGCCGCCATGGAATCGCTGAGTCCAGCCTGGGCGGCCGCCACACAGTCATCGACTGTACAGAAGTCGAGGATGTTGACGGTAAAATCCCCGTCGCCATCGAAGCTGCCGCAGATCTGAAAATCCGACGCGCCATCATTGTTGCAGTCCGGGCCGGGAGCTGCCGCACCTGTGGTGCAACTGGTGACGGCGCCGGCCACCTCGATCGTAGCAACATTGGCATCCAGGGCCGGATCGGTGCTGCCGCCCAGATAGGCACAGAGTCCCGGATCACGACGCCAGATCGCCATGGTCTCTTCATTGATGCGGATGGCGCCATCCTCGGGAAATACATTGGGGTCCCGTGGATCGAGCCAATCGATGGCCTGCTGAGTACTGACCCCGACCGTTGCGGCTATATCATCCAGGGATGCCAGGGCGCGGATATTGGTAGCGCCCGGACCTGGGACATCATGCACCAGATCTTCCATGTTCTCTTTTTTCCAGATCTCCTGACTCAACTGGTTGTGACAGTTGGTGCACCAGATACCACGGGCATCCCGCTCACTGCCCGCCAGTCCTGCCTGATTATTGGCCACATTATCCGACAACCACTGTCCAATCGCGTTTAGATACTCCGGCGTTTCGGCTCCATCAAT
>JBDLIT010000148.1:0-9749 GCA_039714735.1 Pseudomonadota bacterium
GACGGACACTAGCTAGATTTTTATCCAATCAAACAGGTCATCCCACAGCACCACGTCCTTATAGACCATAGACGGGGCCAGCTCGAAGATGCCGAGCCCCTGCTCGGCGGAGCGGATGTAGTTCTGACTCTCCCGCAGGTGGGTGATGAAGGGTACATTCAGATGGCCCAGGTACTTTTCCAGGTCGTGGTAGATGATGGTGTTTTCCCGCACCCGGTTGGCGACGATGCCGATATTGGTTTCATGCCGGGAGACCCGGCCGCTCTCCAGTAGTTCGCCGAGAAAGCGCCGGCAGGCCCGCATATCGATGGGAGAAGGTAAAACCGGCAGGATCAGGGTGTCCACCCGTTTCAGCATCTTGTTGATGACCTTGCCGTGGGTGCTGGCGGGTGCGTCCATTACCAGCACATCGGTGCCTTTGGCGGGTCTCAGAGGCCCTGGTTGGGTGGCGTCCAAGGCCTGGATCTTCGGAATACCCTCATAATCCTCCCTCGCCTCGAGCCAGTCGAGGGTCGATTTCTGGGGGTCGAAATCGGCCAGTGCGACTTGCAGGCCGTCATCGGCATACCAGGTGGCCAGATTCGTAGCGATAGTCGTCTTTCCGCAGCCGCCTTTGGCGTTCATCAACATGATGGTGCGCATCTTCTTACCCCATGAGTTATTTGTTTTTAGAGATTAGTCAGCACAGCTGAATAATGTAACCAATTAATTAGTTTGTTGAATAGTTTAGCCTATCCCAAGCTCATCCCAAATTGAATCGACCCGCTGTTTAACCTCATCACTCATGCTGATGGGCTTGCCCCACTCCCGGTTGGTTTCACCGGGCCACTTATTGGTGGCGTCGAAGCCGATCTTGGAGCCCAGTCCGGACACCGGCGAGGCGAAGTCGAGGTAGTCGATGGGGGTGTTCTCGATGATGGTGGTGTCCCGGGCCGGGTCCATGCGGGTGGTCATGGCCCAGATCACGTCGGTCCACTCCCGAGCATTCACGTCCTCATCCACCACGATCACGAACTTGGTGTACATGAACTGGCGCAAAAACGACCAGACCCCCAGCATCACCCGCTTGGCATGGCCTGGGTACTGCTTTTTCATGCTCACCACCGCCATGCGGTAGGAGCAGCCCTCCGGCGGCAGATAGAAGTCGACGATCTCCGGGAACTGCTTCTGCAGGATCGGTACGAAGACCTCGTTTAAGGCCACACCGAGGATCGCCGGCTCGTCAGGCGGCCGGCCGGTGTAGGTGCTGTGGTAGATCGGCTCCTCGCGATGGGTGATACGATCGATGCTGAACACCGGGAACTGTTCCACCTCGTTGTAGTAGCCGGTGTGGTCCCCAAAGGGGCCTTCCGGGGCCATGTCGTCCGGTTGCAGATGGCCCTCCAGCACGAATTCCGCCGAGGCGGGCACCTGCAGGTCAGAACCGATACACTTCACTACCTCGGTGCGGGAGCCCCGCAGCAGACCGGCAAAGGCATATTCCGACAGAGTGTCCGGCACCGGGGTGACTGCTCCCAGGATGGTGGCCGGGTCCGCTCCCAACGCTACTGCAACAGGGAACGGCTCGCCGGGATGTTGCTCCTGCCACTCGCGGAAATCCAGGGCGCCGCCCCGGTGGGCCAGCCAGCGCATGATCACCCGGTTGCGGCCGATCACCTGCATACGGTAGATGCCCAGATTCTGGCGTGACTTGTTCGGCCCCCGGGTCACTACCAGGCCCCAGGTGATCAACGGGCCGGCATCCTCCGGCCAGCAAGTCTGCACCGGCAGATCCGCCAGATCCACCGTCTCACCCTCCTGAGACTGGGCCTGGCAGGGCGCATTACGCAGCTCCTTGGGGGCCATGTCCAGCACCTTGCGGAACACCGGTAGCTTCTCCCATGCATCCTTCATACCCTTGGGCGGATCGGGCTCCTTGAGAAAGGCCAGCAGTTTGCCCACCTCCCGCAGGGCCTTCACGTTCTCTTCGCCCATGCCCATGGCGACCCGTTGCGGGGTACCGAACAGATTGCCCAGCAGCGGGTAGCGGGAGCCCTTGACGTTCTCGAACAACAACGCCGGTCCACCGGCACGCAGGGTACGGTCGCAGATCTCGGTGATCTCCAAATTGGCATCCACCTCCGTCTGGATGCGTTTCAGCTCACCCCGGGCCTCGAGTTGTTGGATGAAATCACGCAGGTCTTTGTACTTCATGCGGGTTGGCCAGAAAAAAGTGAAGATGAGACCATACCAGAGGATCATGTGAGGTCAAATGTTGAATAATTGACCTGTAGTAACAGCGCGTAGGGCGGAAAAGCGCAGCGCCTTCCGCCGCATCGGGGCTAACTGACATAAATTCAATATACCCAATTATTGCCGCAATCGTGCCTGACGGCATTTACTTCTTCACAGTCAATCTTCTCGAAAGTAAAAGCGATCTGTTGATTCAGCACATATGGATTTGTGGGGAAAGTGTGGGATTGGCCCTGTTCGACATTCCATCGATATATCGAGTTGGGTTTGTATCCTGAAGGTTTTGGGTAACACATGAGGAGTTTGGAATGGATGCCGGTGAACCAAAGGATGAGTAGTCATCGAAGTGGATTGGCGGAAGGCGCTGCGCTTTTCCGCCCTACAAGGACGTAGGAAGTGCCAATTATGCAGGAGCAATTATCGGCCGCCCTACAAGGACGTAGGAAGTGCCAATTATGCAGGCGACCCACAGGGATGTGGGAAGGTAGAACAACGCAGGAGCAGTTGTCGGAGCAATTATCGGCCGCCCTACGCTCTTAGGTGCTGAAACCTGACTCATCCTCCGACACACAGCGCTCGAATTCGGCGATGACTTGTGCGCCAAACAGCAGAATCAGGGCGGCGAACTCGAAACTGAGCAGGACGACGATGGCCGTGGCCAGTGAGCCATAGACCATATTCACCAGGGACAGACTGGTGAAGTACCAGACCAGGATATGCCGCACGATTTCCCAAAGGACAGTGGCGGTGAGTCCACCAATCAGCGCATGTCTAAAAGCGATCTGTCCCACCGGCATGACGAAGTAGAGTGAGGTCATCAACAGAATAAGACCTATGACGCCGAGCATGTAAAGCACTATGCCCGAAGCGCCATCCAGCACCCAGGTGTAACCGAACAGGGTCACCTGCTCCCGGTCGAGCCCCTGCAATGCGCCGCTGACCAGGGTTACCACCACCACGCCCAGTCCGAGCAGGGCGATGAATATGAATGGGATCATGGCCGAGACCATAAAATGCCGGCGATGGATATTCACTCGGTGATAAAAGATCACCGACATGGCGTTTTCCAAGACCGTGAAGGCCATGGTGGCGAAAAAGATCAGGATGCCGATGCCGACCCAGCCGATCACCTTGCGGTACTGCAGGAAGGCGGCTATCTGACTGGTCATCGCCTCGGCGCTGACCGGGATGATGAAATCCAGATGGGTGCGAACGCTCGCCAGCAGGGCCTCCTCCGGGATGAAGTGGGACAGTCCAACCAGCAGTAATGCCAGCAAGGGGACAATCGACAGCAAGCCGTAATAGGCCACTGCGCCGGAAAGCAACAGCCCCTGGTTGCGCTGAAAGCTTTTGATGACGCGCCACAGGAAGGCACCCGGCCGCCTGAACAGAAAGGCAGCCGATTTAGGGGGCGTGGCGGGTTTTACGAGCCCTTTTCCTGGTGTGGTCTTGAGCAAGGCGGCGGTTCCAAAAAGGCCAGAGAGGTATATCCATCATTCCTATAAAACAGATTGGTCCCTGAGGTCCATCCCGTCAACCAGAAAATCTTCTTTCCCATTCCGAGCGGCCAATGGCGTAGCGACTTGAGTCTGATTTGTAAAGCTGATCCGAGCAGGGTTCAGATGAGGAATGTCATTGTGTTTGCAGTTCCAAGAAGGAATACTGAGGTTGGATAAATGGAGGTAGTATCATGTCCAGGAGTAATTGTCCGCTGAAGAAAGGTTGTCCATTCTCAGAAGAGTGCCAGGATCATAGCTGGCTCTGTTTTTGGAGCATCTGGCTGGTGCTTATAGGCTCGGTTGGTTTTGTGGTCTTTATCTTTGCGACCGGCGGATTGTCCTAAACCTGTAATGGTAACAATCGGAAAGGCGTCGATGCCCTGGGCTTAATCAGAACATCGTGTGACGGTGATAGGCTTGGCCCTATTGATATTGTCAGTGTGATGAGGTCAACTAATAGCGGCGAATCATATGCACGAAATCCTGCAGGGTCTCGATATTCGTGGCCTCGGTCTGTGTACACCATTGCCGCAGGGCCTCGAGGCGAGCGCCATGGCTCGCAGACTTTTACTCCCAGATCTTATGCAGCCGCAGTTTGAACGGATAGACGGTTGTCAGGGCTCCGCTCTGCTCCAGGACCTCGGTCAGACGCTTGCGATCAGCTTTGCTTAGCAGCACGGCTTCGCGCCGCGCCAGCCGTTGTGCCTTGCGATAGCCCCAATAGTGGCCGATGCCGTTGATGACACCGCCGGCCCAGAAGGGTATCCAGATCATCTGGATGGCCTAGATGGTGACTCCGAGAGGCCCAAACAGGATGAATTGGAGGATCAGAAGTAAGCTGACTCCAAGAAAGTTGTATCTTTTATATGAGGTTCCACTCAAGCCAGTCATCAGGGGTCCCCCGGCCATACTGCTCCATTGTCTCTTGCTTCAGTGATTCCTCACGGTAGAGCTCCGCCCCTTGCCAAAGTACCCGACTCAGGCCCCTTGTTTGAGGGCTGTGTGGATCATCTTCAGTCTCGCATTTAGCATGGTGTTTGCGGTGAATGGCGACCCATTCGAGGGTTATCATGCCGGTGGTCAGCCATAACCAGAAGCGGAAAAAATGACTGAGTATCGGGTGGAGATCAAGCGCGCAATGGGGCTGGATGTCAATCAAATCACCTACCATCTTTTCTATTGAAGGCTGTTTTTCTGGCGGGCAATCTGTGAATTGAGTTCCCTCCGGACCATTCTGATCTAGGACGTTTACATGAAAGAAAAAACAGGTATGTCTGAGTGGGAAGACAACTCAAGCGATTCTAAAATCAGAATCGGGCTGGCGTTGGGGAGCGGGTCTGCCCGCGGCTGGGCGCATATCGGTGTCATCAGGGCCCTGTCCGAGATGGGTATTGAGCCGGAAATTGTCGCTGGAAGTTCTATCGGGGCATTCGTGGGAGCGGCTTATGCCAGTGATCAACTGGATAACCTGGAGAAGTGGGTGCACTCCCTTTCCTGGAAAGAGATTCTCGAGTACCTGGATCTCAGCGTGCATGGAGGTGGTGTGATTGAGGGTGAGAGGTTACTCGATTTTCTACCTGATGTGATCGGGGGAACCGCCATCGAGTCACTTTCCCGCCGCTTTGGTGCCGTTGCGACTGAATTGAATACAGGTCGTGAGATCTGGTTTCGTGATGGGCCGTTGATCGAGGCTGTGCGTGCCTCGATTGGACTCCCAGGTCTGTTCGCTCCGGTCTGGGTAAAAGGGCGATGGCTTGTAGATGGCGGCCTTGCCAACCCGGTTCCCGTCTCGTTGTGTCGTGCCTTGGGGGCCGACATTGTCATCGCCGTCAATCTCAATGGCGATATCGTCGGCAAGCATCATCGTAATCGCGCAAGTAAACATGACCGTGAGAGGGAGAAGGAGACACACAACATGGCATTTCTGGAAAGGATATCGAACCAGCTGAAAAACAGTCTGCAGGAGCGGAAAGAAGTGCTGTTGTCGCAACTGTTCGGTAATAGTCGCCAGACGCCCGGCCTGTTCGAGGTGCTGGCCAGCTCTATCAATATCATGCAGGACCGCATCACCCGCAGCCGCATGGCGGGTGATCCGCCGGAAGTGATTCTAAGCCCACGTTTGTCAAGGCTGGGTCTGCTGGAGTTCGATGAAGGAGGGGTAGCCATTGCAGAGGGGCGGGCATGTGTGAATAGGATGCGTCCTGTCTTGGAGCATATGCTTGCAGAGCTTTAGCGCTTTGGGGATGGCTATTAGCTCATAAAGTGTGCTACTTGGCCTATAAATGGACTTGAAATGCTGGCTGATTGATATAATATAAGTAAAGTCTAATATATAAGCTTGTGCAGATATCATGTATTCCAGAATAAAACGTGGATTATTAGCTAGCCTGTTTCTGATTGGCTTCTTGCCTTTGTCGGCTATGGCTGAGCTGGAGACGGCCAAGGTCGAACTGCAGGAATCACCCCGTGAGTTTCTACTGGATGGCACGGTGGAGGCCATCAACCGCACCACGATATCGGCCCAGACCAGTGGCCAGGTGCAGGAGATTCTGTTCGATGTGGATGACTATGTGGAACAGGGCGAGGTATTGATCAAACTGAAAGATACCGAACAGAAGGCGCGTCTTCGGCAGGCCGAAGCGGATCTCAAGGAGGCAATTGCCCGCTTGCAGGAGGCTGGAGATGAATTCAAGCGAATCAGCGGCATGCACGAGAAAAAGCTGGTTTCCCAGTCCCAGATGGACAAGGCCACAGCCGCCCTTAAATCGGCACGGGCGCGCCAGGATGCGGCCAGTGCCGGTCTGGTGCAGGCCAGTGAGCAATTTGAGTATACCCGGGTCAAGGCCCCCTACAGCGGCATAGTGACCGAACGCCATGTACAGATGGGTGAGGTGGCCTCCCCCGGACAGCCGCTGATCAGCGGTATATCGCTGGATCAGCTCAGGGTTGTGGTAGATGTGCCTCAGAGCCTGATTCCCACCATTCGGGAGCAGGGCAGGGCCAGGGTGCTGCTGGATGGCGAAGCGCTCGAGGCGGTCAAGCTGACGATCTTCCCCTATGCACATGCAGGTAGTAACACCTTCAAGGTGCGGGTCGATCTGCCGGAGGGGGTCTCTGACCTGTTTCCCGGCATGTTCGTCAAGACCGCGTTTGTCACCGGAATAAAAAAGGAGCTGGTAGTGCCAAGAAAATCGGTCGTCTACCGTTCAGAGGTGACCGCGGTCTATGTAGTGGGTAAGGATGGACGCATCACGTTTCGGCGGGTCCGCACCGGGCACCCGACCGGCAATGGCATGATCGCGGTGATCGCCGGGCTCTCCAATGGGGAAGAGGTTGCGCTGGACCCGATTGCGGCCGGTGCCGAGCTGAAGCGCCAGTTGGCGGAGTCCCGCCATGAGTAAGCTGGGGGTCTCGGGGCGCATCGCCGAGCATTTTCTGACCACCGAGATCACCCCGCTGCTGGCCCTGGTGGGGCTGCTGATTGGTGTGTTTGCGGTGCTGGTCACGCCGCGGGAGGAAGAGCCGCAGATCAACGTCACCTTCGCGAATGTCTTCATCCCCTTTCCCGGCGCCACCGCCACCGAGATCGAGAGCCTGGTGGCGACCCCGGCGGAGCAGGTGCTCTCGGAGATCGACGGCATCAAGCACGTCTACTCCACCTCCCGTCCCGGTATGGCGGTGCTGACGGTGCAGTTTCTGGTGGGTGAGGGCCGGGAGGACGCCATCGTGCGGCTCTTCGCCAAGGTCTATTCGAATCAGGACTGGCTGCCCCGCAACCTGGGGGTGGGCCAGCCCATCGTCAAACCCAAGGGCATAGATGATGTGCCGATCGTCACTGCCACCCTCTGGTCGGACGATCCTGAAATGGGCGCCTACGAGCTGGGCCAGGTGGCCCACGCCCTCGAGTCCGAGCTGAAGCGGGTGCCCGGCACCCGGGACATCTACACCATCGGCAACCCGGACCGGGTGGTGCATGTGCTGCTCGATCCCCAGGCTCTGGCGGGTTACGGCATCGATCTGAGCGACCTGCGCCGTGCCCTGCAGGCGGGCAATCATATCCGTGACGATATCAGCGTCACCGCGGAGAATCGTGAGCTGCTGGTACAGGCCGGCACCTTCCTGACCTCCGCCGAGGAGATCGGCGGTCTGGTGGTGGGAGTGCAGGAGGGCAAACCCGTCTACCTGCGGGACGTGGCCAGTGTCAGCCATGAACCGGATCTGCCCGAGCAGTATGTCTGGATGGGCACGGGTCCGGAGAGTGCCGGCAAGGGTCTGCCCGAGGCGGGCAAGTTCCCGGCGGTAACAATCGCGGTGGCGAAGAAGGCGGGCACCAATGCGGTGAAGATCGCCAGGACGGTTATCGAGCGCTTCGGCCAGCTGGAGGGCACCTTCATCCCTGAGGGGGTGCATGTCACCATCACCCGCAACTATGGCGAGACTGCCGAGGCCAAGGCCAATAAGTTGATCACCAAATTGGCCTTCGCCACCCTCTCGGTGGTGGTGCTGGTGCTGCTGGCCATCGGCTGGCGCGAGGCACTGATCGTCGGCGCCGCAGTGGTTGTCACTCTGGCGATTACCCTGTTTGCCTCCTGGGCCTGGGGTTTCACCCTCAACCGGGTCTCCCTGTTCGCCCTGATCTTCTCTATCGGCATCCTGGTGGATGACGCCATTGTGGTGGTGGAGAACATCCACCGTCACCTGCAGCTGGGGGCCAAGAGCCTGCTGGAGGCGATCCCTCGAGCGGTGGACGAGGTGGGTGGACCGACCATTCTGGCCACCTTCACGGTTATCGCCGCGCTGCTGCCGATGGCCTTCGTCACCGGCTTGATGGGGCCTTACATGAGCCCGATCCCGATCAACGCCAGCACCGGCATGTTGATCTCACTGGTGGTGGCCTTTGTCTTTACTCCCTGGCTGACCAATAAGGTGCTGGCGGGGCATGCCGCGCAGATTGCGGCGCATGCTCAGCATGCGCAAGGCGAAACCGGCCTGAGTCGTTTCTTCGGGCGTATCATGAGCCCGTTTCTGGTGGGCCGTCGCAGCAATCTGATGCGCTGGGTGCTGTTGGGCGGCATCCTGCTGCTGATCGCCCTTTCGCTCTTGTTGGTCGCCAACAAGAGCGTGGTGCTGAAGATGCTGCCCTTCGATAACAAGTCGGAGTTCCAAGTGGTACTCGACATGCCGGAAGGGACGAGCCTGGAGCAGACCACCCGGGTACTGGACGAGATGGGCGATTACCTGGCGACGGTGCCCGAGGTGACCGACTATCAGGTCTACTCCGGCACCGCCGCGCCGATTGGATTCAATGGGTTGGTGCGTCAGTACTACCTGCGTGAAGGAGCTCACCTGGGCGACATCCAGGTGAACCTGGTGGACAAACATGCACGGGAGCGCAAGAGCCATGAGATCGCCCTGGCAGTCAGGGAGCCGCTGCAAAAGATCTCCTTGGAGTACAACGGCAATGCCAAGATCGTGGAGGTGCCGCCCGGCCCGCCGGTGATGTCACCACTGGTGGCGGAGATCTATGGCCTCGACTACCGAGGCCAGACCGAAGCGGCCTGGGAGATCCGCCAGGTGTTCGAAAACACCCCGGATATCGTCGATATCGACGATAGCGTGGAGCACCCCTCCGCCAAGTTCGTGGTCTGGGTGGACCGGGCCAAAGCGGCGCGTCTGGGTGTGCCGCAAAGCAGTGTGGCCGAGGCGCTGGCCACGGTGCTCAAGGGGGAGGATGCGGGCTTCCTGCATGGCGAGAATCTGAAGTATGCGGTGCCGATTCGCATCGAATATGCGGAAGCGGACAAGGCCGATCTGGCCCAGGTGCTCTCCCTGCGGCTGCGCTCCGAGAGCGGCGAGCTGGTGCCCCTGTCGGAGATCGTGGAGATCATCCCCCGGGTACGGGAATACTCGATCCAGCACAAGGATTTGTTGCCGGTGGTCTATGTCACCGGTGACATGGCCGGCGAGACCGACAGCCCGCTGTATGGCCTGTTCGAGATCTCCGGCCAACTGGGTGGT
>JBDLIT010000149.1:0-9526 GCA_039714735.1 Pseudomonadota bacterium
CAAAAACAGCTGGCGCAACAGCTCACCCACAGGGCCCACGAGGCCGATAGCGAGGTGCTCATCGAGTCTGCCTACCTGGTTCTGGGTGATGCAGGAGCGAGCCTGCTCAAGGAATTGACCGGGCGCGGGGTTCGTGTGCGGGCATTGACCAACTCGTTGGCCTCCAATGATCTCACCACCAATCACTCCGCTTATGCCAGACGTCGTCAACAAATGCTGGAAAGCGGCATTGAGTTATATGAACTCAGACCTGATGCAGTCTCCTGCCGGCAGTTGATTGGGGCTCCATCCCGTTGTGATGAAGACAGTCTGTTTGGATTGCATGCCAAATCGATTGTCTTTGATCGGTCCAGCGTATTTGTGGGCTCTTTCAATCTCAACCTGCGTTCCGTGTACCTCAATTCTGAATTAGGTTTGATCATCGAAAGCCCGCAACTGGCAAGCCGCATCGCAGCTGACATTGAACAGAATTTGCGTATCGAGAACAGCTGGCGGGTCGTGTTGGATGAAAGGGGCAATCCGGCTTGGATTGGTCAGGAAAATGGTGAGGAAGTGCGGTATTCGCATGAACCGGCAACCGGCTTCTGGCGTCGCCTGAAATCCGGTCTGTTATCCATCCTGCCAATCGAAAAATATCTGTGACTCACCAGCCTTATGGCCTCCTCTAGAACTTGCCGGTTCAAAGGAGGCCATTTTCCTCTCTGCACGCTTCTTCGGCAGAGCCTCTACGTGTCTCACCGCCGGAGGCGGTGGTTTACCAATATTTAGTTACCTCGGATGGCGACGATGCCTGGTGCGCTTCGCCGAGACGCTCGCCCCTACGTTCCTCTTGGCTCAAGCTATAAGAGTAGACCAACACTTAATGCAGACATAGCCACTCAGAAACCTTCCACTGGACTGAACCCCCTCATTTCCTCGGCCTCTTCTTCCGCCAGATTCTCGTACTCCACCCTGATCGTATTGACGTCATACTGTCTTTCTAGGCGGCGAACAATAAAGTGGCCTTTAGCGACATCCTGAAAGTGTTTCATAAAAATCAGGTTCACTCCCGCACCACCAATTGCACCAATGATGGGCACCATTTTCACCGCCATCTGCTCAGATACCACTACTCCGAAACGAGCGGCGATGGCTCGCGTCAACTCTACAAATGCGGGTATGTGGGGACCCGCTGATCCGGTAGCATACTCAACGATGTCCCGCTCGAAATGGAGGCCAAGAATCGTCCTCAGCGCGTAGTAACCCCTATCCGCCGCTTCGTCCTCAGCGGTGCGTGCACCCAGGGCGAAAACTTGCACACAGGCCATCCTCGCCGCGTCCTGTGTCAAGTCCTCTCCATAGCTCCGGGCGATATCCGCAATGGATCGAAGCATGAGGGTTGTTGTAAAGGGCATCTCAACCAGGAGAGTGAGTGGTCCCAAGTAACCCCCCACCGCACCGCTACCCATCGCAAGCAGCTTGTGAGTAACGTCATTCGATGGAGTCGGTTCCCCGGAGAGATCCATGGTGTAAAGGGCCGCTCTCACGGTCAGGTAAACATTCCGTTTCAGCCTCTTATCCAAGTATTTTTTCCATGTCTTGGGTAGCAGATCGATCATGTCTTCGATCGGTTCGGCCAACTTGCTGCTCAGCCGCGAGGCCAGAGAGGGATGTTCCAACTGTTGGTAGGCCCAACGAAGCTCCTCCAGTTCTTGATTGGATAGGTCAATCATTACTTTTTTCCACCTCAGATCTTCTTATCTCCTCACTCGATCAACCTGCCGGGTTGATCCTATTTCTAGAAAATCAGATTTTCAGATTGGGTAGCTTACGTTCGACCGTATTGATCAAAAGGCCGCTAGCTATGGAGAAGACGCCGGTGACGGCTGCAATCTTAGCCATTTCCTTGGCGGGGGGCAGGCGAAACCTGAATTTTCCATCCGCTTCGGCCATGCCCATATTATAGTGGATGATTGCCTCCGCCATGAATACACCGAATGTAATACCGCCGACGACAAGACTTCTCATGATCCCGACTCTCCTCGTTCGTTGATTTTATTCACGGGTAGATATTAGCATACATTAAATCGGCAAGCTGTTAGGGGCAAGAATTGGAATCGAAATCTGTCTTTAGTATCAATCGTTTCAAGCCTTGTTGGATTATCATTTTCTTTGCGATGCGATAGACTAGCTGTCTGAAATCTACGCTGGATGAGCGGCCCCCAAGTCAGATGGAAGCTGCAGGTATACTCCACAGACAAAAAGAATTTGAAGAGATCAATTATTGAGGTGACAGGATGGTGAGAAACGATGATCTACTCAAGGGTGTTGCTATCGGCATAGGCGTGGTGGTCTTGGTACCTCTGGCTATTGCCGCCCTGGCGCCTGTTGTGAAACCACTGGTGCGCTCCGCCATGAAGTCTGGGATTCGCGCTTACGAGAAGGGTAGGGAGTCTCTGGAAGAGTTCGGTGAGACGGTGGAAGATATCGTCGCCGAGGTGGAAGAGGAGATGGTAGACGCCCATGTGGCGAAGGAAGCGGTGATGGAGACTGCAGAGACCTTCGAGGATTCACCCTCCACAGGAGCAAAATAGCATCTGATGTTGCCCCGGGCCTATATCGTTCACCAGGTACGTGGTCGCCTGCGTCTCAGAATCAGGGAGAAATGCCAGGACCCAGACTATTTTCAGGCAGTCTGCGTGCAACTGGAATCTCTGGATGGAGTGACAGACGTCAGCTTTAACGACGCCACTGGAAGCCTGCTGCTGCTGCACCCGGAACTACCCTATGCGGAATTGGCGCCGCTATTACAGAGGTTGGCTCTATTCGAATTGGTTGACGGCCCCGAGCCAAAATCCCTGGCGCTGAATCCTGTATTTGAGGGTTTTTCCTGGATGAATCATGCCCTTTCCGAGGGGAGTGCAGGTAATGTCGACCTCCGTTCTTTGGCCTTTATCGGACTGATAGGTGTGGCAGCCCAGCAGCTATACAGGGGAAACATTGCGGGACCTGCGATTCCCATGCTCCTCGGTGCCCTCAGTCTGGCGCAGCAGATCAACCAGTCGACTCCCGAATCAGACGAATAACCCGTTCCCTGAATTAACTATCTTCGCTGACCTGTGAGGTCTTGTGCAGGTGAACCGGTTCAACACGCCGTTTGCGCATCTTGATGTTCATCATCTCTACACCCAGGGAGAATGCCATGGCGAAGTAGATATAACCCTTGGGTATGTGCATTTCCAGTCCCTCACCAATAAGCGCCACGCCTACCAGTATCAGGAAGCTCAGGGCCAGCATCTTGATGCTGGGGTGTTTATCGACAAAATCTCCGATCGCTTTGGCTGCGAACATCATCACACCGACAGCGATGATGATGGCCAGCACCATCACCGGTACGTGTTTGGCCATGCCGACCGCAGTGATCACCGAGTCGAGCGAGAATATGATATCGACGATGGCAATCTGCCCCATCAGGGCCGCATAACTGGTGACCGCCTTAGTCTGGGTGTGTTCCTCTTCCTCTCCCTCGAGGTTTTCGTACATCTCCTGGCTGCTTTTGTAGAGTAGGAACAGCCCTCCGCCGATCAGAATCAGGTCACGACCCGAAATCGCCTGTTCCAGCAAGGTGAATATAGGGTCAGTGAGGCGCATCACCCAGGCCAGGGAGAGCAGCAGGGCGATGCGGGTGAGCATGGCGAGCGCCAGACCCTGCATGCGCGCCCGTTGTCGCTGATGTTCCGGGAGACGCCCGACCAGGATGGAGATGAAGATAATATTGTCTATACCGAGGACGATTTCCAGGGCAGTCAGCGTCAACAGAGCCAACCAGGCCTCAGGGCTCGCAATCCACTCCATTCCAAACATATTATCCCCCTTTCTAACCGCTAGTTTGCAGGATGCGTCTCGTGAACCTATTGTACTCGGTACAAGTGAGTCATGGCCAGAAATTGATCATCTCAATAATCGTTTCTTGGAGTACAATCTATGATGAGGATTGGTATGTTGCAGTTAGCTCATGTCTTGATCAGGAGTGCAATCATGGTATACAAAATGATCGTCAACATCGGTTTTTTAGCCCTCGGTTACTATCTGGGACGGGAGGTGGGTCGCACCGAGGCGGTTCGTGAGCAGTTGTCCCGCGCTAGAAAATCGGGTGAAACTATCAACTTACGTGAGGCGGTGACCATCGATATGGAAGAAAATGTCACAAGTGGCGGGCGGCAATCAGTAAAACATTAACAAAAAAGTCAAGATTATCTGAGGACATTCAGGAGCCCAGTTATGGCAAATATCAAGATCAGGCGGCAACATACCCTGGGACGAAGTGGCGCCCGAAAGAAGGTCGAGGAGATCGCCGGTTCGCTACAGGAAAAACTGAATGCCAAATGGTCCTGGCATGGTGATTCGTTGACTTTTAAACGCTCCGGCGCATCCGGCTCGGTGGATGTGGGGGATGACTACGTCGAATTCAATGTAAAACTGGGTATGCTGCTTACGCCAATGAAAGGCGTCATCGAGGATGCGATTCAGCAGAAGGTGGATAAGACTCTGGTTTAACAAGGCGAACATAGCGGTTAACCGCCTTGATTGGATTGGCGGTGTATCTCGGTGATCTCCTGATAGGGTTTCTAGCCTATTTTGCATAAAGGGGAGTCAATAGAATTACAGGATTAGATAGATCCTATAGTTTAGGTATGTAAAACAAAGCATTTCAAACGATGAATGAAACTGTCAACAGCTGGTCGGCACTGGCGGGGCTGTTTGCCGCACCATTATATTTCGCTCACATTCCCACACTTGGCGCGCTGATACAGGAATCAATAACATGGATATCTATGAAATACAAAATGCCGGGGCCACAGTTCCGATTACGGTCGATTCAGTAAAAAACACACCAAGTTACCTCATGACACGCTGTACCTACTTTTCGATAGAGAGCAGCGAACCAACCCCAGGATGGGGCTTGCATCTTTTTGATTCTGACATCCCTTTCGTCATGCTGGGCTTGTCAGGTGTTGTTACTTCGCCACCAGGTGGTATGCCCTATTTTGATAAGCCTGATCACTTGGATAACCTGTTCGAGGCGATAGAGCAGAAGGATGAGCTGTATATTGATACCAACGACGTCTGGCTACCCAATATCCTGTTCCCTCAATCCTATAGTGAACCTCAGCGCGGACAAGTCTACCGTATCGGCTTTGACCTTTTCAGATTGGCCTATCTGTTACGAGAGGAGATAAATACCGATCAGGAATTTCTGGAGAGGATGAAAGAATGGAGGGTCTCGGGAATACTGGAAGCTTCCAACAGCGAGACCGATGCATTGATGCAATGGAACCAGAACCAGATTGAGGCTATCCAGGAGCAATACCACGAGAATACCCTCAAAAAGCTGCCTAAAAAAGAAGAACTTTGAGAGACCTCTTACGCTACTGACCGAATAGGAGAAACAGGAATGTCGAAGCTACGTGTAATATTACTGGACGTGGGCTGGGGTGATTCCATCCTGATCGAGTCGGAAGATAGTCAAGGGAACCTGCACTTCGCGGTTGTTGATTCAAATGATACGCCCAGCAATCGTTTTACACTCAACTTCCTGAAGCGGCATCTTCAGACAAAAGGCATTAATTACCGCAGTCAGAAGCCGTTTCTTGATTTCGTGTTACTAACCCATGGCCATACAGATCACGGACAAGGGCTCAAAGCTGTGATGCAGGAGTTTGGCGCCAAGCAGTTCTGGTACTCCAGGTCGAGCAATTGGAGCAGCATGGGAAGTCTTCTCAGCTTTGCCCGGCGATCTAGTAATGTGGTACATCACCAGGCGATCGACAATAACCGGATTCTCCCGCTCCTGGGTGATGTCAAAGTGGACGTGCTCTGGCCAATTGACGGAAATCCGAGTGAGCCGAATGAAAACGACAACTCTGTCGTGATGACGCTAACGCTGGATAACACAACATTCCTGTTGAGCGGAGATGCGGAAAAGGAAGTGTGGCAGCACGTAGCTTCCCAGATACCTGATAACACCTCATTTATTAAGGTCCCACACCATGGTTCAGTAAACGGCAGCTTCAATGGTAACAACCCTGCATGGCTAGATGATTGTCCTGATGAAGCCGTATTGGGAATCAGCTGTCATATAGGGCGCTTTGGACACCCGCATCAGCAGGTTCTTGATCTTTTCACTTCCAAAGGAAGAAGACACTTTCGTACAGATCAGCAGTACCATCTGGTTTTTGAAACGGATGGTCAGGAGACAAAAGCGTTTTACCACCACGGGGAAACGTAACCGAACAGGTGAAATGAAATCTATTGGGTACAACCATAGCTCGGCAACAGGTCTCGTTGTCCTAGTCACCAACCACCTGAATCAGTAGACAAGAGCCGACATGGTTCCTTCCTTCAGACTCGATGTTTCGACGTCAGCTGTGCCGACAAAGCGGTCATAGACCTCTGGCAATCCACAACTATCATTGAGCCTAGAAAGCGGTCATTTGAGGGCAGGGTGGGCGTGCACTATTATCAGGTGATAGTAGGACGTCTGAAGCAGACATCCATAGGTTCTAACTTGTGAGTAGTGTTAAAGCACTTCCTCAAGGTCGTGTTGTTGTGCAATCCCTTTATAGACGATGTTTGAAACACTGCGAATCACATCACTTCTGGATCGAATCCAGGCGGTGTAGTTCTTAGCCGCTACTTTTTTTTCGATGATGCCGATCAAGGTATAAGGGTAGCGTTTGCCATCCTGGCCTTCGACAATCAGGATTCCCATGTCACCACAGAGTCGACTGGTACTTCCGGTCTTGTTGAAGACCTCGGTCCCTTGTGGAATAGCTTCCACATCTGTCAGTATTCGATCAGTGCCCGGCAGGGCCATTAAGCGTGTTATCTCTTTTGCGTGTGGAATTTCGTCTTTCCATAAAGCATGCAAGAAGCGGCTGTAGTCATGGGCTGAGGCTTTGTTCCGGTAGGTGCGTCCACCGGCTGGAATATATTCGACGACACGTGTGTCCTTGAAGATACCGGGATAATGCCGTTTTAGGATACGCTCCACTGCAGCGGGTCCGCCGACCTGGCGCATGATCCAGTTCGTCGATGGATTGTTCGAACGATGAATCATTCTTTCCATATGGCGTCGACTTTTCGGGCCGTAAATCAACTTACTCTGTTTGACTTGATGAAAAAATGCCAATGCGATGAATGGCTTCACCAGACTGGCGGCCTGGAACTGCACATCCTCGTTGATGGTGACCAGCTTTTCGCCAGTGGTGAAATCGTACACCGACCATCCGGTACGTTCGTCATTGGCGAGCTTGTCCTTTTTGCGTAACTCTTTGATGTAATCTTCCACTGCCAGCTCAAGGTTGAGCAACTTTTGGGTCTGCTGAGAGCCAGTTGTAGTGGTTTCTGAAATGGTAGTTTTTGCTGAGCCTGGATTCTCTTGAATGGTTTTGAGTACTGTCTTTGTCTTGGGTTCTGACTCGAGAGAAATGACATCCCAATGTTGGGAAATTACCGGAGCCGCCTTTTTCATACCTTTTGCCTGCAGGATTCGGCTATGAGACCGGGCTACCTTGACTGCCCCGTCACGGTCGCCTTGGCGGTTGTATATGAGACCGTACAATCTGTCATTGACCACGACCTTGAGATCATTCTGCAAAGCCGGTCCTAGAACTTTTAAGACACGCTTGCGATAGTCCAGCACAGCGCCAGCATCGGAATGCCAAAGGTAGGAGACGTCGAAATTTTCAGCACCGAAAACAGCAGATGTCAGTAAAAAACTGCCTATCCATAATGAAAGTAGTGTCTTGTTTAGGCTCTGAATCAAAACCGGCCCCCCCCGTAAATCTGGCAACCTCACAGCTAGAATTTATTGATTTTCAATGTCTTTAGTCTATGCCTTGATCTGTGTTTAACCAGATTATGCAATATCAAAAATCTCAATCAAGATTACAGGATCTGGAGAAGATTGTCTCTTGAATAAACCATCCCAAAATATATACTAGATTTGATAATCGAGAGATCAAAAGTCACACATGGAAGAAATGCTATAGCATTCGGAGGTGGGATTTTAGGCGCACTATTAGCGGAAGAGTATCGAAAAAAGGAAAACTTAAATCTGCTAGATGAAAAGGCTCAAACCAGCGAAAATCCAGAAGATAGTCAAAAATAGAGATTCGGCTAATACATGTCACACGCACTTATCGGACAAACAGCTGCTGTGCAGCGATGAATGACGATCGCGGGTAGAGGTGGCATACGATATTCTTCTGTTGCGTAATGTCTGTTAACAGCATAGTCTTGCTGCTGGCCTCAATCGAGATGAGGGAGCGCTGACGACCAGATCCCCACTGATTCCCTCCAGGGGCACCACCACATCATGGACAACGGCCCGGCGCCCGTTACACACTACCGCAATAGCGCCAAAAAATCCGCTGGTGCGGGAGTTTCAAACACCAGCGGCTTATTCGTTCCCGGTTTAATCATTATGGCACAATAATCATTATGTGCTGCAGCACATAATATCGATATCTCACGGTTCGTTACTGAATGCCAGGCGCAGATTCTTGAGGACAATCAAGGGAACAGATTTGTGGCCTCTTTCCCGGAAGGGGTAAACCGACCGGTTCAGTATGGCCTCAATCTGAAGGCCAACGCAGTCTATATGTCACAGTACCAGTTGATCCCCTACGATCGGATACGGGATCACTTCCAGGATCAGATGCATATTCCGGTGAGTGCTGGTTCTATTTTCAACTTCAATAAGGAAGCTTATGATCAGTTGGATTTCTTCGAGCAGTGGGCGAAGAACAAACTTGCCAGGTCTGACCTCATGCATGCTGATGAGACCGGCATCAATATCGGTGGAAAGCGCCACTGGCTCCACTGCGCCTCCAACACCTCCTTGACTTTGTTCTATCCCCATACCAAGCGTGGCACCGAGGCCATGGATGAGATGGGTGTCCTGCCCTTTTTCAAGGGGGTGTTATGTCATGACCACTGGAAGCCGTACTACCGTTACGAATGCATCCATGCCCTATGCAATGCCCACCACCTCAGAGAGCTGGAAAGGGCCTGGGAACAAGATGACCAGCAGTGGGCCAAGGAGATGCAGGCGTTGCTGATCGAACTCGCAAAAGAGGTAGAGGATACCGGTGGTTGGTTACCACCGGATGAGGCTGAACGATGGCGCAAGCGATATCGAAAGTTACTTAAAAAGGCAGAAGCCGAATGCCCGCCTCCAGATGAAAGCCAACGGAAGGGAAAAAGGGGCCGGCTCAAACGATCGAAAGCCAGAAACCTGCTGGAGAGATTGCGAGACTTCGAGCAAGATGTCCTGCGCTTCATGGATGTGGAGAGCGTCCCCTTCACCAACAACCAGGGTGAGAACGATCTGCGCATGACCAAGGTGCAACAGAAGATCTCCGGTTGCTTCCGCTCTATGGTGGGGGCAAAGATCTTCTGCCGGGTTCGCAGTTACCTGTCAACTTGCCGCAAGCAGGGTATGACGGCCACGGAAGCATTGACATTGCTTTTTCAGGGCAAG
>JBDLIT010000150.1:0-9462 GCA_039714735.1 Pseudomonadota bacterium
TCGTACATCTCGGCTCCAATATCGGGCCGTTAGCTCAGTCGGTAGAGCAGTTGACTTTTAATCAATTGGTCGAGCGTTCGAATCGCTCACGGCCCACCATATAAATCAAAGGCTTAGCTTAATCGCTAGGCCTTTTTTATTGCAAATGGCGCACTCATGGCGCACTTGCTGACAAAAAAAGTACAATAAAATTGGTATTATCTGCGTCATCACCTACCATACGAACAACCCACCCAGGCACGAACCCAGATAACCGTTGAACCACTGATTCAGTAGAGTGCTTGCCTCCTGGTAACGACAGAGATTAAATAATATCCACAAATGATACTGTATCTCAACGGCAGCAGATGCTCCAGTCATTGAAAATATTAGTAATCAACCCGTTATTGTGAACGAATTAGCGGAGAGTCTTTTTCTACATCTTGCTCAGGAATATACAGTACCACCGGTTTCCGATATTGCCTGAATGATTCCCATCCAGGCAAGGCTTCCAATTATCTGAACGAGCACCCAAAGACTTGAACTTGCTCCAAGCTATGCTAGATTCTTTGAAGGTCGGATGCGGTTTTTCCGAAAAGATGGGTGTGAAAAAACAATGATGCATCAATGTGACGTTGCCAAACCAGGATCTGCCTAGCTGCCAAGTGCGGATGCTCTATATGATTATATCTATGAAAAAGCGAACATCGGTCGTCCCCAGGTTGGTGCAATATGGCTGAGTACATTGAAACAGGCCTCACCGTTTCTCTTGCCTGATAATGTGCCGGTAGAACAATCCTAACACCAGCAAGACGAAACCTGATTACCTCCAAGCCTCAGGGATAACAATGTGATATGTTTTAAGGACTTGCTTGCCCGTTGTGGGCTATCATATTTAGATCGATTATAACCAAGGATCGAATATCATGATGTATTCCCTTTTTCGCCTTCTCAGCGCCGCGACTCCAGCTTTGTTGCTGCTGGCCTGCAGTGAGCCACCTCCACCTGTGGACGAGGAGGTTCCCCGACCGGTCAAGACCTTGCTCATGGAAGCTCCGGATACATATGGAGTGCGCAACTTTCCCGCCCGCATAGATGCCAACCGCAAGGCGGAGCTGGCGTTCCGGGTGCCGGGCAAGGTGCAGGAACTGCTTGTCAAGGAGGGCGATCCTGTGACTGAGGGTCAGGAGGTAGCCACCCTGGATCCAAGAGATTTTCAGATCGTGGTCAACGACAGGCAGGCCACCTTCGACAATGCCGAAAAGAATTTCAATCGCGCCAAAAAACTGGTCGAAGAGGGGCACATCTCCAAGGTGGACTACGACCTGCTGGAGAGGGAATTCAAGAACGCTGGTGCGGCCTTGGAGACTGCCCTCCAGGACCTGGAGTACACCAGCCTCAAGGCGCCGTTCGCGGGCTCCATCGCCAAACGTCATATAGAACGCTTCGAGGAGGTAGAGGCCAAGCAGGCGGTCCTGTCGCTGCAGGAGTTGTCTGAGCTGGTGGTCAAATTCGACGTCCCGGAAGCTATTGTACGGACCGTTCGGACCGACAGGACCCGAACGGGAAGAGGACGTGACCGCGTCAAGCTCTTCGCCACCTTCGAGAATCTTCCCGGCCAGCAGTTCCCTCTGACATTCAGGGAGGTTGCCACCAGAGCGGATCCCAAGACCCAGACATTCGAAATCACCTACACCATGAAACAAGTGGCCGAGGTCATGATCCTGCCCGGCATGACCGCGACGGTGACTGCGGACCTCAGCACCCTGGGGGAAATTGGTATTGTATTCTCCGTGCCAGTGAGCGCCGTGGTGGGGGACTACAAGCTCGATCCCAGGATCTGGACTGTGGACGAGCAGTCGATGACCGTCAAGCCTCAGGAGGTCAAAGTGGGGCGCATGATGGGCGATAACATCGAGGTGCTGGAGGGACTTGAACCCGGAAACCGCATCGTTACGGCCGGCACACCCTTCCTGGTGGAGGGCATGAAAGTCACCCTGATGCCGACGCCGGAACAGGCCGAGCCCCGTGCCGATGACCCAAAGCAGTAATTGCTCAAAGGCTGCTCTTCGATCATCGAACAACAGCACAATAAGGAACATTTCATGAACATCGGCGAATATTCTGTCAAGACACCGGTTATCTCCTGGCTGCTGGTCATCATCATGGTTGGCGGCGGCCTCTGGGGTTTCGAGCGCATGGGCAAGCTGGAGGACCCGGCCTTCACCATCAAGCTGGCCAAGATCATCACTCTCTATCCCGGCGCCAGCGCCCGGGAGGTGCAGGACGAGGTGACCTATCACATCGAGGATGCAATCCAGCGGATGGAACAGGTCAAGAACGTGAAGATGTCCATCTCGCGACCCGGAATGTCGGACATCCAGATCGAGTTCAAGGATAAGTACCGGGCCACGGACTTCCCCGGCATCTACGATGAGCTACGGCGCAAGATTGCCGACATGAGGGACAAGCTGCCGCCGGGGGCCGGGGAACCCATGATCATCGATGAGTTCGGCGATGTCTACGGCATCTACTACGCCCTGCACGGTCCCGGCTACAGCTGGCGCGATCTGTGGGACTTCGCGGACAGCTTCAAGCGGCAGCTGGTGCTGGTCCCCGGGGTGCGCAAGATCTCCATCGGCGGCGAGCAGACGGAGGTGGTCTACGTAGAGATGTCCCGCGCCCGGTTGGGTGAACTGGGGATCTCCATGGAGAGCATCGGCCAAATCCTCGCCTCTCAGAACGTGGTCGCAGATGCCGGCAAGGTGCGGGTGGGCGACGAATACCTGCGCATCGAGCCCACCGGCGAGTTCACCTCGGTGAAGGCCATCGGCGACGTGCTGATCGGCTCCGACGAAAAGAAGCTCGTCTATCTCAAGGATATTGCCACCATCATCCGCACCTACAAGGAGGTGACGGATCAGCAGTATTTCGTCAACGGCAAGCCCGCGCTGACCCTCGGCATCTCCCTGCAGTCCGGCGAGAATGTGGTGGCGGTGGGCCAACGCCTGGCGCAGCGCGCCCGGGAGCTGCAGTCCATGGTGCCGGCAGGCATGGAATTCGTTCCCATCTATAACCAGCCGGTGGAGGTGGACAAATCGGTCAGCGGTTTCCTGGTCAGCGTTGGCCAGGCGGTGGCCATTGTCATCGTCGTGCTGCTGCTGTTCATGGGCTTACGGGTGGGGCTTATTATCGGCGCCGTGCTGCTGATCACCGTGGCCGGCACCCTGTTGATCATGACACTGGAAGGCATTGAGCTGCAACGCATCTCCCTGGGCGCCCTGGTCATTGCATTAGGCATGCTGGTGGACAATGCCATCGTGGTCGCCGAGGGCATGATGGTGCGTATGCAGTCCGGCATGAAAGCGGCCCGGGCTGCTGGCGAGGCGGTCGGCAAGACCATCTGGGCACTGCTGGGGGGCACTGCCATCGGCATTCTCGCCTTCTCCGCCATCGGTCTGTCGCCGGACAGCACCGGCGAGTTTGCAAACTCCCTCTTCTGGGTGATCCTCTATTCGCTGCTGCTCTCCTGGGTTACCGCCATCAGCACCACACCGCTGCTGTGCGCTCTGCTGCTCAAACCGGGCGTCCCTGCGGAGGGTGAGCAGAAAGATCCTTACGGCGGCGCCATGTTCCGGCTGTTCCGCGGCTTTCTGGAGCAGGCCATCCGTCTGCGCTGGTTGACTGTGGCCGTAGTGGTGGCACTGTTCGTACTCTCCGTGGTGGGCTTCGGCAGTGTCAAGAAGGCCTTCTTCCCCGAATCCAACACGCCGATGTTTTTCGTCGACGTTTGGGAGGTCGAGGGCACTGACATCCGCACAACCCGGGACGATACCCTGAAGGTGAGTGAATACCTGCGGAGCCTGGAGGGTGTGGAACAGACAACGACCATTGTTGGCGGCCCCCATCAGCGTTTCACCCTGGTCTACGACCCCAAGGAGATCTCCCCGGCCTATGCCCAGATCATCGTGCAGACCGACAGCCGGGAGCGCATTGCCGAGGTTTGGGACCAGGTGGATCACTACATGCGCTCGAAAATGCCATGGACAGACCCCATCATCAAGTCCCTGCGTATCGGTCCCGGCCGCGACAGCAAAATCGAAGCGCGCTTCCACGGCCCCGACCCCGAGGTGCTGCGACAGCTCTCGGAGCAGGCCCAGACGCTGATGCGCGCAGACCCGGTGGCCAAGGATGTCCGTGACGACTGGCGCCAGCCGGTGAAACTGGTCAAGCCCATATTTAACGAGCAGGTGGGACGCCAGCTCGGCATCACCCGGGAGAATCTGGCCAGGGCCCTGCAATACGCCTTCGATGGCGCCCAGGTGGGTTACTACCGCGATGGCATCCGTGTTCTTCCCATCCTGGCCCGCGCCACCGGGGAGGAGCGGGGTGATGTCGGAAATCTCCAGGACATCCAGGTGTGGAGCCCGGTGCTGCAGATGACCGTGCAAGTGTCCCAGGTAGTGAACGGCTTCGAGACCCTGTGGGAGAACACGGTGATGCGCTCGCGCAACCGCATGCTGACCATCACCGCCTCCTGCAACTCTACCGAGGAACTGGCTACGCCCCTGTTCAACCGTCTGCAGGAGCAGATCGAGGCTATGGAGCTTCCGCCCGGCTACTCCCACTCCTGGGGTGGTGAGTACGAGGATTCCGCCAAGGCCCAGGCAGGACTGGCTGCTGCACTGCCGGGTGGTTTCCTGCTCATGATCCTGACCAGCATCCTGCTGTTCGGCAAGGTGAGGCAACCGCTGATCATCTGGCTCACCGTGCCTCTGGCTATTGTCGGCATCACCGCCGGCCTGCTGGGCTTCAACAGTGCCTTCGACTTCATGTCTCTGCTCGGGGCCCTCTCGCTGATCGGCCTGTTGATCAAGAACGCCATCGTCCTTATCGACGAGATCGACCAGCAGATTGCCGGGGGCACGGAGCCCCACGCCGCCATCCTGGACGCGGCGGTAAGCCGCCTGCGTCCGGTGGTGCTGGCCGCGGCCACCACCATCCTGGGACTGATCCCGCTGCTACAAGATGTCTTCTTCGTCAACATGTCCATAACCATCATGGCCGGACTGGGTTTCGCCACAGTGTTGACCCTGGTGATCGTGCCGACGCTCTACGCCATCCTGTTCCGTGTTAAAACGCCGACCTCGTAAGATCAAATTGCGTAGATATGATTATCAGAGCGTGATCGTAGCTGAGGGGTTCTGATGTGTGGCTGTGAGGTCGGGACGAAACTCCGCATTGTGGATCGCCAGATCAATAGAGCCAACGTATGAGTAGTGAAAGTTATCTCGCCTGTGACAAGTTTACTTGATAGTATCGGTGGTTAAGGTGATGCTGGCATGATAATTAATGCATATTAGAGGACAACATGGCCAAGATTTCAAAAGATGAAGGGGTGATTGTTGCAATTCTCGAGCGCTTCAAAAAATCAGGCTACCGAGGTTGCTCGACATCAAGGCGAAGGTCGACCGCGGTGTGCGACTAGACAATTCCAACCTCGCTTACCTGAATGAGGTATTTGCGGACGCGGAAGACATCAAGCACTAGTTGTTCTCGCTTTCATCCATTAATTTATAAAAAAGATAACCATGGAAATTCAAGACGGTATTCTGCACATAGGCTCCTTTTTGGCGGTAACCCTCGGCATCATCGTATTGTTCATCGGAAAACGACTGAATGATGCAATCGGCTTCCTGCGTGAGTTCAGTATTCCGGAGCCTGTGACAGGCGGGCTGCTATTTTCTATCCTGTTCGGGCTGGTCTACGCGTTCTCCGGCGTTGCAGTGGAGTTCGACTTGCAAGCGCGGGATTTCCTGCTGGTCTACTTCTTTACCACCATCGGCATCAATGCCAGCCTCAAGGATCTCCTTGCCGGCGGCAAGCCCCTTGTCATCCTGCTGGTCATTACCATCGCCTACATGTTTCTACAGAACCTCACCGGGATCTCGGTGGCGGCACTGTTCGATCTGCCCACTGCCGTCGGCATGTTGGGCGGCACTGTGTCTCTGATCGGCGGCCACGGAACCGCCATCGCCTGGGCGCCCGGCATCGCCGAAGATTACAATGTGCCAAACGCAATGGAGATAGGGATCGCCTGCGCCACCTTCGGCCTGATCCTCGCGAGCCTGATGGGTGGTCCCATCGCCAAATTTCTGATCAGCCGCTACAACCTGACACCGGAAAAGCAGGAGGTGCAGGACGTGGGGCTTTCCGATACGCAACAACAGAGGGGCATCGGCCACCTGGATTTTCTCGATGCCATCCTCGCCATCCATATCAGCATAATCGTTGGACTACTGCTCAACGAAGGCATCGCCGAACTTGGACTCAAGTTGCCGCTGTTCGTCACATGCCTGTTCGCCGGAATCATAGTGACAAACCTGATGCCAAAAAAATTCCCGCGGATCAGCGGCACTCGCTGGCCAACGCGTACCCCGGCCATCGCGCTGATAGCGGATATTTCACTGGGCGCCTTCCTGGCCATGTCGCTGATGAGCATGCAGTTGTGGACCCTGGTCGACCTGGCGGGGCCAATCTTTACGATTCTCGGAATACAACTGCTGATGGCCGTGCTGGTGAATATTTTCATTGTCTTTCCGGCCATGGGTAAAAATTATGACGCAGCAGTTGTATCCGCTGGTTTCGGCGGTATCTCGCTGGGCTCCACACCAACGGCGATGGCCAACATGGCCGCGGTGACCAAGCGTTACGGCGCATCCCACCTGGCTTTCATCATCGTTCCGCTGGTGTGCGCATTTTTCATCGACCTGGTCAACGCGCTACTGATTCCCTTTTTCCTGTCGGCATTCTGAGTTATCTCTACTGCTCAGGATAGGGGGGTGAAGATAGGATGCGGTAAATGAAGTGCTATGGTTGATGATGCTGCACCTACAGAATTTACTCCATGGCTGTTCATGCAGTGTGAATATCCTCAACAAATGCCTTTTCCACCTTGATCAAGACGACTCATTCTATTCACTTCTATCTCACATGTTCTTTTTCCCATGAACGGACTCGGCGACGAGCTTCATTGAAGATACGCTCGTAGTTCCCCTTGCGGACCTTCTCACTCGCCTCCGGCGTCAGCGCTGCCCACAGGGGCGCGTACTTGTCATAGACTGCAACCATCGCGTCGACCGACTCAGGCGCCACGACGTCAGTGCCAAACAGGAAGCGATTAGGAAAGCGATTGATGACATCGGCAGTTCTCTTGGTCGCCTTCGGGGTCGCTGTGCCGTACTTGGCCACTTCATCCCATGAAATATCCATGTACACATGCTTCAGAGCGGGGTCGGCGAGCGCTCTCTCTGCCATCGCGGCCTGCTCCTCGAGAGGCCGCACCACCCTGCCGAGACCAATGTGCGCCCAGATAATCGTCGTCTCCGGGTGGCGGGCAAAGAGCGCCTTCATCTGCGCGAGCATGTAGGGCTCCTGATCCGGCTTTGGAAACGGCATGTCGATGTCGTTGTGAATGATAACCACGAGTCCTGCTTCGCCAGCGAACTCGAGGATACGGTCCAGAGCCGGATTGGTCAGGCTGGCGACCTCTCCAGAGATTTTCGAGGAGACAAACTCCTTGTGAATCGTGAATTCGCCGATCCCCGAAAATACGCCGGGGAAGGTCGTCAACACCCGCTTGATGTGATCCACAGCGTACATGTCAGCGGGGTTGAATCCCGTAATCATGGGATCGAGACGCGCCTGATCCTCCTCAGAGAGAGCGAGATACGCCATGGCGATGTGCGCATCAGTAAATGAGTAGTAATAGAGCGGCGCATCGGTATGCAAATAGTAGGTGGGAGCCCAGTCACCCGTATTGGCATATGACCACTGCTGCTGCAGCGGGATGCCGAACAGGGTGGAACGGCCGATCCTGGAGCCCATCATCTCTACAAAGTCCTTGATGTTCGGCCCTTCCTGCACATAGTTCGTCAGGTGAAAGTGTGAATCATTGAAATCGGTATTTATCCAATCCTGTGGACCGCCCCCATGTGCGATAGACTGGAACAAAACCAACCCAATTGCGTATATAGAGGTCTGTAATTTTTTTAGGGATAGGAATTTACCCTCAGCGAGTGTTTTCCCTTGCGCTATTGTTATGTCTGTTGGCCCAGAAAATCCTGATATGGATTCACCGCCTGCTTGGTTTTTAGTCATTTCACCCTCTATTTTTTTGAAAAGCTCTACCCGATGTAAAAAGAATCGCATATGAGATAGGTAGATTCAAGTTTCAACCCGATTGTTCAGATAGCAGGATGCACCGCCTAGGAAAAAATCCAAGGTACTATCTGGAACAGGTCTCTAGTTCAGTGGGACCGGTCTGTTATCCGGCTAACTATCAACTGCAAATGGTCAACGGATCAGTGGTTTCGGCCTGCCAGGATGGCCTGATCACATTATGTAGCCTTCACATATCGTTTTTGAACATCTGGATGACTGCAATGAGTTGTGATTTCAACTGGTCGATGCAAATTTGCTCAGACCGCTGATTCAGCGATTGGCTCTTCATGCTCCGAAACGGCCATTCATAAATAGTAGATAACGCCTCGCATATCCGGAAATATGCAAAGCGCAGCGTGGCAAATTGTCTGAGTTAATGCGTTAGCTGTGTTCCCATTGAAGAGCCTTCTTATCAATGATTTGAATGAACCCCGACTTTCCTTCAGAATACCTATCTGGTTCATGCATAAACTTATTCGCCAAATCAAGTTTTAGCGTTTCGTACTTGGAGGCTTCTAACGGATGAGCGTTCATAAACTCAACAAATAACCTGTGCCTCTCTATTTCAGGATTACCTGATTCAAAGACATGAATATGATGTGTTCTTTCATTTCCTCCCTTTTGAAAGAATCGCCTCCCCTTGATACCAAACTCACCTTTTGGTTCGTAGCCACATTTTTCAAATTCTGTGTTGTGTTTATCTACTTCACCGACAGAACGCACTTCAAGAAGTATGTCGATTACTGGCTTTGCTCGTATACCCAATATTGCTGTACTACCAATATGGTAAGCAGCGATGAGGTTACTTGAGAGAATGACACGGATGATGGCCACTTCGCTTTTGAACGAAGTTGACCAATTTGCATCATACTTCTCAAGCTTTATGGTTCTCGATGATGGCGTTCTTGTGGGTGTCACAGATGCTGCTAAAGAAGCGGGATTCAAGTTTAATACCTGCGTTACCATTGCCACGATTTCCAGAATACTTTCAGGTAGTAAAACATCTATTATAAGTGTTACAAACATGACATGGCTCGTCATACTCGCGAATGCGGGTATCCAGTAAGTCATAGATTCCGGCATTCGCCGGAATGACGTGTTTGTGGGATTGTAGTGAAATGAATAAGGAGGTTCATGATGTCGGGAAGAGAAAAATGGCCTGGATAAGGGATAATCAGCGTATGAAGACAAGTGAAGAATCTGTACATGTTGCACTTGTGACCGTGGAGCTGTTCATCCCTTTTGCTCATTCGCTAAAGG
>JBDLIT010000151.1:0-9393 GCA_039714735.1 Pseudomonadota bacterium
TTCAATTATATCCAGAATACTGTTGGCGCTTAACTTTAAATAATTACCTCATCTCAATGAATATCAATACCTTAGCGGCTGACTGGTAGCGGTATTGGGGTCTGACTCGATTGATTCACCTAAACCGAGAAACTCCCCACTCCGGCGGGATTTTTCTTATAACTCCTTAACCTGCCTTTGGCCCACATTACCGGCGTCGCTCATAGAATCCAAGCACGAACCGAAGGTCTGCTTCGGTAGGCGGCTGCTGCCACCTAATGGCAAAACGCCTTCACCCTGCCCTGGAATGTCCGCTATAGGTGATTGATGTCTAACCTATAAATGGCAGCTGGGGCCCAGCCATTTCCAAAATGAACGCAGATCATCTACACCGGGTCTCGAATGCTCTATTATCGGCACTTCCGGCTGTGCCCACTAACAGCACGTAGCGAACTTTTTGTCGGGCCACTACTGTTGAGATATTGATCGTATCCGTGACAGCTTATCAACCGGCATCGAAGCCGATTTGTTGGGTTTATGCTTGCTTGAAAGGCTAGAGCCCCTGCAGGGATGCCTCCTTTTGCAACTCATCCAGCTCGTTCACATAATAGGCAATGGACACACCCAGTTTGCGCGCCCAACCCAATTCGACTCGCCAGGGTTGGCCAGGCGGTTGCCAGACATTTTTCAGTTCACCCTCTCCACGTCGAATGTAACTGATCTGCCGCGCCTTGTTTTTAGTATTGTCAGGATATTGGCTCTGATCCTTGTAGTTGCCATATTTCTGCTGCAGGCGTCGTCTGAGATCCTTCATGATTGCCGGCGTCACCGGCTCAAAGGTATGGAGAACTTTGTAGATAATCCCCTTGTAGGACATGACATAGATCTTTTCATCATCCTTTTCATAGATGACTCCCTGTCTTTCACCATTGATCCGCGGTCGCATACCCGAGGGGGTCTTTTCGAGCTGCCGGCTAAAGCCGCCACCCAGGCAATAGTCTTTGAATACCAGTTTGACACATTGATCGGCAGCATGGCTGGTTCCGAAATGAGCTGACAGGAACAGCAAGGATAAAAGGATTACGGGTCTATTCATGGGATAATGTGCTATTCAGTGGTTCTCGGACTGCCGGTTGACAGACAGTTCATTTTGCAGTTTACCAGTCCAGTCACGCATGGCCTGGTAATGATGTCCCTTCCAATAGACACGGCCACAGCCGGTACAACGCCAGAACGCATTATAGTGACGAACCACTCCTTTGGGCAGACCATCCTCCACGTCGCTCTTAGGCACAGATTGCAGCAAGCTGTTGCACTCCATACAGCGAGTGAAGGGCCGCAGCATAGTCAGGAGATCCAACCGATTCAACACCTGAAACAACTGCTCTCTAGGATTTACAGACCGGATATAACAGCCATGGGTGACCTTACGGCGCATCAGCAACGCTCTGTCCCGGGTCAGTAACACCCTGCCCTGGTCCGCCGAGAGGGATGCCAGATACAGATCTCCCGCATCATTGAAAAAGAGCGTATCGAAGCCCAGCATGCGAAGTAAGTGAGCCAGCTTGCCCAGGTGGGCATCAGCCAGAAAACGTGGATTGCGCAGGGGGTTGGGCCGAATTTGCAACAGCGGCGTGATATCCAGTGACTCGAAAACCGGGTAAACGCTGACCCGGTCACCGTCCCGCAGAGAGTGTTCCAGATCGACCGAAACGCCATTTACCAGAACCACCTCCACTTCGGTGTGTGGCACACCCAGGGTTTCAATCAGATGCCGGACCGGAACCGGTGGTTCGAAACATTGCTCGATGTCCCGTTTACGCTGCTCCTGAGGCAGAAAATCGTTGAGCTCTTCGTAGAACCGGAAAAGCGCCCGGCAGCTAGACATGAGTTCTAATAATCAAATTCCGCCCAGATCGGGCAATGATCCGAGGGCCTCTGCATACCACGGATATCGTAGGCGATGCCCGCATCGATACAATGGTCATTCAGAATCCTGGTGGCGAGCACCAGATCGATGCGCAACCCCCGCTTGGGTTCCCGATCGAAACCACGGCTGCGATAGTCAAACCAGCTGAAGCGATCATCCACCTCCGGATGGCAGGTTCGGTAGGTATCGTAAAGGCCCCAGGCCTGCAACTTTTCCAGCCATTCACGCTCCTCGGGCAGAAAGCAGCACTTGCCGGTTTTCAGCCAGCGCTTTGCATTGTCCGGGCCGATCCCGATATCCAGATCCAATGGGGCAATATTCATATCGCCGATCACGAGAAGAGTATCCGATGGATCATGATTCTCTTCGAGGTAGCTGAGAAGGTCTGCATAGAATTTGCGTTTGGCGGGAAACTTGATCTCATGGTCACGGCTCTCCCCTTGCGGAAAATAGCCATTGATGATGGTAACCGTGCCTCCCTTGGGGGTTTCAAAACGGCCGATGATCATGCGCCGCTGCGCATCTCCGTCATCTGTCGGAAAGCCTTTCTTCAACTGCAGTGGTTCCTGGTGGGAGAGCAGCGCCACACCATAATGGGTCTTCTGTCCATGATAGTGAGCCTGGTAGCCGAGCCCATTGACCATCTCCAGCGGAAAATCATCATCCTGAACCTTGGTCTCCTGGATACCGATGATGTCGGGAGCATAGAGATCCCGCAGTTTCGTCAGCTGATGCTCGCGGGTGCGGATACCATTGGTGTTGAAGGAGACGACTTTCATTGCACAAACCTGATTGTTGGTAATTTAAACCGAGGGTATCGAGTGACTCAGTGAAAAACAGCTGGGCAGATCACAACACTTCGCGGGTCTCTTTCTCACCCATCTCAAAACCGTGCCGATAGGCCTTGCCCCAGGGCAGGAACTCCTGATTAGTCAGATAATCATCCCGATCGGCATTGATGAGGTCAAGCAACTGATCATCTTGATTTTTTTCACGCAGAGCCCGAATCATGCCATTCGCATAGCCACGGTTGTACCAGAGCTGGAGATCACTTTCGCTTTCAGCCAGACCTTCGGTCTCTGTATAGAGCTGCTGCACCAATTGCAATAAACGCTGGAGGATGGCTTGTTTATCCTGATTTGTCATTAATTTTGCTGAAGTAAGCCGCAACCCTCTTTGGATTACGGTTGTTTTTCCGCTCTCGTCTAGCGAAGATGGGGAGTATAAAACGTTGAAGGCAGTGAGTTCCATGTTGATTGTTATCTCCCCCGCAAAAACCCTTGATTATGCGGTCCCACCAGTCACTAAAACCTACACCAAGCCAGCCTTTCTCAAGCAGTCCCAGCAGCTCATCGACAACCTGCACAACTATTCCGCCCTGGATCTGGCTGAGCTGATGAAATTGAGCATGAAACTGGCGGAGCTGAACTTCGCCCGCTATCACGACTGGAAAACCCCATTCACTTCGAACAACGCGAAACAGGCGGTGCTGGCGATGAAGGGGGACGTATATACCGGGCTGGATGCAGAGACCCTGACCGAGGAGGATCTGGCCTTCGCCCAGGAGCATCTGCGTATCCTCTCCGGGCTCTACGGGGTGATGCGCCCATTGGACCTGATGCAGCCCTACCGGCTGGAGATGGGCACCAAACTACCCAATGAACAGGGCAAGGATCTCTATGCCTTCTGGGGAGAGACGATTACCGAAGCACTCAACAAGTCGTTGAAAAAACAGGGGGACGATATACTGATCAATCTGGCGTCCAATGAATATTTCAAGTCGGTCAAACCCAAACTGGTGAAGGGCAGGATCATCACCCCTCAATTCAAGGAGAAAAGGCCGGGTGGCTATAAAATGATCGGTGTCTTTGCCAAGAAGGCCCGCGGCCTGATGGGCCGTTACATCATCGAAAACCGACTTGCCGATCCGGAATCGATCAAGGCGTTCGATCTAGAGGGTTACGTCTACAATGAGGCCTTGTCGAATCAGAACCAATGGGTATTCGGTAGGGGATGATCGACTCCCACTGTCACTTCGATGACAAGAGTTTTGACCTGGACCGGCCACAGGCCCTGCAGCGAGCCCATGCGGCCGGGGTCACGGAACAGGTCATTCCTGCCGTCAAGGCGGCCTGGTGGCCAAGGATCAGACAGCTGTGTCTCGATTTTCCTAAGCTGCATCCTACTTATGGCCTGCACCCCATGTTTCTTGCGGACCACCTGCCGGCAGACCTCGCCAACCTGCGGGAGTGGGCAATGCACGAACTGCCGGTGGCCATTGGCGAGTGCGGGCTCGACTTCTATATCGATAATCCTCAGCCCGAGCAACAGCAAATCTATTTTGAGGGGCAGCTCGAGCTGGCAAGGGAACTCGACCTGCCGGTCATCATTCACGCCCGCAGGTCGGTGGAAGCGGTGATCAACACTATTCGGCATTTTCCCGGGGTGCGCGGCGTGCTGCACAGTTACTCCGGCAGTGAACAACAGGCCCTGCGGCTGATCGACCTGGGTTTTGCCATGAGTTTCGGGGGCCCCATCACCTACGAAAGGTCCAAAAAGCTCCGCAGACTGATCCAGGCCCTGCCCTTGGAAACCATCCTGCTGGAGACTGACGCCCCCGATCAGCCGGACAGCAGGCACCGTGGGCAACGCAACGAACCAGCCTTCCTGCCCACTATTCTGAAGACCATCAGCGAGTTGCGTCACGAACCACTCGATATCATCGAGGCGCAAACCAGCAAAAATACCCGGCGGCTGTTCCGGATATAACTATAACCAAACTCATGGTCATGGCGCCTTGAGTGATCCACACGATATCAATCAAACAGGATAATGTCCGGTTTTAACAAAAAGCCAAAAATCCGGCATGACTCCTCTCTGCTCAGCCGGTATCATCTGCTGGTTTCGCAATTTCACCCTGGGGGTAGTCAATGGGCCGTAAAGGAATTCTGGTTACAGGAGGCGCCGGTTATATCGGCAGCCATACCGCACGACAATTGGGAGAGGCCGGTGAACGGCTGGTTACCCTGGATAATCTCTCCACCGGGTTCAGACAGGCGGTGCTCTTCGGTGAGCTGGTAGTCGGGGATACCGGCGACCGGGAACGGGTCAGCCGGGTGCTGAAAGATCATGATATCGATACCGTCATGCACTTCGCCGCCCATACCGTGGTGCCGGAGTCGGTGGAGAATCCGCTCAAATATTACGGCAACAACACCTGCAACACTCGCAATCTGCTCGAATGCTGCGCCGAGGCTGGGGTAAAGAACTTTGTCTTCTCCTCCACCGCAGCGGTCTATGGCATTCCTGCGACAGACATTGCCTATGAGGATGCCCCCACCGCTCCGATCAACCCCTATGGCACCTCCAAACTGATGTCGGAAATGATGCTGCGTGACCTGGCAGCCGCCACGGATCTGAATTACGTGGCCCTGCGCTACTTCAACGTGGCCGGTTGCGATCCAGAGGGGCGCATCGGTCAGTCGACACCAAAGGCGACCCTGCTGACCAAGGTCGCCTGTGAGTGCGCGGTGGGCAAAAGAGCTGCGGTGTATATCTTCGGCACCGACTATCCGACCCCCGACGGCACCGGCGTACGCGACTACATTCATGTGGAAGACCTGGCTCATGCCCACGTCAAGGCCCTGGATTACCTGCGCAAGGGTGGTGAATCGGCCACCCTCAACTGCGGCTATGGTCATGGCTATTCAGTACGGGAACTGCTCAAGGCTGTCGAGCAGGCCGATGGCAAGCCTCTAAACATCATCGAGGCCGATCGCCGGGCGGGTGACCCACCGTCTCTGATCGCCGGCGCCGACAAGGTGCGTGAAGTGTTGGGCTGGGAGCCCAACTACGATGATCTGGCAAAGATCGCCGAGTCAAGCCTGGCCTGGGAGAGACAGCAGTTGGAATCACCCTGGACCCGGGATTGATCAGCTAGCATCCCCCCCTCCCTAGCTCTCCCCCCAGCGGGGGAAGGGGATCTCTTTAAATACATCGATGCAACCGCCTGAACATGGAACTGCTACAGATCTTCATCCTCGCCGCTGTGCAGGGGCTTACCGAGTTTCTCCCCATCTCCAGTTCGGCCCACCTGATCCTGGCGCCCGGCGTTCTGGGCTATGCGGATCAGGGCCTAGCCTTCGACGTGGCGGTGCATGTCGGCTCTCTGGCTGCGGTAGTTGGTTATTTCCGCCGCGAGGTGATCACGATCGGCGGTGATTTTCTGCGCTCATTGGCCAATCCGAAAGCAGGTTCCAGGGATGCGAAGCTGGGTTGGATGATCATCCTCGCCACCCTGCCGGTCGGCGTGTTCGGACTGCTCATGAAATCCCTGGTGGAAGGCGATCTGCGCGCACCGCTGGTGATTGCGATTACCACCATCGGCTTCGGTATCCTGTTGCTGGTGGCGGACCGACTGGGCAAACGGCAAAGGGACGAATATTCGGTCAACTGGACTGACGCCCTGATCATCGGCCTGTTTCAGGCGGTGGCAATCATCCCCGGCACCTCCCGCTCCGGCATCACCATGACTGCGGGGCTCTTCCTGGGCCTTACCCGACGGGCGGCCTCGCGGTTCTCCTTTCTGCTCTCCATCCCAACCATCATCATGTCCGGTGGCCTGGTGACCCTGGACCTGATCCAGAGCGATCTGGCCGTCGACTGGACCTCCCTGACCATCGGCGCCCTGCTCTCCTTCATCACCGCCTACTTCTGCATCCACTTCTTCCTGCAATTCATCGAGCGCATCGGCATGGGTCCGTTTGTGATCTATCGCCTTATCCTGGGCGCTGCAATACTACTCGTAATCATCTAATTGGCAGGGTGGCCGATAATTGCTCCGACAACTGCTCCTGCGTTGTTCTACCTTCCCACATCTGCCGTACATGGAGGTACAAATGCAGCGATTGCAGGAAGCAATGGAGCTGCCCTGTGGGTCGCCTGCATAATCGGCACTTCCTACGTCCCTGTAGGGCGGAAAAGCGCAGCGCCTTCCACCATCCCGCCATAAAACAACCTAAACACCTTGGCAGCTCTGAACCTTAGACATTTAATTAATCAGGTGTCTCACCTTTCTTGACTCTGCGGCTGATTCAGCCTCCTGCTCTTTCTTTTTCTGGTGTAGTGCTTCAATCAATTCCTGATCCAATCTAGCAAAGTAGATGTCTTCTTCCGCCATTCCCTTGAGCCTTAATTTTGCTGCGAAACTGTTCATTTATTGAAAAATGACAATCACCCTGAAATAGCGCATTGATTTATCCTTTAAATATTCTGGCTCGAACAGCTCCTCCCGGCGTCATCCGGAATGGATTTCAATTTCGTAATTGTCTGACCTGATGGGGATTTGAACAACATTCACATCAAAAAAACATGTAAATTGTATGGGTTTAATGATCCGATTCCGCTATTCATCTCAAGATATTGAATAGATGACGCATTATTGAATGTCACACCTCTCCGGCGACTAACCGGACAGACATTCCACTAGTATTTGCTAATTTTCTTAAGGGTATTCACTAGCTATTTTTTCATCCGCTTTAGGATATATTTTCCTACTAAGCATATTTCAGGTATTCACTAAAACAAACATATACCAGGGATACCATTTAAGAACTATGCGGAAAGATAGGTTATACGCTACTAACAAGAATGAACAACTGACGACCTGTAAAACATAAAAACAGGACAGGCGCATAAACCAAGCATCATTCCCCTTACCAATAACAGGGAATGACAAGAATCATGGAGTGATGGAGACTATGTCATCGAATGCAAGCATTGCCGTCATCGGGATGGGCTGTGTCTATCCGGGTGCGCTCAATCCGGAGACATTATGGGAAAACATTCTGGCCGGCAGGCGATATTTCAGAATTTCTCCCGACGAACGTCTGCCGAATCAATACTATTTCGATCCCGATCCTGAGGTTCTGGGCAAGACATACTGCAATCGGATGGCGGTGATCGACGGCTGGTCATTCGACCCAATCAAGTGGAAGATACCGCCGATCACCTACAACCAGAGCGAGATCGTTCATTGGTTGTCACTGCACACCGCCTCCGAAGCACTGAAAGCGGCAAAGATCGATTTCGACAAGACCGACAAGCGCCGGGTCGGCGTGGTTTTGGGCAACAGCGGCATCGGTGAATTCCATCGCAGTTATCTGCTGCGCAACCGCTGGCCCTTTGTGGAACGGGCAATGCGGCGGGCGCTTGGCAAGACCTACTCCGGGAAGGATTCCGACGCTCTGGTCGAAGCTGTCCGCCACTACTACGAAAGCCCGTTTCCCGAACTCCGGGAGGATCACCTCTCCGGAAACATGGCCAACGTGATTGCCGGACGCATCGCCAACTACTACGACTTCAGATCGGCATCCTATACGGTGGATGGCGCCTGCGCCTCCTCTCTGCTGGCCGTTATCAATGCCTGCGGTCACCTCGAGAGCGGTGATATGGATGTTGCCCTGGCGGGAGGCGTCGACATCAGTCTCGACCCGCTGGAGATGGTCGGCTTCGCCAAGACCCAGGCCCTGGCCAAGCAGGATATCCGGCCCTATGACGACCAGGCGCAAGGCATCCAGACAGGTGAAGGCTGCGGCATCGTGGTACTCAGCACAGAGGCATACGCCAGGCAGCAGGGCTACCACATCCATGCGCTTATCAAAGGCTGGGGGATCTCTTCGGACGGCAGCGGCGGCATCACCCAACCCAAAAAGGAAGGGCAGAAATACGCCCTCGAAAAGACCTACCAAAAGGCCGGCTACGACATCTCGACAGTCGGTTACATCGAGGGACACGGCACCGGCACGCCGGTGGGAGATCCAGTTGAGATCAAGGCTCTCATGGAATCCCAGGCTGAGGTCAAGAGTGAGAATACCTGCCACATCGGCAGCATCAAAGCCAACATCGGTCATACCAAAGCCGCCGCCGGGGTCGCGGGACTGATCAAGGCGACCATGGCCCTGGAACGTAAGATCCTCCCACCCCATGTCACCTGGCGCAAACCCAATCCCGCCTTCGGTACACCCCTCACCACCCTGCGTCCCAGCCAAGGCGGCCCCTGGAAGAGCAGCGCCATACGACGCGCATCGATTAGCGCCTTCGGCTTTGGGGGGGCGAATACCCACGTCACTCTGCAAGAGATGGAACCCGAAAAGGCCGCCATGGCCTCGGAGCTGGAACTGATCGGCTCCCACCAGGAGTCTGAGCTGATCCTGCTGTCCGCCAGAAGCCCGAGGGAGCTGAAGGAGAAGGCCGAACGGCTCTTGCCGGTCGCCCAGCGCATCTGCCAGGCGGAGCTGATCGATCTCTCCGCGGCCCTGGCCAAAGCGGGGCACAACGGCAAGTTTCGCGCGGCGCTCATCAGCGAGACCCCATGGCAGCTCGCTAATCAACTGCACAGACTGATCAACCGGCTGTCTGAAGGGCTCACCCTCGATGAGATCCACACCCCTCAGGAGGGACTAAATACCGCCGAGGCCAGGGAC
>JBDLIT010000152.1:0-9175 GCA_039714735.1 Pseudomonadota bacterium
GAAACGCAATAATCAAGGGGCTAGAAAACATGGCAAGTCAGCGTAGGATGGCGTTATCGGTATTGGCCATGAACACGATCGCATTCACGGCGTGTTTTGCCGTGTGGGTGATGTTCTCCATCATCGGCATCCCGATCAAGGAGTTGCTTGCACTCAACGAAACCCAGTTTGGCCTGCTGGTGGCAACGCCCATATTAACCGGTTCACTGTTCCGTCTACCGGTCGGTATGATGACCGATAAATTTGGCGGCCGTATCGTCTATTTCATCCTCTTGGTTGTGACTATCGTACCGCTATGGTTTATAGGATCGGCGACTCAATATTGGCAATTTCTTATTCTGGGGCTCTTTGTCGGCGTGGCGGGCGCCTCTTTCTCGGTGGGCATTGCCTACACCGCCCGCTGGTTCACCAGGGAAAAGCAAGGGTTTGCCATGGGTATCTTCGGTGCGGGAAACGCCGGCGCCGCACTCACCAAATTTGTTGCCCCGTCTCTGGTTGTTGCCTACGGATGGCAGATGGTGCCCAAGGTTTATGCGGTGGCAATGTTCGTGGTAGCCGTCCTTTACTGGATGTTTACCTACACAGACCCCGATCACAAGGTGGCTTCACACGTCACCCTGCGCCACCAGCTCAGGATGCTGCGTGATCCACGCATCTGGAAATACATGCAGTACTATTCGCTGGTGTTTGGCGGTTTTGTCGGCCTCTCTCTGTGGATGACCAAGTACTATATCAGCGAATATGGCTTCGAAATACAGACGGCCGCCCTGCTGGCAGCCATCTTCGTTTTGCCCTCCGGGATAATTCGTGCGCTTGGCGGCTGGTTTTCGGACAAATTTGGCGCCTACAAGGTAACTTGGTGGGTGATGTGGATCTCCTGGGTCTGCCTGTTCATTATGTCCTACCCGCAAACGGCAATGACCCTGAAGACGCTGAATGGCGATTACTCGGTTCATATCGGACTCAATGTCTGGGTTTTCACCGCTTTGCTGTTCGTCCTGGGTATCGCCTGGGGTTTCGGCAAGGCCTCCGTTTTCAAGTTTCTGTCAGATGAATACTACGACGACATCGGCGTCGCCTCGGGCATCGTCGGGCTGGCCGGTGGTATGGGCGGGTTCCTGCTGCCGATTATGTTCGGTGCGTTGATCGATCTGACCGGCGTCAACACGACGGTCTTCATGCTGCTCTATGGCGCTACCTGTGTATCACTGGTCTGGATGCATTACACCTTCGCCAAAGAACACCGAAAGAAGACCGAGGCGGCTGTCAAGAGTCATGCTTACGACGAGTACGCAAGGATGCAGACAAATCCTGAAGAGTATGCGGCGGCCCGCGCTGCCGTCGATCAGGCCGATCTGCTGGAGAAACTGGTTGACCGGTATGCGACGGCGCGTGAGAAAGCCGAGCGTGAATCCGCTCGACTCAGTGAGGGGCAATTGCATGGTAAAGCGGTGGATGTGCTTGAGTAATCACAACTTCTCGAAGTGTTGATGTATGGGCAGGATTCCCGCAGGGTTATTGAGATGTTACGGTTAACAGAATTACCTGTTTGTTTTTATTGATAGTTTTTTATTTCCATCTAGAAGAGGCTAAACATGTCTGATATCAAAGAGTGGAACCCGGAAGACCCCCAGTTTTGGGAGTCTACGGGTAAGAAGATAGCCAACCGCAATCTCTGGATTTCGATCCCGAGCCTGCTTTGCGGTTTTGCGGTGTGGCTCTACTGGGGCATCATCACCGTGCAGATGCTCAATCTGGGCTTCCCTTTCGAAAAGACCGAGTTGTTCACCCTGGCGGCTATCGCCGGCCTGACCGGTGCGACCCTGCGTATCCCCAGCAGTTTCTTTATCCGCATCGCCGGGGGGCGCAATACTATCTTTTTTACCACCGCGCTGTTGATGATCCCGGCCATCGGCGCCGGTATCGCGCTACAGGATAAGAATACACCCCTGTGGGTCTTCCAGATCCTGGCCTTCCTGTCCGGCCTCGGTGGCGGCAACTTTGCCTCCTCGATGTCCAATATCAGCTTCTTCTTTCCAAAGAAGCAACAGGGACTGGCGCTGGGGCTGAATGCGGGCCTGGGCAACGCGGGCGTGACCACCATGCAGATCCTGATCCCTCTGGTGATGACCTTCGGTCTCTTCGGCGGTAACTCGATGGAACTGGTGAACACCTCGGGCACCCTCATCGGCAAGATCCCGGCCGGCTCCGAGACATGGATCCACAATGCCGGTTTTGTCTGGCTGATACTGCTCATCCCTCTGGCCTTCGCCGGCTGGTTTGGCATGAACAACCTGCGTACCGAGCATGTGTCGCCGCAAATCAGCGGGCCTTTGGGTTCCTTTGGAAAAATCACCGGCATGTTGCTGGTCGGTTTCGCCACCGCAGCTGCCGGCCTCTACGTGATCCTGCCGGCGCCGACTGGACTGGGCGCCCCGGGCTGGGCTAAATGGCCGGTCATTGCCGCCATCCTGTTTGCGACAGTGATGCTGTTGAAAATGATTCCCGGCGACATCAAGCCGAATCTGCAACGCCAGTTCAAGATATTCGGCAACAAGCATACCTGGGTAATGAGTATTATCTATACCATGACTTTCGGCAGTTTCATCGGCTACTCCGCAGGATTCGCACTGGCGATCAAAGTGGTGTTTGGTTATCAGCATCTTATGGTTGACGGGGTAATGACCCACGACACACTCAATGCCGCCGGTCCTTCTGCGCTGATGTATGCCTGGATGGGACCATTCATCGGCGCTTTGATCCGTCCTATAGGCGGCTGGATTGCTGACAAAATTGGCGGCGCCAAGGTAACCCAGATGGTCGCCATCGTGATGATCGGCAGCGCACTGGGAGTGGCCTACTTCCTCAAACAGGCCTACGTCTCTGCGACGCCCGAGGAGTATTTCCTGCCCTTCTTTGTCTTGTTCCTGGTGTTGTTTGCCGCCACCGGTATCGGCAATGGTTCTACCTTCCGCACCATCGCCATGGTGTTTGACAAGGAGCAGGCTGGTCCTGCACTGGGCTGGACCTCTGCCGTTGCCGCTTATGGGGCATTCATTATCCCCAAAGTATTTGGTGAGGAGATCAAGAGCGCGACTCCAGAGTACGCACTTTATGGATTCGCGGTTTTCTACTTCGTTTGTCTGTTGCTGAACTGGTGGTATTACCTGGGGCCAAAGCGTGAATACGACAATCCCTGACGAGTGACCAGCTAACGAACGGCCGTGAGTTTACCCTCTCTTTTTTCGGTAAGCTCACAGCTGATCCAGCAGACTAAGAGATGATTGAAATCAAGCAAATTGCTTAGAGGAGACAGATTATGAGTCACTTTCTAGATCGCCTGAAGTTTTTCGAGAAGGTTCAAGGCACCTTTTCCAAGGGCCATGGCATTGTGACCAATGAGGACCGGCAGTGGGAAGATACTTATCGTAACCGCTGGCGCCATGACAAGATGGTGCGCTCCACCCACGGTGTAAACTGTACCGGTGGTTGTTCCTGGAAGATTTATGTAAAAAATGGCCTGGTTGCATACGAAATGCAGCAGACCGATTATCCCCGTACCCGTCCCGATATGCCCAACCACGAGCCACGGGGCTGCCAGCGCGGCGCCTCTTTCTCCTGGTATCTCTATAGCCCGCATCGTATCAAATATCCCCTGGTGCGTGGCCGCCTGGTGGACCAGTATCGCAAAGAGAAGGCTGCCGGCAAGAATCCGGTAGAGGCCTGGGAAGCGATCCAGAGCGATCCGGAAAAACGCAAGAAATATACCGCAGTGCGTGGTCTGGGTGGTTTCGTTCGCGCCGAGTGGGAGGAGATGACCGAGATCATCGCCGCGGCTAACATCTATACCATCAAGAAGTGGGGTCCGGACCGGATTTACGGCTTCTCGCCCATTCCTGCGATGTCCATGATCAGCTACGCCGCCGGTTCCCGTTACCTCTCTCTGATTGGCGGCGCATGCGGCTCATTCTACGACTGGTACTGTGACCTGCCGGCCGCCTCTCCCCAGGTTTGGGGTGAGCAGACCGACGTGCCGGAAGCGGCCGACTGGTATAACTCGAAGTATCTGATTATCACCGGCGCAAATCTGCCGATGACCCGTACCCCGGATGCTCACTTCGCTATCGAGTCCCGCTACAACGGCACCAAGGTGGTCTCCATGGCGCCGGACTATGCCGAGTATGTAAAGTTTGCGGATCTGTGGATGCCGGTCAAACAGGGTACCGACTCAGCCGCCTTCATGTCTATGGGGCATGTGGCAATCAAAGAGTTCCATATCGATAAGCAAGACCCATACTTTACCGAATACGTGCGTAAGTATACCGATCTGCCCATGCAGATCATGCTGAATAAAGATGGCGACAGGTATGTCTCCGGACGCTTTCTGCGCGCATCCGACTTTGATAACAACATGGGTGAAGAGAATAATCCGGAGTGGAAGACGGTTGTCTTCGACGCCAGCAGCAATGCATTCGTCGCGCCCAACGGCTCCCTCGGCTTTCGCTGGGGCGAAGAGGGCAAGTGGAACCTGCTGGAGAAGAGCGGCTCGGATCAGGCCGGGATCGAAGCAGAGCTTAGCTGCATCGACAGCAAGGATGAGGTGGTTGCGGTCGACTTCCCCCATTTCACCCCCGGCGAGAGCGACACCCTCACGCGCAACATCCCGGTGCGCAAGCTGAAGCTGGCCTCCGGCGAAGAAGCGCTGGTTTGCTCCGTGTTTGACCTGCAAGTTGCTCAATACGGTATAGATCGTGGTTTGGGTGACAACCTGGCCACCTCCTACGACGACGAGAGCGTGCCTTATACTCCGGCCTGGGGCGAGAAGGTCACCGGTATCAAGCGCGCCGATCTGGAGCGCACCGGTCGCGAGTTTGCGCAGAACGCCGCAGACACCAAAGGCAAGTCCATGGTCATCATGGGCGCCGCGATCAACCACTGGTATCACAACGACTTGAGCTACCGCAGCATCATGAATCTGCTGCACTTCTGTGGCTGCATCGGTCAGTCAGGCGGCGGTTGGGCTCACTATGTGGGACAAGAGAAACTGCGTCCCCAGGCAGGCTGGGCGCCGATCGCTTTTGCCCTCGACTGGCATCGTCCACCGCGCCACATGGCATCCACTACCTATTGGTATTTTCATACCGACCAGTGGCGCTATGAGAAGGTGCAGGGCGATGATGTGCTGGGCTCTACCGCCCAGGCCAAGTACCGGGGCTACCAGATCGCTGATTACAACGTGGTATCCCAGCGTCTGGGCTGGGGTCCATCTGCGCCGCACTTCAATAAAAACCCACTCGATATCGTCAAAGAGGCCGAGGCCGCTGGCGCCACCGACGAGGCCGGCGTCTCCAGCTATCTGGTCGAGCAGCTGAAGAGCGGTGATACCGCCTTTGCCAGTGAAGACATCGATGCGGAAGAGAATTTCCCGCGTAACCTCTTCGTCTGGCGCGCCAACCTGCTGGGTTGTTCCGCCAAGGGCCATGAGTATTTCCTCAAGCATCTTGTGGGCGCCCAGAATGGCGTCATGCAAGAGGGTGTTGAAGGTAAGGAGTCCAAAGAGATCAAGTGGCGTGAGAAGTCCCCTGTGGGCAAGCTGGATCTGATGGTGGACATCAACTTCCGCCTCAACTCCACCGGCGCCTACTCTGACATCATCCTGCCGACCGCAACCTGGTACGAAAAGGCCGACCTCAATACCACGGACATGCACCCCTTCGTGCATCCGCTGGGCAAGGCTGTCGATCCCGCTTTCGAGTCCAGGTCCGACTGGCAGATTTTCCAGGCCATCGCCAAGAAGTTCTCCGAACTCTCGGAAGAGCATCTGGGCACCGTGAAAGACCTGGTCTCTCTGCCCATGCAGCACGACACGCCAATGGCGATGGCGCAGCCCTTTGGTGAGGTCAAAGACTGGAAGAGGGGCGAATGTGACCTGATTCCAGGCAAGACGGCTCCGCTGTTCAAGGTGGTCGAACGCGACTACCCCAACACCTACAAGAAGTTCACCTCGGTTGGACCGCTGATGAACAAGCTGGGCAACAACATCAAGGGTATCGACTGGAATACCGATCTCGAGATCGAGCAGTTATGCGAACACAATGGCGTGATAACCGACGAGGGCGTCTCCAAGGGCCGTCCGTCGCTGGTGGAGGATGTCCAGGTCTGCGACACCGTGCTGCAGATGGCCCCCGAGACCAACGGCGAGGTGGCGCACAAATCCTGGAGCGCTCTGAGCAAGAAGACGGGCATCGATCACAGCCATCTCTATGCGGGACGGCATGAGGAGAAGATCCGCTATCACGATATCGTTGCCCAGCCGCGCAAGATCATTACCGCGCCGACCTGGTCCGGCATCGAGTCGGAAGAGGTAAGTTACAATGCCTGCTACACCAACGTCCATGAGCACATTCCATGGCGTACGCTGACCGGACGCGCATCATTTTATCTCGACCACGAGTGGATGCGCGATTTTGGCGAGGGGCTGTGTTGCTACCGTCCGCCGCAGGATCTGGGCGCACACAAGAACCTGCCGAAGGGCCTGGCAGACAAGCTGAAGGGCAAGAAGACGCTGACGCTGAACTGGATCACTCCGCACTCCAAGTGGGGCATTCACTCCTCCTACCAGGATAACCTGCGCATGCTGACCCTGTTCCGCGGCGGACCCTACTTCTGGGTCAACGAGGACGAGGCGAAATCCATTGGTCTGAAAGACAACGACTGGGTGGAGGCGGTTAACGCCAACGGCGCCACCGTGGCCCGTGTGGTGGTGAGCCAGCGTGTGCCTCAGGGTATGGCCATCATGTATCACGCCCAGGAGAAGAACGTCAACGTACCGGGTTCCAATACCACCGGTAAACGTGGCGGTATTCTCAACAGTGTGACCAAGGTGATCATGAAACCGACTAACCTGATTGGCGGTTATGCCCAGCTTTCGTACGCCTTCAACTACTACGGCGCGGTGGGAAGCCAGCGTGATGAATACGTCATTGTCCATAAGATCGAGGATGCCGATGTCGATTGGCTGGAACGCGATCTGACGCCGGAGCGCGAAGCGCAACTCAATCCCCCGGGGGTCAACAACTAAATCCGTTGATTGTATCGATGCAGGGTGGGCTCGACATCCATCCTGCATCCAGGTGGAAAGAACTTTGAGGAACATAAGATGAAAATACGTGCACAAATTGCCATGGTCCTGAATCTGGACAAGTGCATTGGCTGCCACACCTGTTCAGTGACCTGCAAGAATATCTGGACCAACCGCAAGGGTGTGGAATACGCCTGGTTCAACAACGTAGAGTCCAAACCCGGCATTGGCTTTCCAAAAAACTGGGAAGATCAGGAGAAGTGGAAGGGCGGCTGGGTCAAGGAAGGCGGCAAGCTGGAGCTCAAGGCCGGCGGCCGCGCCAGCAAGCTGCTGAACATTTTCGCCAACCCGGAGATGCCCGAGATCGACGACTACTATGAGCCGTTCGATTATGACTACGCAAAATTGCAGAACAAGCCCTTGTCCGAGGCGGCCCCGACCGCACGTCCGCTGTCCCAGATTACCGGTGAGCGGATGGAAAAGATCCATTGGGGACCCAACTGGGAAGATGACCTGGCGGGAGAGTTCGAACACCGCTCGAAGGACAAGAACTTCGACGGTATGCAGAAGCAGATGTACAGTGAGTTTGAAAAAACTTTCCACATGTACCTGCCCCGTCTTTGCAACCACTGCCTGAATCCGGCATGTGTGGCAAGTTGTCCATCCGGCGCCATATACAAGCGCAGCGAAGATGGCGCCGTGCTGATCGACCAGGACAAATGCCGCGGCTGGCGTATGTGCGTCAGTGGTTGTCCGTACAAGAAGATCTACTATAACTGGGAGTCCGGCAAGTCCGAGAAGTGCATTCTGTGCTACCCGCGTATCGAGTCCGGTATGCCTACTGCCTGTGCAGAGTCCTGTGTCGGACGTATTCGTTATATGGGTGTCGTGCTTTACGATGCGGACAAGATCAGTGATGCCGCGGGTACCGACAATGAGAAGAATCTCTATCAGTCGCAGCTGGATATGTTCCTTGATCCCAACGATCCCGAGGTCATCGCCGAGGCGCTGGAACAGGGTATTCCCCGGCCATGGCTGGATGCCGCCAAGGATTCGCCGGTCTACAAGATGGCCATGGAGTGGAAGATTGCCTTCCCGATCCATCCTGAGTTCCGTACCCTGCCAATGATGTGGTATGTGCCGCCTCTATCGCCGGTACAAAGCCAGATTGACCAGGGCAACCTGCCTACTGAAGAGGATGGTGTGATCCCCAAGTCGGAAGCACTGCGTTTCCCAGCGCAATATCTGGCCAACCTGCTGACCGCTGGTGACGAAGCGCCGATCCTCAGCGCTCTCAACAGGATGCTGGCGATGCGCAGCAACCAGCGCACCAAGGCGATTGAAGGGAAGCCGAACACAGCAGCCCTGGAAGCAGTTGGTTTGACGGAGTTGCAGGCCGAGGAGATGTATCAAATGCTCGGTATTGCCAACTACGAAGACCGCTTTGTGATTCCAACGGCGCATCAGGAGATGAGCCAGGAAGATCCCTATGCCTTTCAGGGTCAGAACGGTTTTGCCGCAGGCAACATCAGTTCCCAGGGCCGCGACTCAGGTCAGGGCTTTACCCTGTTTCCGACGCCGCGCAAGCGCACCTACACGCCCCAGGGTGTTCAGCCACGCAAGAAGGGTTAACCGGGAGATATCATTATGCGACTCTATAACATCATGGCGCGTCTGCTGGATTACCCGACAGATGAACTGGTGCAGAACCTGCCGGCCATTATGGCGATGCTGAAACAGGACCCGCTGGTGACGGCACAGGAACGCGAAGAGCTGATGCAATTGATCTCGTGGATACAACTGCAGGATCTGACCGGATTGCAGGCAGAGTATGTGCGGACTTTTGACATGACGCCTGAACATGATCTGCATCTGACGCATCACCTGTTCGGTGATGACCGGGGACGCGGACCGGCTCTTATCGATCTTTCAGAACATTTCAAGGGCAGTGGCCTGCAGTTGAAAGCGGGGGAGATCCCCGATTTTCTGCCGGCAATCCTGGAGTATGTTTCGACCCTGGATGATATGCAGGCGCGAATATTCCTTGGGGATGCCGCCAAGGTTTTGAAGGTGTTGGCAGAGAATCTGGAGAAA
>JBDLIT010000153.1:0-8927 GCA_039714735.1 Pseudomonadota bacterium
GAGACCATCGCTGAGTTATTAATAATGCAGGGTGTCAATTTGGATGCCAAAGACAAACGTGGCCAAACGGCGCTCGACAGGGCTGAGAAGGAAGGACACAGAGGGGTCGCAGCGATCTTGATTGCGCACGGCGCAAAAGCAGGCAGACGGAGCGAGCATCACAATCTTCCGGTAAGCCTGCCAGGCTCCGACATCCTGGCAAGTATCACGCCTTCTGGTTCAAACTATCAGTTCCAGTAAAATCCACTTTGCGTGATCTGTCAGATCAAGGCTAATGCATGCCGGATCTTGGCCCAATGATACCGGTGCCCATATCGTGCTCTTCGTCGTGTTTATAACCAACGGGTGGATAGATCGCTTCGCAAGACTCCTGGTTATACTCAGCCCCTTCCCTCTGACCTAAGCAAACGTCAAAGTCTCCAGCTCCGGCATCGATCTTGTCAAAGCCGGGGCCTCCCCAAAGCACGTCGTAGTCCCCATTTCCCCCAGAGAGCGTATCATCGTCAACGGCGCCAAATACCCAATCATCACCGTCTCCGCCGAATATGGTGTCGTTGCCCCGGGCGCCATGAATGGCATCATCTCCATCGCCGGCACAAATCGTATCATCCCCTGCATCTCCTTGAACAACGTCATTACCGGCGCCGGCATGAATGACATCTGCACCATCCGTACCCCAGATAACATCAGGTCCGTCCGTCCCTACACAGGTGACTTGCTTGCCATCACATAAGGGCACTTCAGATAAGTGACCAGGAAGGTACGGACAGACAATTACCGACCCATCGCCTCCCAAGGTGAGTGCTTCAACAGATAAGGATGAGATAAAAACTCCAGCCAGCAAGACTTTAGTCGCAACACCTTTATGAATAAAACAGTTTTTCCTCATAACGTACTCCCCAGTTATCAGTCTATCGCACGACGGGATGTTCTCGGTTAACCCGAACGAATAAACAACACTACCTGCCCGTGAATTTAAAAAAAGTGGTCTTTCATGAGTCCATTAATATCGAACCGTCAGATAATCGATGGAAATTTTCTTATGTGTTTCAATTGATAGCATGCAGGGTAGTAAACATGCAATGCCGAAAATCAATCCTAAACAAATAAAGGTATTGCTTTTCAAATCCATCCTAGGGATTACCCATTCTCCACCTATGAAAATGCACATCTTGAGTTAGGTCTAACCCAAATTTCCGGCCTTCCTGATCACAATTGATCAATGATCAGAAATTATTTGCGGTGCAATGACAAGCTAATCATAACTCATGAGAAAAAAGGTTTAGTTTAGAGATAGACATCGTGCGATGGAGCAAGACGGTTCACATAACGAGGCCTCATTATGTGATTTATAAAGCCTATTTGTAAGAATATTTTCCCTGGGCTGTGCATTCCGCATCCAACCTCAACCCGTTGCGGCGACAAGGGTTCTGACAGCCGCCACCAGAGGCGCCATATCCGGCAGGGGTTTTTTGAAAATATGCAGGTTTTCGACTCCGATGCCCCGCAGATCGTCCGACACCTCGTAACCAGCAGTACCGGTGTGGATTAAATATTTCAGCTTCGGGCGCAGCCGGTGCAAGTTGAGTATGGCGGCATCGCCATCCATTCCCGGCAGGCGCAGATCCATGATGCAGACATCGAAGGCAGCCCCGTTGTTCACCAATTCCAGGGCCTCTTCCCCCGACCCTGCAGTCAGCACCTCTATGCCTTCATCCTCCATGTAGGCTTGCAATGTGCTTGCCACACCGGGTTCGTCATCGACCACCAACACACGAAGATTCATACCGCCTCCATCTCTGTGATCGGGAGTCGAATTGTGAATCGGCTACCTTTCCCCGCATGGGAAGAGACCGTGATTGAGCCCTTATGCTGTTCGGTAATGATGAAATAAGATACCGACAATCCCAGACCTGTACCCACTCCAACCTCCTTGGTGGTAAAGAACGGCTCGAAGGCGTGCTTTCGGGTGGCTTCATCCATCCCCGGACCATTGTCCTCAACTTCGATGACGGCGAAATCAGTCTCGCGCCGGGTCCTGAGGATGATACGGCGTGGCAAGGGTGGCTGGGCCATGCTCATGGCATGAGCAGCATTCTTGATCAGATTGAGAAACACCTGTTCGATCTGTGGACGGTCACAACGCACGCCACCCAGATCGGCATCATACTCCCGCACCACCTCGATCTGGCGAAAATCGAAATTCTTTTTCAGATCGTAGTCGCTGTCCGCCAGTCGCAACACGGTTTCAAGCATCTCGTCCAGCCGGTTGGGGAGACACTCTGATGTACTGCGGCGGCTGAAGGCGAGCATGTCTGCAACGATCCGGCTGGCCCGGCTAGCGGCCTCGAGTATCCCCTCGATAAACCCATCGATATTCCGCGCCTCCAGATAGCGGTGGAGAACACTCAGATCCAGTCCAAGCTCTTCCGCTTTGGCCTGGTTCGCCGGCAACTCGTTGGAGACACGTCGCAGGATGTTCTGAGCACTCTGCATGATGATGCTGAGAGGGTTGTTGATCTCATGGGCCATGCCCGCCGCCAGGCCACCCACCGAGAGCATCTTCTCGGTCTGCACCATCATCTGCTCGATTCGGATACGTTCCGTAATGTCGTCTATCCGAATCACCGCCCCCATGGCGCCATCGGACAGCAATGGATAGATCATCACCTCCGCGTAACGGGTCTCACCATGCCGCTTCATCGGCAGACGTTCATTGTGGATCGGCTGCTGGCGGCGAATCGCTTCGCTGATGTTGGCTATCTGACCCTCCAACTGCGGAAACAGATCCAGCAAGTCCTTCCCAATAGCTTCATCCGGGGTGATACCGGTACTCTGTTCGGCACTGCGATTCCATTGGGTAACCCGACCATCCGTGTCCACACCTACCAGCACCGACGGCATGGAGTCGATGATGTTCTTGAGATAGGCTCGCATCTGCTGGATCTCCTGCGCAGACTTCAGCCTCTCGGTCTCATCCTCCACCTCACCCACTACCCGCACCGGGCGTCCCTCGGCGTCACGCACCAGTCCGGCCTGTGTGCGGACGTGAAGCACGCTGCCATCCTTGTGCAGGTAGCGTTTCGCCAGTTCATAGCGGGTGATATCTCCACCCACCAGCGCTTCGAAATGACGACGTGTCTCCCTTCTATCCTCTGCGTGGGTAATATCGTCGATAGTCATATCCATCAACTCATCATGCGAATAACCCAGGAGTCCGGTAAAGGCCGGATTCGCGTCAAGCAGCTGACCATCCAGACCTGCCGAAACGATACCGATGGGGGCATTCTCCAGAGTGAGGCGCATATAGGCCTCGCTTTGCCGCAACCGGTCTTCCGCCTGCTGCCGTTCCAGTTCCAGGGCGATACGGTTGGCAAAAATGCCGAGGATGGGGTGTGTCCAGATGTTGGGTTGCATGGGCCGACTATCCAGGACACTGACCAGACCAACGGTTTTGCCGACCGAATCGACCAACGGCGCCCCAAAATAGCTTTCCACCCCGAACTCCCTTAAAAACAGGTCCTGTGGATAGCGCAGGGTCGCCTTGTTCGGGACGATCTGCATGCCGGAACGGAGAATATCCTGACTGGGAGTACCCTCAAGCTGATAAGTAAAATTCTCCCTAAATGCCTCATCCATCCAGATCGCAAGGGTCTTGATGGAAGCCTGTTTGCTGTCGGTATATACGCCAACGAAGGCATATTCCGCGCCGTAAGTACGGGCCAGTTCACGGGTACAGCTGGCCACGAAATCCTGGCCGCCCTGCAGCGCGGTGGACGTAGCCAGGGCACGCAGCGCCTGTTCGGTCTGCATTCGTTCACTGATGTCGAGAATGAGTCCCTCCAGCGCCGTTACCCGGCCATCCTCGTCAAAAATTTCGCACCCATGCTCCCATAACCACTTCTCTTCACCCGTAGCTGTGCTGATGCGGTAGGTGAGATCGAATGGCAGGTGGGCGGACAGGGCAGTCTGGACCTCGTGCCAGACCTTTTCCCGATCTTCTGGATGGATCAGACTCTCAAAAGTGACGGCGCCTCCCACCAGTTCGGCGGGACGATAACCAGTGAGATCTTTCCCGCCTTCACTCACGAACTCCATGCTCCTCTCGTGAGAGTTCTGACACCGATAGACCATACCCGGCACATTACTCACCAGCGTCTCCAAACTGCGCCGACTCTCACGCAGAGCACGCTTTGCCAGTATGTGTTCAGTGACATCGCTCCCAGTGCCACGGTAGCCTTGAAATTGTCCCGCATTGTCAAACACGGGCTTACCGCTGACCTTGAAGTGGAAATAACGCCCAGGTGTTCCACCAAAACAGGGCCGATAGACGAAATCCCTGAATGGACGGTGGTGCTCCAAGTCATAGAAGTGCCTTCTCCAGATGTCGGACTCCAGCCCCTCCCCCGCCAGCTCCCAGCGAGTTTGACCCACCACCTTTTCCTGCGCCACCCCGGTCAGCGAGTAGAAACGTTCAGAGACAAAGGTAAACCTAAACCGCCGATCCATCTCCCAGGTCCAGTCACTGGCGGCCTCGGTAACGTCTCGAAGATGCTGCTCGCTCTTGCGCAAGGCGCCCTCAATCGCTTTCTGCTCACTCAAGTCATGAATGATGCCGGTAAAATAAGGCTGTTCGCCATACTGCACCTCAGCCACCGAGAGATACATGGGGAAGGTGCTGCCGTCCTTGCAGAGTCCCTCCACATCGCGGCCGATGCCGATAATTTTGTGCTCGCCGGTTTTGAGATAATTGTGCAGATAGCCGTCGTGCCGGCTGCGATGTGGCTCTGGCATCAGGACAGAGACATTCCGACCTATCAACTCAGTGGCTTGATAGCCGAACAATTTCTCAGTGGCGGGATTGGCCAAGCAAATCTGTCCGTCCGCGGTGATAACCACGATCGCATCGACGGCCGTCTCGACGATAGACTTGAGGAGAAGGCTGTCAATTTCACTATCATTGGGCGGATTGATGATTTCGTTATCTTCACGCATCAACACAGCTCCAATATCCGGTTGAACAGCATGCGACAAGATTACTGTATGAAATCATTTTGCTTATCGTCATCATTGCAATATAGACTATCAGGTCCATGGTAAATTCTCTTAATCACCGCCACAATGATCCGGAACCACGACACACAGTCTTGTTTGGATCCAGGTGGTCCGTGGGCTGGGGTTATTCATCGAGCGTCAGCAGGTTTACATTTCCACCAACAGCCGTGTTGTTCACCGTCACACTCCTTTCCGTGGCGTATCGCAACAGGGTATGGGGTCCCCCTGCTTTAGGACCGGTCCCCGAAAGCCCCTCACCGCCAAATGGCTGCACACCCACCACTGCACCTATCATATTCCGATTGACATAGGTATTACCCACGGGAAGCTGCCTTTGAACCCAACGTATGTTTGCCTCCACCCGGCTGTGGATTCCCAGGGTGAGCCCATAGCCGGTTGCCTTGATCTCCGAGATGATCCGCGCCAGGCTATTCGATGAGTAACGGATGAGATGCAGAATCGGACCAAACACCTCACTCTGCAGTGAGGAAAGAGTCTTGATCTCGATAAGGCGAGGTGCAAAGAAGACGCCTTTGGCGCACTCCCCTGTCAATTTTGCGCTAGCGAGCAGTTCAGCGGTTTTACCGAGCCGTTCGACATGTGTCTGAAGTGTCTGCCTGGCTGCAGCATCGATCACTGGACCGACATCCGTTGCCAGCCTCGATGGATCACCGATCATCAGTTCCCGCATGGCGCCCGAGAGCATTCTGATGATACCCGGGGCTATCTCATCCTGAACCAACAAGATGCGCAATGCCGAACAACGTTGCCCCGCGCTGTTGAATGCGGACACAAGAATATCGCTCACCGCCTGCTCCGCCAGCGCCGAGCTGTCCACGATCATCGCATTCAGACCGCCCGTTTCTGCGATGAACGGAATGATCGGACCGGGTCTTGCAGCCATTGTCTGATTGATCGTCCTGGCCGTTTCGGTGGAACCGGTGAATGAGACACCGGCAACCCTGGCGTCGCCCACCAGCATCCCACCCAGCGCCGCTCCACTGCCGGGGATGTATTGCAGGCAATCTGCCGGTACGCCCGCTTGGTGAAACAGCCTAACAATACGCAATCCAACCAGCGGTGTCTGACTGGCTGGTTTTGCTACTACTCCATTACCCGCTGCCAATGCAGCGGCAATCTGCCCGCTAAAGATGGCGATGGGAAAATTCCAGGGACTGATGCAGACAAACAGTCCCCGGCCATGCAAGGTCATCCGATTGGTTTCCCCGGTGGTCCCGGCAAAGGTCATTTCCATACCGAATTCATTACGCAGCAGCTGCGCATAATACCGGCAAAAATCCACTGCTTCCCGCACTTCTGAAAGCGCATCAGGCAGTGTCTTACCGGCTTCTCTGACAGCCAGCGTCACCAACTCACTCCTCTGTCTTTCCATAAGATTCGCCGTTGTTTCCAGTACCTCCGCTCGTGCCTGAGGTAATGTGCCTGCCCAGTCTGCCGCGCTACGTTGCCCTACCTCCAAGGCGTGAGCAACGGTTTTCCGGTCTGCCGGGACGACTTCTCCCGCCTGGTCTGTGATATCCGCAGGATTGGTTACAGGCGCCCATCTGCCATGCATGGCCTGCCCATCGACGAGAGGCATGGCGGTATAGGATTTCTCCAGATAGGCTTCGATTTCTTCGTAGAGCGCAATGAGTTCCTTACGATCGTCCAAGTTGAGGCCCGTTGAATTGCGTCGCGCATCACCATACAGTTTGGGTGGCAACGGGATTGCCGGATGTCTGTGATTCGAGGTGTTTATGACTCGGTCTCTGGGGTTCATCTCAATGCTCTCAAGCGTTATCGATTCATCCTCGATACGATTGACGAAAGATGAATTGGCGCCATTCTCCAACAAGCGTCTTACCAGATAGGGCAACAGGTCTTCATGACTGCCTACCGGCGCATAGATTCGGCAGAGAGCGAGGCAGCCTTCATCCTCCTTCAGACAGTGGTAGAGGTTGTCGCCCATCCCATGGAGCCGCTGAAATTCATAACGCCCCTGCCCCATGCCCAGCTGTATGATGCTGGATAGTGTCTGCGCGTTATGCGTGGCGAATTGCGGATAGAAACAATCCGCCGCCGCAAAGATATGTTGCGCGCAAACCAAATAGCAGAGATCGGTGTTGGATTTACGGGTGAAGACCGGATAATCCTGCCAGCCGGCCTCCTGGGCGCGTTTGATCTCGCTATCCCAATAAGCGCCTTTCACAAGACGGATTGGGATGCGTTTCCGGTTGCTGATTGCCAGTTCCCGCAACCACTCAATCACTGCAAGCGCCCGCTTCTGATAGGCCTGGACCACGAGTCCCAGACCGTCCCAGTGTTTGAGTCCTTCGTCACGGTGGATCGCCTCGAACAGATCCAGGGTGATGTTCAGGGTATCAGCCTCCTCTGCATCGATGGTCAATCCGATGCCTGCTTGTTGGGCAGCGCGCGCCAGCTCAAAAAACCTCGGGTACAACTCACTTTCCAGCTTCATCTGCTGTCTGAACTCGAACCGGGGATGCAGGGCGGAAAGTTTTACTGACAGACTGTCAGCAGTAAAACTATCTTTTTTCCCCTGCGACTTGAGCTGCCTCAATCGACGCACGGCATCCATGTAGGCCTCGCAAAAGGTATCTGCATCCTCTCGAGTCACCGCAGCTTCACCCAGCATATCGAATGAGTAGCTGTAATCAGGACTATAAAGCCTGCCGCATCGGCTGACTGCCTCATCTATGGTTCTGCCCAGGACAAACTGATGAGCGATGATCCGCATACCATTTCTTATGGCGTTTCGAATCAGTGACTCGCCACTCTTTCTAACCATGGACTGCACAAGACCTTGAGCTGCATCGAAAGATTCCGGAGGTTTGATGATCCTGCCTGTCAACATCAAACCCCAGGTGGAGGCATTGACAAACAGAGACTGGCTTCTACCCAGATGCTCCTCCCAGTGCGCGGTTGTGAGTTTCTCCCTGATCAGCAGATCCACAGTCTTATCATCGGGAATCCGCAGCAGCGCTTCCGCCAGACACATGAGTACGACACCTTCATCCGAAGAGAGATCGTATTCCTGCATGAACGCCTCGATACCCCCCCTTGACTGGCCTCTGGCCCGCACCTGATTTACCAGACGCTCTGTCCTCTCCCTGATCACGCGTTCGTCTACTGATGAAAACCATCTGTTATCAAGCAGCAATTGCACACAGGCCTCTTCATCGGTCAGGTAGGCCGCATCGATGGCATTCCGCAGAGGCGTACGGGGCAACAGCCTGAATTTCGAGTCGATGATTGCAGTGGCCATAGCTAAACCCCATAGGTTTTCTTCAATATTAGTTTGGATTCACTGAATCAGTATTCAGGCGGCCTTGTTTGGAAAAACACCTCGGAGGCATCGAAAACTTCTTTCATCTGTTGTTTTCTAAATAAGAAAGCGATACAGGCACCAGACGATGAATCAGATAGCTTTCATGGGCGTGGCATCCGGAATCGGGGCAAACTACACAGGCTGCCGTTATGCACCCGTTAGGGTTAAAAAGATCATAACCACAGAAACCGAGGTGGATTTAGACTGGCATGCCGTGCTTCACCCGAGACCCGGAAGTTCGAAATCCGCGATTTTGAAGGAACTTCAGGAGCGTATCATCCGGCAGATAGCGCCGATCGTCGTGAGGGGCTCCCAGTTCATTGTGATCGATGGTGATCACTCCTCCGCCATGGGCATCTGGCAAGGTACGATGCAGGCGCTGCATCCAAATCAAAGATTTGGTCTGGTGTGGATCGACGCACACCCCGATCTGCACACTTTTTCCACCTCTCGGACCGGTCATGTTCATGGTATGCCTCTCGCTGCCCTGTTGAATCAGGGAGATGCAGAATTGTCCGCGATT
>JBDLIT010000154.1:0-8855 GCA_039714735.1 Pseudomonadota bacterium
CATCCAGCATGATATAGATGGATGCGGCCCCGGTATTGCCCTTGGTCTCCAAGTTGGTAAACCAGCGCTCCTTGGGGATCATAAAATCCATCTCGAGCAAGATTTCATAGACCTTTTCATAGAAGAACATCGATGAGATATGGGGCAGAAAATAGTCGATCTCATCGGGCTGTATTCCGGTCTTGGCAATCACCTTCTCAAGGGTCTGGCGCACGGTGACCGGTACAATATTCTCATTGAGCAGTTTGACATCCTGTTTGATGCTCATCACCGAATGATCGATCAACTCGTGTTGATCGAACTGATGCCAGCTCTTGAGGCTTCCATCATCACGTTTCTCAGCGCCGGCATACATACAGGTCGCCAGCTCATTTGCATAAGACCTGATCTCGATCCACTCAATCTCGAAGACCGGCCGATCGGTATGTTGAACCGGTGAACTCTCCACCAGAAACGCACCGGCGCCATCCGACAGCATCCAGCGCAGAAAATCCTTTTCAAAGGCAAGCTCCGGCCTTTTTTTCAGGCTCTCCAATTTTTGCAGAGATTCACACTCGAAATTTCTTGCCTGCAGAACCGGGGAAGCCAGCTCAGAACCTGTCGAGACCACCCTGTCATATTCGCCGCTCTTGACCCCCAGATAGGCATATTTCAATGCCGACATGCCGCTCAGACAGATCCCCGCCGTTGATATGACTTCACAGGAGCCATTCTGCAACTCGCCATGCACCATCACGGCGTGACTGGGCATGATCTGATCGGGTATGGAGGTACCCGATACCAGGCATTCGATCCGATCCAACTCCGCATCCGAAGAAAACAGCTTTCTCACGGAAGCCGCAGTCATCGCCGCATTGGTATAGTTGGTTTCTCCCGTATCCGGATCGATTGCATAATAGCGCTGCTTGATTCCATTACTCCGCAGCACCAAACGCCTGGCGCGGGATGGCCTGCCACCGACCATACCCAGAACCGATTCGATCTGGTCATTCTCTATGGGAGAGTTCGGTAGAAATACCGCTGTATTGGTTATATAAACACTCATTTCTTACAACCAAACATTGCCATCCTTTCAGCACCGGAACCTGAAGGAGCCTCGTAGAACGCCTTAACCCGCTGGTGTTTTTCTCGCATCAGGGGTACAAGCAGTTTCTTGAGGATCATGGCTAACGGTACCACAGTTACAATCATCAATATCAAAAAAACCAAATAGAGTGTCAGCACGGGAATACGGCTGGCATCTCCCTTTTTTCCCACCGAACGTATCAATTTTCCCCATACTTTAAAGCTTCGATAGCCCGTCTTCTCTGATTGAATCTGGCTGATATCCGCCTCAACCGCTTTCAAGCCATACAAAATCGGTCCTTTGCCTTTTTCCAGATCCTCTGCCAAGGCTGACTCGATCGCCTTGCCAAAACGACAGGCCGCATCTATATCGTACTGAGAAATACCCGCTGGAGGAAACTTCCAGAAAGCACCCTTTTTGCCCGTCAACAACCATCTTGGTGTGGTGATGAATGAAGCCAGCGCGGAACCCTGATCGGTCAACACCACGTTATCGAGCAGGCGGGCGCCGCAATCGGTAAGCAACTGCTGCATGGTGATCTGAGCCTGGCTCCACATATTTCTGCAGCCGATGACAGTGATAACCGGCTTATCCCTCAACAGATGCTGTGCTGCCGTGCTTTTGAGGAATGCGGTAATCGGCAGTGACGGAGCCAAAAACCAGACCTGATAGGCCAGTATAATCAGATCGAACTCATCCGTACTGTTGACGGACAGCGGCTTGATTGGCGGCGGGTCCAGAGCCACGCACTCAGGAAAGACGTCAAGAAAGCTGAAAAATGACCAGGGGTAAGGGAAGGGTTTCTCGGGCTCGAGAGTTTCAATCATCACCTCGACCCTATCCGCATCCTTCAGCGGACGGCAGATGGAAGCCACCGCATCAGATAACTGCCCGGTCTGAGAGTACTGAACAACAAGGATTTTTTTCATGACAGGCGGGCAAACGAATTCAGGGGATGACTTCCAATGTTATTACCAGACACCCAAACTGCATCCGGCGTGAATGGTTTATTATTTTCCTATTGAGCAGATCACGGTACAGTTCTTAGTGCAACTTTCACCAGGTTATCGGAACCAGAAACCTGTTTCGTTTCTGATTTGGTTAAATCACCTGCGATTCTTGGTGAAATCTCTCTCCTAACTACGACTCAGTCAATAAGAAAGCCTTATTGGCTGATCCAGTCGAATCAGGATTATCTCCTTAAGAGGTGAAATCCGTCATTTCGATTGCGGAGCAGTCTGCCTCCCGATCAGCCGTCTGTCAATCCGGAAATTAAAAGGCCATATCGCTTCCCATGTTAAGAAACGATATGGCCCACACTTCATGATAACCAGGATGTTTGAATTAAGAATGTCTAGCGCCGGGAATATCTTCCCGAGTTATCCTGAATTCCATCAGGTATTCTCGAATGTCAGAACTTTACCGCAATCGTAAACATCACATCATCGATCGCAATTTCTTCTTCTGATTCGACATAGGTATACCCAGTGTCCGAGTTCCACACATAAGTACCACCATTCGAGAAGGCTGCTTCGGCTGTATCCATGGAAATCTCCGCAACAAATTTGACTCGATTTCCAGCTTCGATACCCACAGCACCTAATAAACCGGTAGCTGAGTCATCGACCACATAATCACCATCCAGTATATGGTAACTAAGGCCGCCACGAACATAAACGTTGAAGCCAGAATCCTGAAAAAGATTGTAGCCGACAGTCGCAACCAGAGGCATATTAAAGTAATCCACATCGCCGCCAATCATGCTGATCGGGCCTAGCCCAATATCCATGCGGAGACCTGAGTCGTAGTTGTAATTGTAACGATAAGTCAAGCCGACAGGGCTAAGCATATCAGTTTCTACATTGAGGTTATCATCATGCCAGTCAACCACATCCTGAAAACCTGAGGTGTATGCCAAACCGATTATGTGGTTGGAACCCGCTTGGCTAACCTGTGTAGACAATGAAAGCACTGCCGCCACGCCGCAGGACACGGCAATCTTCTGAAAATTATTCTGGATCATTATAATGAATCTCCCTATTTAACTTGTGTATTCGAAACCCCGCATGCATGGGCTCGCTACCCATCCATGGCAAGTGATCCTGATAGAATCGCTAATTAGTATAGACGAATATACTTCTTCGTGAAATAGGTTTTCCCTTAATACCTTCGACTAAGATTTCAGTCTATTCGTCTGAACAATTGCTTGAGGGCACTGAGTGATGGCAAACGCCGAAAACGGATCACTCTATAGAGCAGTTCCACCAGGAAAAGCCCCACCAGCAACAGGTAGTTGATCAGATTTGTGAAGAGCGACCAGACCTCGATGGGAGCAAACAGGGCCAGCAATACCGACTCAATCAGCATGACGACGAAGAACCAGCTCCAGACCCAGGTCAGCCCCCGAGTGTAATGCAGTACAGCCTCGTCATCCTCACCCTCCACCCGCCGGGCAATCTGGCTGATAAATGGTTCCTCACCCGGCATCAGGGTGCGGCCAAACAGATAGAGCAGACCGGTATTGATGAGGATGGGCGGCAGATAGAGTATGGTTGCATCGTTCAGGAACAGGCTGATCACCACCAGCATGGCCACGGCGGGCGCCAGCATCTCTGTCAGGCGTCTCCGGCCAGCGGTACTGAAGACCAACAGTGAGTGAGCCAGCGAAATGACGAGTAGAATCCAAACTGCAGCCTGGGTATATCCCTGGATAATCGACAGATGAAGTGCAATGGGATAGCTGATGGTCAGCAGCAAGGTAAGCAGCCTGAGTCTTTTGTTGCCGACCTGGGGTTTTCGCACAGTTATCTAACCTTTTCTACCTGCTTTGATCAGTTCTCTGTCAATTGGCCTGGCCTATAGGCAAGAAGTCCAATATTTGGAATACTGTTGCCTTATATATTGATATTTCCTGCCCACTGCAGGGGATAATCTCACAGGACTGCCAGACCCTGTCAACCGTCACCCTGTCTGCGGCGGCTAAGGTTTAGGATCTCTGATACAGGATAACATCGATCATGAAGGTACTCTTCGTCTATTCCAACCGGGTAAAGGATCTGCTGCCGGCGCCTCCCATCGGACTCAGCTATATCGCCTCGGCAACAGAAGACGCCGGTCACCAGGTCCAATTCGTCGACCTGCTCATATCTACCAGCGGGATGCAAAAATTGACCGAGGTCCTGAAGTCTTTCCAGCCTGAGGTCGTTGCCATCTCTGTGCGGAATATCGATAACGTTGTGCATCAACGGCTCAAGACCCATCTGGATGAACTGGGACGCCAGATCACTATGATTCGCGAAGTCAGCCAGGCAAGCATCGTACTGGGTGGTCCCGCCATCTCGATCCTGGGAAACCAGTCTCTGCAGCATATTGAAGCAGACTTTGCCATTTTGGGTGAAGGGGAAGAGAGCTTTCCCGCACTGCTGAATGAGCTGGAAAACAAGCGGGACTTCACTTCGATACCTGGGGTCTGTTTCCGCGGGGATGGAGAGATCGTCGAATCCCCTGGCCATCGTCTAGCGCATTTCGGACCATCCGGGATGCAACGCTGGATCGACTGGAAGAGCTACGAACGCCAGGGCGCCACCTGGCCTATCCAGTGCAAGCGGGGCTGTCCCCTGCACTGCACCTATTGTACTTATCCGACCATCGAAGGCAGAGCCATGCGCAAGCGGCCACCGGCTGAGGTGGTGGAAGAGATCAAACAGGTTGCCCGCACCGTCAAACCCCGCTGCTTCGAATTCATCGACTCGGTGTTCAATCAACCGGAAAGTTATGCCATCGAGTTGTGCGAGGAGATCATCCGCTCCGGTCTTCGGGTCAAGCTGACGACCATGGGCGTGAACCCACGTTTCGTGTCGAGAGAACTGCTCAGGGTAATGAAACGGGCCGGCTTCAATTCTTTGATGATTACACCGGAAAGCGCCAGTGATACTATTCTGGAGGAGATGCGCAAAGGTTTTACCCAGGATGACGTCAAACGGTGCGCGGAGCTGGTTCGCGAATCCGGCATCCCCAGCATGTGGTTCTTCATGCTGGGCGCCAGAGGTGAGACCAGAGAAACAGCAAATGAAACACTCAGCTTCGTGGAGCAGCACCTGAACTGGAAAAACTGCCTCCCCATGTTCACCACCGGCATCCGCATTTTGCCCGGCACCGAGTTATCCCGCCAGGCCAGAGCGGATGGCTATCTGCAGCCGGAGCAGGACCTGGCCGAGTCCATCTTCTATTTCTCCCCCAAGGTATCGGAACGTTGGCTGCTGCGACGCGTCAACAAAGCAATGGTTAAATGCCCCACCGTGGTACATGCGGCTGAAGATCCTTCCAGCAGTTCGGTAAGCGGTCGAATCTTCAGTCTGATGCATCTATTGGGCGTTGCCCCTCCCTATTGGCGCTTTATTCCACGCTTTCTCTCACTCCCCTTAATACAGAATGCAAGGAAACGACAATCGATCCGTATTCAGACCCCGCACACTGACAGTTGATTTGGAACGGTGAACATAAGGATTCCAAATGTAGGTCAAATGCTATTCCAGATGAATGTAGAACGACATTGATTAAACCTCTCATTCCTGGTGGATTTTGTAGTATAGTTTGCCGTCCAGAACCTTTGGTTGTTACTTTTATCTAATTTGAAACAGACGGAATTCCAAGAAAATCTGATCATGGCAGAATTATCCCCAGAAGAGCTCGAGGTAGCAGAACTGATTGTCGACACATTGAATCTCGAGGATCTTGTAGCAGAAGAAATTGACCCCCAGACCCCCCTTTTCCGGGATGGAATCGGATTGGACTCTATCGATGCCCTGGAGCTCTCCCTCGGCATCAAGCAGAAATATGGCATTCAGTTGAAAGCCGACGATGAAAATATTGCAAATATCTTTGCATCCGTAGCGACCCTCACCCAATACATCCAAGCGCACAAATGAACATGGAGATTCTGGAGGACACGTCAATCCCCCTTGATCACCCTTGCCTGGAGGGACATTTCCCGGGAAACCCTATTGTTCCGGGAACCATCGTTCTGGAAAAAATTGTGACGACCCTCGTCGAGAAGTGGCCCACTGTGAATGTCCGCGAAATTGTCAGTGCAAAATTCCTTTCTCCATTGAAACCTGCTGAGCCTTTTTCCCTGCGAATATCCCAACAAACGGGGACTGTTCAGTTTGAATGCAGCCGAAATGGTCAGTTGATCGCCAGCGGGCGCCTGACGGTTTCAACCAATGGATAATCGGTGTGAGCATAACCTGGAAAAAACAGCGTGAACGAGGCAGCACCAGTGCACTGCACATTATCCTCTGGATCGCGCTCAACCTGGGGCGGAGTAGCGCCAGGCTGCTGCTCTACCCTATCACGCTCTACTTTTTGCTGACTGGAGCAGCCCAGCGAAAGGCCTCGAAACAGTACCTCGCACTCGCGCTGAACAGAAAGCCACGTTTAGCGGATGTGGCAAAACATATATATACCTTTTCCGCCACCATCCTCGACCGGGTATTTCTGCTGGGGGAGGATAAAGACACCTTCGATGTAGACTACCATCATCCGGAATTGGTCATCGACATGGTGCATCAAGGCAGGGGCTGTATCCTGCTGGGCTCTCATCTGGGAAGTTTCGAAATCCTCCGCACCATGGCCAAACTGGAACACAATATTCCAGTCAAGATCCTGATGTATCCGCAACAAAACGAGCGCATTACCCAGGTCTTTGCGCAACTCAACCCGGCCATAGCGGACTCGGTGATTCCACTTGGGAGAACCGATACCCTGATTCGGGTGGCCGAGGATATTTCAAATGGCGCCTTGGTGGGCATGCTCGGGGATCGGACCATTGAAAACGATAAGCCCACTCCCTGCACCTTCTTTGGTAAAGAGACAATCTTTTCCGAAGGCCCGATGCTGCTGGCCTCTGTGCTAAAGGTGCCGGTCATCCTGTTTTTTGGGCTCTATCGGGGAGGCAATCGTTACGACATCCATTTCGAAGTATTCACGGAGCAGGTGACGGTTGATCGTAATAACCGCTCCGCGGACCTCCAGAAGTGGACGCAACGCTATGTGAATCGCCTCGAGCACTATGCGCGCAAGGCGCCCTACAACTGGTTTAATTTTTATGACTTCTGGAATGAGGATGAAACTGTCTCTTAAACCGTTGCTGTTTTCCCTGCTCTTTGTGTCGAGCCTGGCCGCTCATGCCGATATGAGTCAACAGGCGAGCTGGTCCCTCGAAAACCTGATGCGGTCAATTGCCACCATCGAATCCCGGACAAACCGCTTCACCGAGACCAAAGAGCTGGCGATTCTTGATTTAACGCTCACCCAGAGGGGCACACTCTATTTCCAGTCCCCCGACAGGCTGCGTAAACAGATCGTATCTCCCGAGACCTCCTCCTTTGAAATAGATGGCTCACAAGTGACCATTAAATCAGCCGGGAATCCGGATCAGGTCGTGATGTTGGACGATAACCCACAACTCCGCGCCTTCTCCGAGTCCATTCGCGCCGTCCTGGCTGGCGATCTACTTGCATTACAAACCCACTTTCAGACCAAGCTGGAAGGCTCATCCGAGCATTGGCAACTCTTTCTGCGGCCGCTGGATAACCTGCTCGCCATGCAGATAAACCGGATTGAAGTCCGGGGAGAAGCCACAGAAATCCACCAATTCATTGTTCTGGAGAATGGTGGCGACCGTACAGTAACCAGCCTCGAACCGATCCGTGACTAATCGGCAAGGAGCCACCCTCGCACTCTGGGTAGGCTTGCTGCTGCTGGCCCTCTGGTGGGCGTTTAACAAAACCACCGTTCGCTCTGATCTCAGCCTTTTTCTGCCCTCGGGCGCAAACCCTGTCGAACGCCTTCTCTTGGACGAACTGAATACAGGTCCCGCAACCCGGCTCCTGCTACTGGCCATTGAAGACGGCAGCGAGGATCAACGAGTGTTCGCCAGCAGAATGCTGGCGAACACGTTGAAACAGAGCGAGCTGTTTTCAAGGGTGGAGAATGGGACTGTCTCCCTCGACATCATTCAGGCAAAACCACTCTTCAGATACCGTTACCTGCTGAGTTCAAACATCGATCAAGACGCATTGAGCACGCAACGGCTGAAGCAGGCCCTAAGCACACGACTGCAGGAACTACAGGCTCCTCTTCCATCCCCTTTTAAACCACTAATGTCCGCGGATCCCACTGGCGAATACCAGTCCCTGCTCCGTCAATGGCTACCAAAATCGCGCCCTCATCTGACCCAGGGCGTCTGGTCGTCTGAGGATGGCAAGCGCACCCTTCTGGTTGTCGAAACCCACGCCAGCGCGTTTGCCATCGACGTTCAACAACAGGCGGTCGAGCTGGTTCAAAGTGAATTTCAGAGCCTTGATACGAATGAGCAATTAAACCTCATCATTAGTGGCCCCGGCGCCTTTGGTATTCAGTCACGGGCATTGATTCAGAGTGAAACTAAAACCCTGAGCCTGCTCGCCTCAGCCGGCGTCATGCTGCTTCTATTCATGGCCTACCGTTCGAAACGCTATCTCCTCATCGCGATTGCGCCACTTGCCTCGGCATTACTTGCGGGCATCGTGGTTACCAGTTTACTGTTTGGCGAGCTGCACGGCATCACTCTGGCCTTCGGAGTGACCCTGCTCGGTATCACTATCGACTACCCTCTACACCTCTTCAGCCATCTGCGGCAGGGCGAATCGGCAGAGAATGCAGTGAAGCGGATCTGGCGCACCCTGCGTTTGGGGGTTATTACGACCTGTATCGGCTATCTGGTTCTGATCACCACTGACTTCACCGG
>JBDLIT010000155.1:0-8818 GCA_039714735.1 Pseudomonadota bacterium
GCCGTGTTTGCGATTGATGAAGTTGTCCACCATACCCGACTGCAGCGGACCGGGCCGGTACAGCGCCACCAGCGCGGTGATGTCGTCGAAGCTGTCGGGTTGCAGCTTTTTGATCAGCTCCTTCATGCCGCGGGATTCGAGCTGGAACACCGCCGTGGTCTCGCAACCCTTGAGCAGCTTGAAGGCCGCCTCATCGTCCATCGGGATGGCGTTGATATCCACCGGCTCCAATCCCTGCTTGGCGCGCCCGGCATTCACTGTCTTCAAGGCCCAGTCGACGATGGTCAGGGTGCGCAGGCCGAGGAAGTCGAACTTCACCAGGCCGACCTTTTCCACATCGTCCTTATCGAACTGGGTGACCAGATTGCCACCGCCCTCCTCACAGTAGAGGGGGCTGAAGTCGGTGAGCAGACCCGGCGAGATCACCACGCCCCCGGCATGCTTGCCGGCGTTGCGGGTGCAACCCTCCAGCTTCCTGGCCATCTGGATGAGATCATGCACCTCCTCATCCGTGTCGAAGGCCTGCTTCAGATCCTCGCTCTCCTCCAGGGCCTTCTTCAAGGTCATGCCGATCTCGAAGGGGATCATTTTGGCCACCCGGTCGGTGAAGCCGTAGGGGTGGCCGAGCACCCGTCCCACGTCCCGCACCACCGCCTTGGCGGCCATCGAGCCGTAGGTGATGATCTGGGAAACCGAGTCGCGTCCGTAGGTGCGCGCCACGTATTCGATCACCAGATCCCGCTTGTCCATGCAGAAGTCGACGTCGAAATCAGGCATGGAGACCCGTTCCGGGTTGAGAAAACGTTCGAACAGCAGTTCCAGGTCGATGGGATCCAGGTCGGTGATCTTCAGCGCATAGGCCACCAGGGAGCCGGCGCCGGAACCACGCCCCGGTCCCACCGGGATATCGTTGTCCTTGGCCCACTGGATGAAGTCGGCCACGATCAGGAAGTAGCCGGGAAAGCCCATGCTGTTGATCACATTCAGCTCGATCCGCAGACGCTCGTCATAGACCTTGCGCTGCTCGGCAAACTGCGGCGAATTCACGTCGAACAACTGTTCCAGCCTCCACTCCAGCCCTTTGCGGGACTCCTCGGCAAAATACTCGTCGACAGTCATCCCCTGGGGGATCGGGAAGTCTGGCAGATAGTTCTTGCCCAGGGTTAACTCAAGATTGCAGCGCTTGGCGATTTCGACGGTGTTCTCCAGCGCTTCAGGAATATCGGCAAAGAGTTCCTGCATCTCCTCCGGGGTGCGCAGGTACTGTTGTTCAGAGTAGTTTCTTGGTCGCCGGGGATCGTCCAGGGTGCGCCCTTCATGGATGCAGACCCGCACTTCATGGGCCTCGAAATCCGACCCACTGATAAAATGGACATCGTTGGTGGCCACCACCGGTACTCCGTGAGACACCGCCAGTTCGACGCTGGCATGCAGGCAGTCCTCCTCCTCCGGGCGGCCGGTGCGATTCAGTTCCAGGTAGAAACGGTCACTGAACAGCGTCAGCCAGCCGGCCAACAGCCGTTCCGCCTGCTCCTGGTTGCCTGCCTGCAGCGCCCGTCCAAGATCCCCATGGCGTCCGGCGGAGAGGGCGATCAGCCCATCCACATTGCCCTCCAGCCACTCCCGCTCCAGCATCGGCCGCCCCAGATGCTGGCCTTCCCGGTAACTGCGCGAGACCAGCCGGGTGAGGTTCTTGTAGCCGGCGTTGTTCTGCACCAACAGCACCAACCGGAAAGGGCTGTTGACGTCTTCCGGATTGCGCAGCCAGGCATCCACCCCGGCGATGGGTTTGACCCCCGCTACCTGTGCGGCCTGATAGAACTTCACCAGGGCGAAGAGATTGGACTGGTCGGTCATCGCCACCGCCGGCATGCCCATCTCAACCGCCTGGGCAACCAGCGGCTTGAGCCGCACGACGCCATCCACCAGGGAATATTCGGAGTGAACTCGCAGATGAACGAAGGAGGGAGTCATGGGAGTGATTCTACCGCGAAATGGGCTCAGGCTATGAGCCTCTCAACACAAAAACATTCAATCAACTGCTAGCCAGGAGTCGTTTCACCGGCCCGAAGGAACGGCGGTGGATCGGCGTCACCCCGAGGGTCTGCAGGGCTTCGATATGCTGTTTTGTGGGATAGCCCTTGTGTTTCGCCAGACCATAGCCCGGATGTACGGCATCCAGCTCCACCATCTCCCGATCTCGCGCCACCTTGGCGATGATGGACGCGGCGCTGATTGCCTCAACCGTATTGTCCCCACCCACGATGGCCTCCGCCGGACAGGCCAGCCGGGGTAGTTTATTGCCATCCACCAGGGCTCTATGTGGGATCACAGACAATCCCTCCACGGCCCGCTGCATGGCCAGCAGACTGGCCTGCAGAATGTTGATGCAATCGATCTCCTCCACCTCTGCACGGCCCAGGGACCAGGCCAGGGCGTGTTCACGGATCTGTTCTGAGAGTGTTTCTCGCCGCTTCTCGCTGAGCTTTTTGGAGTCTGCCAGACCCGCAATCGGCCGAGCCGGATCGAGTATCACCGCCGCCGCCACCACCGGCCCGGCCAGCGGCCCACGGCCCACTTCATCAACACCGGCGAGCAAAATGGACGCACTCAGTTCTTCATGCATGGGTTCTCATTGACTGAAAGGAGAAATTCGGTGCGGCCATTTTCACCCAAGGTGGGACCCCAATCAAAGTCGGTTATTCTACCCGCAGCTAAATAAGTCAACATTGTTCACAACACAAGTACATTAACTTTTGCTAATATGCGCGACCATACTCTCATATTTGTACAACCCGCATGCTACGTCCAAGCCTCCTGATTACCCTGGTCATTGCCATTCTCACTACCGGATTATGGGCGCTCCTGGATCAGGCCGCCGATGAGCCGCCTTGGCCGGAGCAGATCCAAGGATTTTCGTTCTCCCCCATGCGTCCACACCAGGATCCTCTCAAGGGCCAGTTTCCCAGCGTGGAGGAGATAGACCAGGATCTCAGCCTGTTGGCCGGCAAGGCCCACGCCATCCGTACCTATTCAGTTGCCGAGACACTGGGACTCATCCCCAAGCTGACGGCGAAACATGGCCTCAACATAACCTTGGGAGGATGGATCAGCGGTAATCCACAGACCAATGAAGAAGAGATCACCCAACTCATCGAACTGGCGCGGCGCCACCACCGCCAGGTGGTCCGGGTCATCGTGGGCAACGAGGCCTTGCTGAGGAAAGAGGTGACCCCGGCGCAGATGATCGACTATCTTGACCGGGTCAAACAAAAGGTCTGGGCACCGGTGAGTCTCGCAGAACCCTGGCACATCTGGCTCAGCCACCCGGAACTGGCCGAGCATGTCGACTACATCGCAGCCCACATCCTGCCCTACTGGGAAGGGGTGGCGGTGGATAACGCCGTCGAATACGTCGTCGCACGTTACGCAGAACTGAAACAGGCCTTTCCAGACAAGCCCATCGTGATCGCCGAGGTGGGCTGGCCCAGCTACGGTCGTCCTCTGAGAGAGGCTGAACCCTCGGTGGCCAACCAGGCCACCTTCCTGCGTCGCTTTCTCGCCCGGGCAGACCAGGAAGGTTACATCTACTACATCATGGAGGCCTTCGATCAGCCCTGGAAACAGGCCCTGGAAGGGGCCATCGGGACCTATTGGGGGGTCTATGATATTCATCGTCAGCCCAAGTTCACCTTCACCGAAGCCATCTCCAGCCTGCCCCAATGGCGTGAACTGGCTGCCATCTCGGCCTTGATCGGGGTCTTGGCGCTGATCTTTCTGTTTCGCGACAGCCCCGGCATGCTCTCCCGCGGGCGGGGTTTTCTGGCGCTGGTCGCCTATGGCAGCGCCACCGGCGCGGTCTGGATCGTCTACAGTTACACCCGGCAATATATGACGCTGGATGCCATTCTGCTGGGTATTCTGCTGTTTCTCGGCATGCTGGGTGTACTGGTGGTGCTCCTGGCGGAGGCGCACGAATGGGCGGAGTCGCTCTGGCTGCACCAGTGGCGCCGCACCATCCGCCCCTTCCCGCTGGCGGATCCCCATCTGCCGATGGTTTCGATCCACGTCCCCGCCTACAACGAACCGCCAGAGATGCTGCAGCAGACCCTGGACTCCCTGGCAGAACTGGACTATCCGAACTACGAAGTCCTGGTGATCGACAACAACACCAAAGACCCCACTGTCTGGCAACCGGTGCAGTCCCACTGCGAGGCCTTGGGCCGGCGATTCCACTTCTTCCACCAAGACCCGCTGCCGGGTTTCAAGGCGGGTGCGTTGAACTTCGCCCTGCAGCACACACACCCTGAGGCGGAGATCATCGCCGCCATCGACAGCGACTACCAGGTGACGAAGAACTGGCTGAGGGATCTGGTTTCCCAGTTCGACCGCCCGCAAATTGCCGTGGTGCAGGCCCCACAAGATTACCGCGACGGTGGGGAGAGCTGCTTCAAGACCATGTGTCTGGCGGAATTCCGCGGCTTTTTCCATCTCGGCATGGTGACCCGCAACGAACGCAACGCCATCATTCAGCATGGCACCATGACCATGGTGCGCCAGCAGATCCTGGAAGAGGTCGGCGGCTGGGGGGAATGGTGCATCACCGAAGACGCCGAACTGGGTCTGCGGGTGTTCGAGCAAGGCTACGAAGCCACCTATGTGCCACAGAGTTACGGCAAGGGTCTGATGCCCGATACCTTCACTGATTTTAAGAAACAGCGCTACCGCTGGGCCTATGGGGCGGTGCAGATTCTCAAACGCCATCTTGGCGAGCTGCTGAAGATCAGGCCCAGCCGGCTCAGCGCCGGTCAGTGCTACCATTTCTTCGCCGGCTGGCTACCCTGGTTCGCGGACGGCTTCAACCTGCTGTTCAATCTTGCGGCCATCGGCTGGTCGGTGGGCATGATCCTCTGGCCCACCAATTTCGGCGCCCCGCTGCCGCTCTTTGCGATACTGCCTCTGACCCTGTTCGTCTTCAAGATCCTGAAGATGTTCTTCCTCTACCGGCGGCGGGTGGCCGCCACGGTGCGTCAGAGCATCGCCGCGGCCCTTGCCGGACTGGCGCTCTCCCATACCATATCCCAAGCTATCCTGAACGGACTGTTCTCCAGTAGACTGGCCTTTTTCCGCACTCCCAAACAGGCCAGGCATCGCGGCCTGATCCGAGCCATCGGAGATGCGCGGGAGGAGACGCTGCTGATGTCGGCGCTGATCCTGGCCGCCACGGTCATCCAGGTGACGCAGGGTGAGCTACTCCCGGATGCGCGAATCTGGTCCATCGTCCTGCTGTTGCAGACCATACCCTATGCGGCGGCGCTCTTGATGTCGGTGATCAGCGCCTTCCCCGGGATGCCCGCCTCGCTGGTGGGCGAGATGGGAGAGCTGCGTTGCAGGAATCCGGCCTTTGCCTCTCCAGAGGCCGATTCAGCAGACCCGGTGAATAATCCTAGATTCCCCAGTTGACCGCTCCATTCTACTGTTAACGAGTTGAAATTGTGTTTGTTTTGTTCGCTAGACACCTTATACAGACCCAAGATAATTAACCCCCCATATTCAAGATAAATAGGGAAGAGCCAAATTTAGCCGGGACTTATCGGGATCAAAATGGAATAACGATTCCAGAAAAAAGGACCCGAAAAACCCGCACTGGCTATGCGCCCTCTTCTGGCAGAATTATCGGCTGATCTGGATCATTCAATTTAAGCAACAAAGGAAAAATTTCTACTATATCCTCTGATCTCAGGTTAGCTAGACGCTCATCATCATTTACAAGTGCATAGATGATCATATGCGCCTTCAATACCAATTCAGTTTTTTTATCTGGAGACAAGTCGGCAATCAATGGGGATTCCAAGCCAGCTTTTAATAAGGTGCTCATTAATTCTGGATGCAAGAAAGTGTTTGCAGCCTTGATTCCATGCACCATGTTGGAGATTGTTCGTTCTGATTGAGAATATCCAGTGAGTAACCGCCTCCACGTGTCAAGCTCTTCAAATGAAACGTTATTTAATCCTTCAATCCTAGTGTGTGGATCACCCCGGCTGCCCGTTCGACATCCTGAGCCAGGTCGCGGATCGAGGTTGCAGACGAGTTCACCCGATCACTGCCGTACCGAGACCCTTGGCGGACTCCAATTGCAGTGTGATCATTGCCAACAGGAGCAGTTGCATTACTATGCCTGCCGGGATCGCCATTGTCCCCAGTGCCAGTGGCAAGCCTCTCAACAGTGGGCTGAGAACCAGCTGGCATCCCAACTGCCGGTGAACTATCACCACCTGGTATTCACCCTGCCGGAGACCCTCAATGGCTGGATCGGTCTACACCCGGAAGTGCTCTACCCACTCTTATTTCGAGCAACCTGGGAAACGCTACGCGCCTTCGGTGAAGACCCCAAACGCTTGGGTGGCCAGTTGGGAATGACAGCGGTTCTGCACACCTGGGGTTCCACCCTGGTCCGTCATGTGCACCTGCATTGCCTGGTGCCGGGTGGCGCCATCAGTCCACAAGGTACCTGGACAGCCAGTAAGAGTGATTATCTGTTTCCCGTGCGGGCACTGTCCCGGCGCTTCCGTGGCAGACTCGTGAGTCAGCTCAGGGCCTGCGCCAATACGGGTAAGCTATATCGCATTACCCGAGAAGGTGAAATCGACAAAACGCTGGATCGTCTGATGGCCCAGGACTGGGTGGTCTACAGCAAGCCCTGCCTTGAGGCCGGTGGTAGGGTCATCGACTACCTGGCGCGCTATACCCATCGCACCGTGATCAGTAACGCGCGTCTGCTCAAGATGGAACAGGATCAGGTCACTTTCCGCTACAAGGACAGCCGGGACAAGAACCGTTGGAAAGTGATGCAACTGACGGTTGAAGAGTTTATCCGGCGATTCCTGCTGCATGTCCTACCTAAAGGCTTGGTACGCATCCGACACTACGGTTTCCTGGCCAATGCTTGTCGATCGAAACAGTTACCTCGGATACGCCAGGCGATGGCACAACAGCTGCCCGATGAAGAAGCTGTCGAAGGCAGTAAGGACGCCTTAGCAGAGCCGGTAGCCAGGATCTGGTGTTTTACTTGCCCAAACTGCCACACGCCGATGCGCATCCTGGCTGAGATCGCACCCCGGTGGGGAGGAGGATGACGATGCGGTAACACACCGTTAAAAACAACGGGCAATCATCAGCAAGACCGCTGAGGGAACGGTGCGGTCAAATGGGTGAAAATAGTCTATCATGGACCGAAAAAGGAGGAATGATGCCCGCTCAAGCCACAGGGATACCGGTCAAAACAGCCCTAGATAGCCCGAAATTACCCTGCTGCATCAGCGCTATCACCTGCCCGGCACCACGTGCCAAAAACAATTTCTTAATAAATAAGGTATGGGCAGTCTCCAGGGGCGGCTCAGTCCAACAGGCATTTATCCATCATGCTGAAAGACGCACAACGGATAAATGCTAAACAGTTAGCGTAAAGAAATGGAAATCGAGTACTAAATAATGAGAATCCCTAATTTTTCAATAACAAATCAACGCAGTATTCGATTGGCGGCATGTGAAAATGCTCCAAGAGTTATGATAATCACAGGACCTAATGGTTCTGGAAAGTCGACCTTGCTTAATGGCCTAAGACAAGCGCAAGGTGGGGTTGGGCCGATTCTTTATGTGGGTCCACATAGAGCAAGTAGGCGCCAACAAGTAAGAGCGCGATTTCTATTTCAAAATAAAATCAAAATGAGTCAAATGATATCTCAGCCATCTCTACCGTCGTATGAGGGAATTAATATTCCCAATAGGAATCGAGATGCGTGGGATTCTGATGAAAGTAGTAATTTCTTAAAATATGGTCTTTGCCAAATTGAGCTTGATAGACAAGCTGCGCTTGCAGAGCGATTTGACGCTAATAACGAAATTCAAAAAGACAGCTTGCCTGATATCTGGGCACCCCTCAAAAGCATGACGGAGCATCTATTACCGCATCTGCATTTTCATAAAATAGATGTAACAAATCGAGATCAAATAAGATGCCTTTGGAAAGTGCACACGAAGGATATTATCGTAGATATCGATGACCTTAGTTCAGGTGAAAAATCAATAATACAATTATTTTATCCATTAATTGAGAATCGCATTCAATCACTAATCGATGAAATTAAAGAGACTCAAATTAATGTCGCTGAAGAGAATGTGTGCATTCTAATGGATGAACCAGAACTTCATCTTCATCCAGTACTTCAGGGTAAGATATTAGATTACATAAGAACGATATCTATTAGAGAAAATGTCCAATTTATTTTGGCGACACATTCGCCAACACTTGTTGAGCATGCAAATAGCGAAGAATTATTTTTATTGCGTCCAACTGAATTAGTTGATGGCGACCATAATCAGCTTATAAGGGTTGCATCGGACGATGAAAAACTAGAAGTAATAAGAGAGGTTTTTGGCTCTACTTCAAATGTCACAGCCATGAGGCCACTTCTAGTTGTAGAGGGTCGAAAAAGCGACAAAACTTCTAAGCGGTCGTCAGACTCACGTGTATATAGTTTTCTCAGTGATGACTTTAATCGTGTCACAATCATTCCTGGTGGAGGAAAGTCAGAATGCAAGAAGTTAACAGCGAGCCTCAATGATCTGTCTTCTGAGTTTTCTGAAAAACTTAAAGCTTATGCTCTTCTTGATAGAGATCTGGCAGAAGGAGATCCTGAAGAGGATTTCTCAATATATTTGCCTGTTTCAATGATAGAGAATTTACTCGTTGATCCTGAGGTGATTTGGAATGCATTAACCACAGTCGCTCATAAAACTGAATTAACTTCGGTTGATG
>JBDLIT010000156.1:0-8791 GCA_039714735.1 Pseudomonadota bacterium
TCCTGGCACAAAATCATTTAGCCTGAGAATGAAAACATCCATTGTTCTCTGGGGGCTTTGTGGTTATTGGAAAAAAATATTGTCCCTTTCATCACTGAATTCGTTGATAATCTGGATGAAGCAATTTCACAAGGTGAATCACAGAAGAAACTCTCAACGACACAAAAATACTGGCTGGCCTTTTGTCTCATGGGTATCCTTGCCACAAAGTCAGTTTGCTGGGCGAAATTTGAACGTGCCAGCTTCGGCCAGTATGGCAGCGCAGCGCTTTCATGGGTGTTTTATCATGCGCCAATCCCGTGGACAATATTGCTGAGATACAGTGTCAGCCTGATTCTTGATTATTATGGTCTTACTCATGGCTCGCTTGTTATTGATGATTCAGATAATAAGCGTTCCAAAAATACAAAAAAAATCTGGCATGTTCACAAACTCAAAGACAAGGCCAGTGGCGGATATGTGATGGGCCAGGGGTGGGCCGATGAAAATCAATTCAGAGTTCATCAAATAGTTGATCCCATATTTGTTCCGTTTTATTGGTATTGGAAAAGGCAGTTTTTCTTTTTGCTTGAACCGATTGCCCGAGGTGTTTTTTGATCCATTCAAGCACATTCTTGGTGGGAACCGTTTCCATGGCTTTTTGCACAACCTCCTGTGTTGTTTCCGAAACCACCGCTGCGACACTTAACACCAGACCGGTAAAGCCGCTCTTGGCTTGATTGTGCTCGAGTCGTTTCAGTTTACCAAAGACCGACTCGATAATTTCACTGCTGCCAAGCAGGTGTTCCTCGGCTCTGGCTTTCAAAGACTCTTTTTTCACAAAGGCCAGGAGTTGATCACGAAGTTGAAGGGCTTTCGGTGAAACTGCGTCATGATCCGCCAGGCGTTTTGACAACTCCACGTCACAGCCCTTCCAAAGTCCATGCTTTCGCACGAAGCACTCGGTGGTGATGGCCACATCCAGCAGCGACTCCCATTCCTTGAGATGGCTGCGGAATGGCTTCAGCCACCCCAGTTTCGCTTTGAGTTTTTCGTGGCTGTCGCGTGGGTCGGTTCGATTTTCCAATCGATCCACTACACCCAGCGTCCGTTGTCCCCACCGGACCAGAATTTCCAGATTCATGTAGCGGGCTTTGGTTCGCTGGTTGGGCGCTGCGAGAAAGGCGAGCGCGGTTTGCTGAATCTGCGATTTGCTCTGCGCGGCCTTTTCAGTAAACGCCTTCCAGTGCTCATCGTGTTGCAGTGTGTGCTTGAGCAATGCTGCGCTCTTATGCTTGATGTCATAGATCGAGCAGGTTTGCGGATGCTTTTGACAAAACCGCTCGATGCCGGCTTTCAGGTCGGGGCCTTGATCGCCGAGGATCTCTCTGGGGACGCCGGTCTTGTCAATGGTTTCCTCAAGTTGTTGGAAGACGACATCACCGTTGGAACTTTTCACCGGAAACAGGGCGATCGGTTCGACATCCTCATGGCTGAGCACCCGATTGGTGCTCGATACCTCACTCAGACGCACACCCGGGATCAGCAAACACTTCTCCACGCCTAACTGAACGCTATGGTCTATGATCCAGACCCAGTCGCCGGCTTTGTGTTTCGGCCTCGTCAGCTTGTAGTAGCCGAGCCGTAACAACCCTAAGCGACCCGTAGACCAGGAGGGGCAAGGCAGCGAGGGGCCAAACAGTGACAACACCGTCTTGATCGTACGCCCGGCACCGCGAAAGCTCACGACGGCGGACAAAACAAGCGTGACAAACAGTAAAATATGGCCCGCCGAATAGGTGGGATAAGGCAGGGGTTGCTCGAAACTGTCCAGACTGATCGGTGATTTGGGGAAATCAGCCGTTTTTTTTATCGTCTTCCAGGCTTTGCGCTCGGTTTTGTTGTGCCCTCACCCGTGCCAGCTCTTTTTCCAGTTCCTTGGCTTTGGTTTTCCATTCCACTTTGCTCTGTTCCAGATAACGAATCCGATGACTGAGTCCCTTGGCGGTGGCTTTGGCCTCCAGACACTTGGCCTTCCATTGATCGCGACTCTGCTCAAAAAATCGCACCAGCTTTGTTACCGGACTTTTGTAGGTTTTCTTTTTTCGCTCGTTCATCGAGGGTCCCTCTTCCAAGGTTGGATTTTGGGATTATCTCAATAGCACAACGAGCTGCGATTGTCTAATGGTTTTTACTAATTCACGCATTAAATGGATTCTCATCCTAAGCTGTATTTCACCAATATCCATAAATACTATAGCGTTTTTCCGTCTCTTCTTCTGGAACAAAAAATAATATGAAATAAACGATTTTAGAACGCCATTTTGGGATGATTTTCATCACCCCAGCCGGCACCCTTGTTCCCTGTCCCCCGCGAATAACTGCGGAATAACTGGGGAATAACTGGGGAATAACTGGAATAACTGGGAATAACTGGGGTCAGAGGAATAACTGGGGTCAGAGGAATAACTGGGGTGAGGAATAACTGGGGTCAGAGTAAAATGAATAACTGGGGTCAGAGTAAAATTAAATATGCTATACTCCAGATTTAAAAAGAGCAGGGAATGATCTAAAAATGCCACGTCTTCCGAGGGTTACACCAGTTGGCATTCCGATCCATATCATCCAGAGGGGCAATAATCATCAGGTTTGTTTTGGTTCAGAAGATGACATGATGGCTTTTGCGGGGTGGTTAAAAGAGTATTCAAAAAAATACACTGTAGAAATCCATGCCTGGGTGTTTATGTCGAATCATGTCCATTTACTCTGTACGCCACAACAAAAAGGCGCCATCAGCCAAATGATGCAGTCATTGGGTCGCAAGTATGTTCGTTATTTTAATTTTCAGTATCAACGGACAGGTACTCTCTGGGACGGGCGATATAAATCCTGTCTGGTTCAAACCGACCGCTATCTACTTGAAGTATACCGATACATTGAACTAAATCCGGTCAGAGCTGATATGGTGGGTGATCCAGGTGATTACGTTTGGTCAAGCTATCAGATCAATGCTTTGGGAAAAGAGTCTGAGTTATGCACACCACACTCAGAGTATTTTCGGCTGGGAAGAACAAAAAAACTTCGCTTGGAAAACTACCGGTCGCTATTTACACATCATGTTGATGATCAGTTGCTGAAAGATATTCGGCAGAGTACCAACAAAGGCATGGCGATTGGAAATGAGCACTTTAAAGAGGAGATTGAGAAACTAACCGGTAGAAGACAAAAAACACTCAAAGTTGGAAGACGTATAGGTTGGCGAAAGAGCAATGATGATTAATTTTACTCTGACCCTAGGACCCCTAGGACCCCTAGGACCCTAGTAATTATGACAAGTGACTATGGTGTCAAGTGAATTGGTGGAACCGCTGCGCTTGTTCCACCCTACTTCGATTACTTCGTGAAGCAGCGTGTAGCTGTGTCGGTCCCTCATGCACCCATGGGTCAATGGAGGCTCTGAGTTAACAAAAGCCATTTGAATTGACCAATATGAATCAATCATATAGTTGCCAATCAGCAACTTTACTCTTGAAACGGTAACTGGGAAGATCTGACATGGCTGGCGGCCCGTTGGATGAGCTCGGGGCCGGCCCCTGGTTTGTGTGCCTCTTCGCTGATCAACCGCCGCCAAGCTCTGGCGCCTGGACAGCCGTGAAATAGCCCAAGGATGTGGCGGGTGATGTGGTTGAGGGCGATCCCATTCTGCAACTCTTTCTCAATGAAAGGCATTAACCGTTCGAGCACCTGATGCCGGGTGGGTATGGGATGTGGATCATTGAAGATCAACCGGTCCGCATCCGCCAGTATCCAGGGATTGTGATAGGCCTCGCGCCCGATCATCACCCCGTCCAGGTGTTGCAGATGCTCCAGGGCTTGGGTAAGGCTTTTGATGCCGCCGTTGAGGGTGAAGCCCTGCTGCGGATAGTCCTGCTTGAGCTGTTCCACGATGTCGTAACGCAGTGGCGGTATCTCGCGGTTCTGCTTGGGGCTGAGGCCCTGCAGCCAGGCCTTGCGAGCGTGAATGATGAAATGATCGCAACCCGCATCGATCTGCGCCTCGATGAACCGGCACAGCGCCGGGTAACTATCCTGGTCATCGATACCGATGCGTGTCTTGACCGTGACCGGGATGTCCACTGTCTCTTGCATAGCCCTGACACAGTCCGCTACCAAGGCGGGTTCCGCCATCAGGCAGGCACCGAAGCGCCCATTCCGTACCCGGTCTGAGGGGCAGCCCACATTCAGATTCACCTCGTCAAAAACAGCCCGTTCGGCAAGCCGGGCGCATTCAGCCAGTTCTTTGGGATCGCTACCACCCAGCTGGATGGCAAGCGGATGTTCACTCGGGTCATATCTCAGAAAACGTTCCGTATCCCCATGCAACAGCGCGCTGGTGGTGATCATCTCGGTGTAGAGCAATACGTGTCTGCTGATCAGGCGGATAAAGAAACGAAAATGCCGGTCGGTCCAATCCAACATTGGAGCTATCGACAGTCGGCGGTTTGGATGCAAACAAGTGTTCAACATTCGCCGATTATATAAGATTCTGAATTTTGAGTATTTTTAAAAATGATCAATGATGAAGGTCAAGCCAAATGACAAATGAAACAGATCGAAACAACTTGAAATATCTTGTAGCAAATAGCTGCTTCATTTGCGTGGAATGAGTGACAAAACAGGCCTATATACATAGTAGGGGCCTTGGAAAAGCACGGTAATCACGGAGATGAAATAAGCCACGAAAGGGTGCCATGCCGTGCGATGGGAAGTGCTTTCAAGGTTTCCGTGGCTTATGGTAAATGGAGGTGTTGAAATGAAAGGCCAAAGTCTGAAGCAAGGTCTGCTTGCAATCCTCGTTGGTTTATTAGCAGTGTCATGGGTTGGAAGCGTGAGTGGTATGCCTGGATGGGCAGGTTTCCAAGCGTACGACAAGGGCTTCCCAGGTGGGCGTCCTGGAGGTGATGGAGATGAGTTGACAGTGGAGGTTGAATCAACCACTGTTATCGAAGGACAACAAGGATACGCACCCTATGAAGGTTTCAACGGTGCAAAAGAAGGTAATTACCCGGGAGGTAGACCAAACGGGAAGTGAGCACAGGGATAAGTGAACGCATGTGAGAAATAGGCATGTGCAGATGAGACCGGGGTGAAATATCTTCGGTCTCTGTGTCTATTGGATTGCTGGAAAGCTCAGTCGCCTGATCATGCTTCATTTATCTTTTTATCGTGGAAAGGCTTAAGAGAACTCCCCGCGAGAATGTACTGAACAGGGCAGGCAGGACGAACAGGGTGAGGAAGGTGGCAGAGACCATTCCCCCAATCACCACCGTGGCCAGTGGCCGTTGCACCTCTGAGCCAATCCCCGTGGCAAACCACAATGGGAGCAGTCCAAATACCGTTGTGAGTGCTGTCATCAAGACCGGTCTCAAGCGCGACAGGGCGCCATGCTGAATAGCGGTGGGCATGCTGTTTCCCGCCTCTAAATTCTGGTTGATTGCATTCACCATGACCACCCCATTCAAAACGGCAATGCCGAACACGGCAATGAATCCGACCGAGCCTGGAACGGATAGGTATTGACCGGTCAGATAGAGGGATGCAACTCCGCCAATCAGCGCCAGGGGTACATTGAGCATGATCAGCATGGCCTGTCCCACTGAGTGGAAGGCAAAGTAGAGTAGCAGAAAGATCAAGCCTAGAGAGAGTGGGACAACGATCATCAGACGCTTTTGCGCACGCTGCTGATTTTCATATTGGCCGGCAAAGACCACCGAGTAGCCTGGAGGAAGATCGATCTGTTCAGTGATGCGTCGATCCAGTTCTGCGACCAGTCCGCCCATGTCCCGCCCCTCCACATTGGACTGGATTACCACCCGGCGCTGCACGTCGTCACGCCGAATCTGCGGGGTGCCGGAGGCTATGACCACATCAGCCACATCTCCCAGACGCACCCAAGCCCCACTTGGGGCCTGCAGAATCAGCTGCTTCAGAGTCTCTGTATCCTTGCGGTAGGCTTGTGCAATACGCACTGAAATATCGTAGCGTTCGTTTCCCTGGATCACTTGCCCGGCTTGCATGCCACCGATGCCGTTGGATACCAGATCCATGACCTGGGCCACAGGAATACCATAGCGGGCCAGTTGATCGCGTCTGGGGCGAATGGTCAGCTGAGCTTCACCGGCGATCTGCTCCATTTCCACACCGTGGGTACCTTCGACTTCATTGACCAGTAACTCGATCTCTTTGCCTTTCGCATTGAGTATTCCCAGGTCTGGTCCGAATAGTTTGATCGCCAGTTGCGCCTTGACCCCTGACAGTAACTCATCGACTCGCGTGGCTATCGGCTGGGAAAAACTGAATAGCAGGCCAGGGTGTTCCGCCAGCGCCTGTTCCATCAATTTCTGCAAGGCAAACCGGTCGCTGGCACTGGTCCATTCATCGATCGGTTTCAGCCCGACATAGATTTCCACATTGGAGACGGGCTCCGGGTCGCCACCCAGTTCGGGACGTCCAACCCGGCTGGATGCATAGGTGATTTCGGGAAATCTCATCAGGCGCTTTTCAAGTTCGGCAGCGACCTTCAGTGCCGTGTCCAGGCTTGCGGATGGCGCCAGCGTGACCCGGATATTCAGGGTGCCCTCTTCCAGTTCCGGAACAAACTCCGTGCCCAGGCGGGGCAGCAGAACCAGCGTGGCAGCCAGCATGGCGAGTGCTGCCATGACGACCAGCCATTTCAGCTTCAAAGTGAATCTGAGCAGATGCCGGTAGAGCCACTCCAGTGGGACTAAAACCGGGCTGGTACGGGGTTTGATTTCACGCCGAAATGTATAGCTGGCCAGCGCAGGCGTGACCACCAGTGCCACCAGAAGTGAGGCCAGCATGGCCAGAACAATGGAGACTGCCATGGGTTTAAACAGTCTGCCTTCGACTCCTTCCAGGGTGAACAGGGGGGCAAAAACCACAATGATGATGAGCACCGCGTAGAATACAGGCCGTCCCACTTCACGGGCGGCCTCCTGGATGCGTAAAGGCGTGCTGCTTGGATCGTGCGATGTGGTTATCTCCTGTTCAATCAGCTTCGGCCTGAGATTGGCTCGTGAGAGATGATGGAAGATGTTCTCCATCATCACCACCGAGCCGTCCACCATCATGCCAATGGCAATTGCCAGTCCACCCAGAGACATCAGGTTGGCGGAGAGTCCCCAATAGCTCATGAGGGTCAACGCCAGGCCCACCGAGAGAGGTATGGAGATCAGCACCAACAGGGTGGCCCGGAGGTTGAGTAGAAACAACAGCAGCACTACGACAATCAGCACAAAGGCCTGGGTCAGAGCGTGGCTCACGGTGTTGACCGCCTGTTCCACAAGACCGGCCTGGTCATAAAATGGCTCGATGTACACTCCCTCTGGCAGCGCTTGCTGGATTGCCGGCAGGCGTTGTTTAATGCTGTCGATAGTCGCCTTGGTGTTCGCGCCCAGGCGCTTGAGTACAATGCCTGCTACTACTTCGCCCAGATACTCCGGCTCTCCATACTCATCCCGCCGGGTCATGGTAACCGCACCCTGACGAGTCTCTCCACCGAAGGCGACTTGAGCAATGTCACCCACATGCACGATTATTCCATTTTCCTCTTTGAGTGGGATGTTTTTGATATCACTCAGGCCATCCTCTCCGGCGCGAACCCAGCCTATGCCTCGAATGACGAGTTGCTCTGCACCCCGGTCAAGATACCAGCCACCGGCATTATGGTTGTTGTTCTCGATGGCTTCGGCAATCTCATCCAGACTGATCTCATACGCCAGTTGCCGGGATGGATCGACCTGCACCTGATATTGGCGGACCTCGCCTCCGTATGAGAGCACATCCGTGATTCCATCCACGGGCAGCAGCAACAGTTTGACGACCCAGTCGTTGAGACTGCGCAGGGCGATACGGTCATATTCCAGAGGCTTGTCTGTGCGCAGGATATACTGATAGATCTGCCCGAGACCTGAGGTGTTCGGCCCCATTTCCGGTGTGCCCACCCCCATCGGGATCTGTTCGCGGGCATCCTGCAGGCGCTCGAAGACCAGTTGCCGGGCGAAGTAGATGTCAGTGCCATCCTTGAATGCCACGGTGATAACCGAGAGTCCGGTCTTGGAGATGGAGCGGACCTCCTGCACATCCGGCAAGGCGTACATCACTGCCTCGATGGGATAGGTGATCAGCTGCTCCACCTCCTCGGCGGCCAGACCATGGGCTTCCGTATTGATTTGTACCTGCACATTGGTGACATCGGGAAAGGCATCGAGGTTGAGGCGGGGTATGAATGACGCCGTGACACCCAGCATCACCAGCAGACCCAGCACCACCAGCAGGCGGTTGGCCACTGACCAGTCGATCAATCGATTCAGCATGCTGGCTTCCTAATGGTTGTGGACATCGAAGCCGGACTTGGCCAACTCCGACTGGATAAAGAATGCGCCCTGGGTCACCACCCGCTCGCCAGGTTCGAGGCCTTCAATCAAAACCCGTTGCGATAACTGTTCAATCAGTCGCACTTCTTTAGGGATATATTCACCAGGCGCTTGTTCGACAAACACCACCCAGTCACCGTCAGGGCTGTGCAATACAGCATCTGAAGGCAGGCTGAGCGCAGTTCCATCCTGCTTGCCGGTCGGCATGCGGACTGTGACAAACTGACCTGGATGCAGGTGGTCTTCAGGGTTGGATATCTCCAGGCGGATTGCCAGGGTGCGGGTGGTTTGGTCCAAAGCATGATGTTCCTGGATAATTCTGCCATCGATCCACTTTTTTCCGATCAGCACCCCTG
>JBDLIT010000157.1:0-8711 GCA_039714735.1 Pseudomonadota bacterium
GCTATGACCTCGACAAGTTCTGGTTCAAGACCGAGGTGGAGCGGGTGGATGGCGAAACGGAGGAGGCGGAGGTGCAGTTTCTCTACAGCCGCGCCATCGCACCCTTCTGGGATGCGCAAGTCGGTTGGCGCCGAGATATCAGACCGGAACCGGATAGAGACTTTCTGGCCCTCGGCTTCAAAGGCCTGGCGCCCTATCTGTTCGAGGTGGACGCCGGCATTTTCATCGGCGAATCGGGGCAGCTCGGCGCCCGGCTGGATGCCGAGTATGAGTACATGATCACCCAGCGACTGATCCTCTCACCGGAGATCGAACTCAATCTCTACACCCAGGACGATGAGGCGGTGGGTATCGGCGCCGGTCTTTCCGACATGGAACTGGGACTGCGTCTGCGCTACGAGATCCGGCGGGAGTTTGCGCCCTACATCGGCGTCAACTGGAGCAAACAGTTTGGCCAGACCGCCGACTATGCCCGTGATGAGGGCGAGGAGTCCAGCGATGTGCAGTTCGTCGTCGGTATCCGGGCCTGGTTCTGATTGGATGGCGCACATGCATTACAGCGAAACCCAGGGAAGGGCAGACTGTATCCAGCAACGGGATCCCAAGAGATGAAAAAAAGATTAATGATTGTCTTGTTTTCGGTAGTTGCCCTTTTTTGGCTGATGGGCTGTGAAGACGCCAGCCATAATGGGGCAAACGAAAGAGACACTACTAGTAAAAGATTCTCGGTCCAGCCGCAAAGGTCGTTGCCGTTGCACCGCTGGTACAACCAAGCCCAAGTGGCGAGAGGCGACAATCTGTTCCAACTCAATTGTGCGGTCTGCCACAAGCCCGACGCCTCAGGCACTCCCACTTGGCGGGAACGGGATGCCAACGGGGTATTGCCGCCGCCACCCCTTAACGGCACCGCCCATGCCTGGCACCATCCGCTATCGGTGTTGCGGCGTACCGTCAGACTGGGAGGCGTGCCCCTGGGCGGCACCATGCCCGGTTTTGCCGAAAAGCTGAATCCTGAAGAGATCGATGCCGTTCTGGCCTGGGTTCAGTCCCACTGGTCCGATGAGATCTATCGTGTCTGGCATGAGCGCAATGAACAGGCCAGCAAATCCCTACAACCTATCAGCAAAGGCTGAAATCTATTACGAAGTCCAAAGGAGCTAAACCATGAAAAAGAGAAACCTTGATAAATCGAAGTCATCAACTGGTGTTGGGAAACTGGTTGCTTTGCTGACAGGTGTCACCTTGGTGGTGAGTAGTCTGCTGCTCATCACGCAACCTGCCAATGCAGCTGACGTGGTTGTCTATAAAAGCCCGACCTGCGGCTGCTGCAAGCATTGGGTCAGCCATTTGAAAGAAAATGGATTTACGGTGGAGGTGCACAACCGACGCAATATGAATCCCATCAAGTCGGAACTGGGTGTGCCGCGTCATCTGCAATCCTGTCATACCGCTAAAGTCGGTGACTATGTGGTGGAAGGCCATGTGCCCGCCGAAGAGATCAGGCGTCTGTTGAAAGAGAAACCAGCGGTCAAGGGGCTGGCCGTGCCGGGCATGCCGATGGGTTCGCCGGGCATGGAGGGACCGAGGCAAGATCCTTATGACGTACTGACCTTTCAGGAAAGTGGTAAAACCGCCGTTTACGCCAGCCGGAATCAATAGGAGACATCGATGATAAAGATGCGTCCTGTTGTCGTTATGGCTCTGGTACTTTTGATGACTGTAACGAACACTTTGGCTCATTCCCCACCACAACATGCAAAGGTCTATTTTGTCGGGCTGGAGGATGGTGCTTTGGTGCGGAGTCCATTCAAAGTAGAGTTCGGTATTCAGGGATTCGGCATCACTCCGGCAGGAACCAAGGGTAAGCGCCGGCACACGGCCGGTCATTATCATCTGTTGGTGGACGTCGAGGTATTGCCGGATATGGATGAGGCTATCCCCAGTGACGAACAACATATCCATTTCGATCAGGGAGAGACAGTGACGATGTTGAAACTGCCACCAGGCCAACACACGCTCCAGCTGTTGCTGGGTGACGAACAACATGAGCCCCATGACCCAGAGCTGATGTCCGAGAAGATAACCATTACTGTTGAATGAAAAATTGCTGATTTAAGTGAGGTGCCGTGCGATCTAAAACAGTTTTTTCAGGTACTGGATTGAAGTTCTGCGTCTTGTTGAGACATGAGTTCAAATTGGACCTTGACCTGTGTGTAGCACATAGGTTGTACGCTCAGTATAGAGCGATTGATTAGGAGATATTGAGCGATGCTGACAATTAATGAACTTGCAACAAAAGGTGATGCGCCGCCCCATGTCGTACGTTACTACGTGCGTATCGGCCTGATTAAGCCTGCAGACAAACAGGATAATGGTTACCGCCTGTTTACACCGCAGGATGCCACCCGGTTGCGTTTTATCCGCAGGGCTAAACACCTGGGGTTTACGTTGAATGAGATCAAACAGATCACCCGGCATGCGGAAAGCGGTGATTCTCCTTGTGAGAGTGTACGAAACATCATTGCGCAGCGTATTCAGGAGAACCGAGCCAAGATCGAGGAGATGCTGAAGCTGCAAACCCGCATGGAAGAGGCGTTAGAGCAGTGGAAGCAGATGCCGAACGGGACGCCGGATGGCAATAGTATCTGTCACCTCATCGAGTCCACTGAAAACGATGAAGGGAAATTGTTATGTCATGTCGAGACTGAAGGAGGCAACCATGGGACATCCAGCAAAGCAGCTTGAATCCTCGAATCACAATGATCTGGTCTGTGGTATGGATGTCGACCCGGAAAATGCGCGACGATATATCTACCAACACAGAGAATATCAGTTCTGCAGCAGTGATTGTCTGTATAAATTTCGCGCTCATCCGGAACGTTATCTTAAATCAGTTGAATATACTGACCAAGTCTGTGGTATGGATGTCTCAGAAGAGAGCAAGTATCGACACCATTTCAATGGCGTTGAATATTACTTTTGTAGTGATTACTGTGAGAAAAAGTTCGCAGTCGATCCATCCGTCTATCTGAATGATAAGGAGATCGATCATGTAACAGAACAGACACACTCCGACGCTGATAGTCATCACAATTGTCAGCATGATCATACGACGAAGGATGTGACTCACCTACATGAGGTCAGTGCTGTCTATGCCTGCCCCATGCATCCGGAAATCCAGCAAGATCAACCAGGCGCCTGTCCCAAATGCGGCATGGCGCTTGAACCAATGGGGGTTCCGGTTTCAACTAGCAAAACCGAATACACCTGCCCAATGCACCCCGAAGTGGTACAGGACCATCCCGGGGCCTGTCCCAAGTGCGGCATGGCGCTGGAGCCGCGCACACTAGAGGCAGATGAGGATACCCAGGAACTGGACAGCATGTCGCGGCGCTTTTGGGTCAGCGCCTTACTGGCCATCCCGGTCTTTCTCAGCGCCATGGCCGCCGAATTCTGGCCACAGGCCATGGCGGAGCTCATCGAACCTCGCACTCGGCAATGGTTCGAATTGATCTTGGCTACGCCCGCCGTGGTTTGGGGCGGCTGGATCTTCTATGTGCGTGCCGTGCAATCTGTCGTTACGCGCAACCTCAATATGTTCACACTGATCGGTCTGGGGGTGAGTGTCGCCTGGCTCTATAGTGTCACCGCAGTACTGCTACCTGGTATCTTCCCGGACTCGGTGTTCAATGCCTATGGGGTGGTGCCGGTCTACTTTGAAGCTGCGGCTGTCATTACCGCCTTGGTGTTGCTTGGGCAGGTGTTGGAACTGCGCGCACGCAGCCAGACCAATGCGGCCATCAAGCTGCTGCTGGGGTTGGCGCCCAAGACGGCGCGCATCCTGCGTGAGGGTGGTCGCGAAGAGGATATCCCCCTGGAGCATGTGAAGGTAGGCGATATTCTACGTGTACGCCCCGGTGAGAAGGTCCCAGTGGACGGTATTGTCCAGGATGGCACAAGCCACGTGGACGAATCCATGGTCACCGGTGAACCCATTCCGGTCGATAAGACACCCGGTGAAAAGCTGATCGGTGCGACAGTCAACGGTACCGGCAGCCTGCTGATGCGTGCTGAAAAGGTCGGTGCAGACACGCTGTTGTCACAGATCGTCCAGATGGTGGCCGAAGCGCAACGCTCCCGTGCGCCGATTCAGAAACTGGTGGACATTGTGGCCGGTTATTTCGTACCAGCGGTGGTTGTCATAGCCATTATTACTTTCATCGTCTGGTGGAACTGGGGGCCTGAGCCGGCCTTGGCCTTTGCCGTGATCAACGCCGTGGCCGTACTTATCATTGCCTGTCCCTGCGCTTTGGGTCTGGCCACCCCCATGTCCATCATGGTGGGTACCGGCAAGGGCGCCATGGCCGGTGTGCTGATCAAGAATGCCGAGGCGCTGGAGGTCATGCAGAAGGTCGACACCCTGGTGGTGGACAAGACCGGCACCTTGACCGAAGGCAAGCCGCAACTCGTCTCGGTCATGGCCCTCGAAGGTTTTAGGGAACAAGACATTCTCCAACTGGGTGCTAGCCTGGAACGGGCCAGTGAACACCCGCTGGCAGAGGCCATCGTGCGCGGTGCGGAGGAGAAGGGGGTTAGCCTGTCTCCTGCCGATGATTTCCAATCGGTCACGGGTAAGGGTGTCATTGGCAAGGTTGATGGGCAAACCGTGGCGCTGGGCAATCTCAAGCTCTTGGAAAGCCTCTCTGTCGATGCAGGAGAACTGCCACAATTGGCAGATACCGGCCGTGGAGAGGGTCAAACGGTGATGTTCGTTGCAATCAATGGCGAGGCCGCCGGGCTGATCGGTGTGGCTGATCCCATAAAGGCATCCACACCTGAAGCGATTTCGAATCTGCACCAGGAGGGCATACAGGTCGTTATGCTAACGGGTGACAACCACACTACCGCGCAGGCCGTTGCGGGTGAATTGGGTATAGATCAGGTGGAGGCCGAGGTCTTGCCGGATCAGAAAGCGGAGATTGTCAAGAAACTACAAGCAGCGGGCCGGGTGGTCGCGATGGCGGGTGATGGTATCAACGATGCCCCGGCCCTGGCCCAGGCCCATGTGGGCATTGCCATGGGTACCGGTACCGATGTGGCTATGGAGAGCGCCGGCGTGACTCTGGTCAAGGGGGATCTGCGTGGCATCGTGCGCGCCCGTCGTCTGAGCCGGGCGACCATGCGCAACATCCGCCAGAACCTGTTCTTCGCTTTTATCTACAACTCGCTGGGTGTGCCGGTGGCGGCCGGCGTGCTCTATCCGGTCTTTGGTTTATTGCTCTCACCGATCATTGCCGCAGCCGCCATGAGTTTCAGTTCGGTGTCTGTAATCGGTAATGCACTCAGACTTAAACGTGCTGAGATTTAACTAGGAGATTGATCATGATGGGAGATGGCTTTGGCATGGGATTTGGGGGCGGTTTCATGTGGTTGTTATGGGTTCTTTTGATTGGTGTCACTGTGTGGGCGATAAACGCAGTATTTGGTCGCGGAAACAGAGTGACGGAAAAACACAAGTCTGCACTGGACATCTTGAAGGAACGTTATGCAAAGGGTGAGATCGATCAAGAAGAGTTCGAACAGAAACGCAAGGTTTTGAGTGGCTGAATCAAGCCCGGAGTGAATCATGAAAACACAAAATTCCTTGAAACCAGCGGGCGCCTGGGAAGTCAAACGCCGGATCAAAATACCAGCACTGGGTCATGCGGCGGATGCCATGGCAGTGGAACGCTTCCTAGGCCCCTTACCCGGAATTCGCAAGGTTATAGCCGATGCAACCCGGCAGCAGGTTATCGTCCTGTATGACATCACTGGTGTGGATTTCCAGTCGGTTGTGACATCACTGGAAAATGCGGGATTTCCACCGCTGGATAGCTGGTGGTCCCGCCGCAAGTTGAGCTGGTACCAGGTTACCGATAGTAATGGCCGGGAAAACGCCAAGGCAGCACCAGCAGCTTGTTGCAATAAGCCACCCAAGTAGTGGTATAGCTACTATCCGTTTGTTGGTCTCTAGCATGTCTATCACTTGGACGAACCCTATACTGCGCCGGATCATAATGCTCGGGCTTTTTCTGCTAGTTCTTGCGTTAGTTTACTATCTGCTCAAAGAATCCGGGTTGCTGGCGATTGTTACGGATAGCGACCGCTTGCAGATCTGGAGTGCCGAGTTAGGCTACTGGGGGCCTGTTGGTCTTGTTTCACTGATGGCGATAGCTATCATTATCAATCCGATTCCCAGTGCACCCATTGCCCTCGCTGCTGGCGCGGCTTACGGGCATACTTGGGGTACTATCTATGTAGTGATCGGCGCTGCAAGTGGGGCGCTGGGCGCATTCTGGATTGCACGTCTGCTGGGCTATGAATTGTTAAACCGTTTCATTGGTAAGCAACTCAAGCTGGGTTGGCTGGGTTCGCAAAATGCTATGATGGGCATGGTGTTTGTTACCCGTCTCATCCCCTTCCTCTCTTTCGACCTCGTGAGTTATGGCGCTGGACTGACGCCTATAAAGACCTGGCGATTTACCCTGGCAACATTGGCCGGTCTGATTCCTGCGAGTTTTCTACTTGCCCATTTTGGTGGCGAATTGACCTCATCGAATTTGGATCAAGCCTTGTTCATATTATTGTTAATGGGGGGATTAACTTTGTTGCCCATCCTCGGCAAGCTGATCCTGAATTGGTATAGACGGTGGGAGGTAAACCATACGCGGGGTGTAACGCGAACAATGAAAATAAAAAGGATAGAGAGTAATGAGTCATAGTGCTTCAGGTTGGATAGATTGGATTGTATAGACAAAAGCTAAGAAGCATTTATAGATGGATGTTTCAATTGTTGTTTTCTATATAGAAAACAATGACTGTCTTTACCGTTTATGCTATGGAATATCAAGCTATACAGATACATTGTCACAACCGACCTGGATGTCTCGAAGTCCAGGCCGGTGAGAATGGTCTTCACTAGAAACCGAGAATATCTTGATTTCCATCTGGATCATATTTGGTTGAACCAACCGGTTCTGCCTTGTGCATATGATCTGCAGGTTGGGGGATGAGCTGGCTACCGTAGCTGTCACCTATACCCATCTGTACCGCATGTGCTCGTTCAGCTTTGCCATGGTCTAATAGAGGGCTGCCATACAAATCTGGATTACCTCCGAACGTCTTGTCATGAGACCAGGCAACGGATGTCAACAGAGCAAGGCTGGCAAATGCAATTATCTTTTTCATAACTTTTCTCCTAATTATCAATTTAAAACATGTAAAAGCGGTCTTTGGTGACTGCCTGCTTATTAGGAGTGCAGATGCCATGCCAATATTTAATAGATGGTGTAAGTGTAATAAAAACAATTAGATATTAGTTATTCTTGAATCATTGGTAGGTTCATGTTTTCTGGGGATTGCTATGAAATGATTAATAATTCCACATTTCGTTATGTACGATTGATTTGCATATTTTCAACTTGACCTGAATGACGAGAATGCTGGTTGCCGGATTAATAGATTCAGCAATTTGATTATGTTCAAACAACATTTCTGTATCACATATGAATGGCATTGAGAAACTTGATGTATTTTATCTGGTAGGACTGAACGTAATGCTACGGTTGTTACAAGACCTCATAGTAGAAGGCGGCAGGAACTCTTCACATTGTTTAAAGAGAACGATTTAAAGTATGAGCTTTGATTCGCTGAGGTCTTTTTAGAGGCTATTAGACACGATCTGGATATGTACGCTTCTTAAGTAATTGAATATAAAAGAAACATCGAATGTTCGAATCCTTCGATACGGTCTTGTCTCAATTGAGGACCTCGCAGCCTTCGCTGGTCAATTCTCCGCGAATAACTCATGTGGGAGTTTTGCGTGAATGAGTTATGCACTGTTGTGCATCGTGGTGCAAAAGTGAGCAACGGGCGCCACGGTAACTCATTGAAATGATATATGATTATTTGGCGTGTAATGGACTGACGTTACGCGGATTGGTCACTTCCTACGTGCTTTTCTTTATCTACCTAGAGAGCCGTCGCGTTGAGATCGCTGGGATCACGCCTCATTCCAATGAAGCCTGGATGAAGCAAATCACAAGAAATGTCACCATGGATGAATGGGGCTTCCTCGAAGGATGCCGTTACCTCATCCATGACCGCGATACGAAATTCACCGATTCGTTTCGCGCGATCGTAAAATCGGGCCATGAAAAGCCGCTCAAGCTTCCCGCACGGAGCCCGAATTTGAATGCCTACGCCGAACGCTGGGTAAAATCGGTGAAACAGGAAGCTTTATCGAAGCTTAGACTATTTGATGGGGCTTCCTTGAGGCGTGTGCTTCGTGAGTATCTCATTTATTTTCAGAGACGAAGACCAGGACCCCCGGGAGAAGTCTTTTTGCGGCTGCTAGCATCTCGAAACTATCTCTTGAAACTGGCTCTCCGAAAAGCTCGGTTTGAGATGAGTTTCAGAAGAGAGCCCATTGCGAACATCCAGGGGTGATCGACGGGGTCTACCGCCTGAAACAGATTGTGGTCCCCACCCCGACTCTGGGCCGTTACCTTCGGATAGTCATTCTGGAGGCCGGCGCCTATACTAGGTCAGTGCATAATCAGGTAACCATCAACACGGTTATTTTCTACGCCAATTAGAATAGTTGTGCGTAAAATGTGTGGTGTGTAGTCGCGGTATATGCTGGGTCATGCGGTTGGCATTGCGGATGCCCG
>JBDLIT010000158.1:0-8563 GCA_039714735.1 Pseudomonadota bacterium
GAGCCCCTCTCACTCCAGTGCTCTTCAACGGAGGGCGGAAATAACTCGCCTATTTGCTAGGAGAGTACCTATGCATGTCCTAAACTTGTCCGCATTGTGACCAGTATCAATCATATTCTGATATATTATGGAACCCCCACTTTAGCAAGTTCAGTGTGTTGAGTTTTAAGAAAAGAGTAGATATTTTGAAGGAATTCATTGGTACACAAACAGGGTTGAGTAGTCCTCCAGTATGCTATTCGACCCTGTTTTTGCTAAAGGAGGTGCACTCTCACGCTTAGACAACTTACATATTATACCCACGTTATATTAATCCACCCTTTTTGTCTAGACTAAAAGGGACCAAAACAAAGGAGTAGTAAGAAGATGTTTAAAAAATTTAGTGTTTTGCTCGTTTTTGTGTTGCTGGCATCCGTGCTGGTGACCGCCTGTCAACCAGAGGCTGAAGAGCCCGTGGTTGAAGAACCCGTGGTGGAGGAGCCAACTGAGGAACCTACAGAGGAACCTACAGAGGAACCTGTGGACGCCGTTGGATCCGAAGCAAACCCGATCCAGGTTCTCTTTGTGCCTTCCGTAGATGTTGATTTCATGATCTCTTCCGGTGATACACTTGCCCAAGCATTGCAAGATGCTACTGATGGTCTTTTCTACGAGGTTTCTGTGCCTACTTCTTATGCAGCAACCATTGAAGAAATGTGCGCTTCTCCTGAGAACACCATCGGCTTTATCCCTGCGATGGGCTATGCCCTTGCAAACCAACTCTGTGGTGTTGAACCTGGTTTGGCTAGTGAGCGTGATGGCTGGAACGTTTACTTCTCCCAATTCGTTGTTGCTCGCGACAGTGATTTCCAGACAATTGAAGACCTTGAAGGTGCCACCTGGGCATACCCGAGTGCCACCTCCACTTCAGGTTTCCTCATTCCTTCTTCTCTTCTTGATGCTCATGGTGTCACACCTGGTGAAACCTTAGAAGCTGGCGGTCACCTACAGGCTGTAAAAGCTGTATATAATGGCGAAGCTGATTTTGCATCATCCCTCTGGAGTCCTCCACAGAAAGATGGTTGGAGATGGGAAATGGGTGGGGAACCAGATATAGCCGACGAATTAATTGCTGACTGCGTTGTTGAAGAGGACGAAAAGGTGTATTGCGGTGGATTCAAGGTTAATGATCCCCGCGGCAGCCTCGGGGTAGAAGCTCCCGATATTATTGAAAAGGTTCGCATCCTGTCCCTCTCCGGTGAAATTCCGAACGACACCATGTCCTTCTCACCCGATTTCCCCGAAGAACTGAAGGGAGTTATAATGGACGCGATCAGGGCCTATGTCAAAACAGAGGCCTGTGATGAAACTCTCTGTAGTGACCATCATTACGGCTGGAGTGGCGCCAACTACATCTTTGACGAAAACTTTGATGGTATACGCTTGCTGATAGAAGCTCAGGGTATTACCCTGGAAGGAATCGGCGGGTAATAAAGTTTGCAAATATCTAGTCTTAACAGCCCCAGACATAATTGTCTGGGGCTGTGTTAATATAAGCAATTTTCAAGAATGGAAACAAGCCTATGCTGGAAATTAGAAACCTCACGAAAATATACGACGGCGGTGTCTTGGCGCTGGATGATGTCAGTTTTGATGTCCCCCAAGGTCAATTTGTATCCGCGATTGGATTAAGCGGCTCTGGGAAATCTACCCTATTGCGCTGCATCAATCGCCTGGTCGAACCAACAGCAGGCGATATTATCTGGAACGGTAGAAACATCACCACAGCCTCCGAGGATGAATTACGCACCATTCGCCGCCGAATTGGCATGGTTTTTCAACATTTTAATCTGGTTTATCGCTCATCTGTTTTAACCAATGTGCTTTCCGGTCGTTTAGGATATACCAATCCCGCCATGAGCTTCTTCAACCGCTTTCCTAAGCAGGATATTGAAAATGCTTATAAACAATTGGCACGCGTCGGTATTGAAGAAAAAGCCCACCAACGTGCGGATGAATTAAGCGGCGGGCAGCAGCAGCGCGTTGGTATTGCCCGGGCTATGATGCAAAACCCTACCATTATTCTTGCTGATGAACCGGTTGCCAGTCTTGACCCTGTCTTGGCACATTCCATCATGCAGTATCTTGAAAAGTTCAATAAGGAAGATGGTGTCACTGTGATTTGCAGCTTACATTTCCTAGACCTGGTACATCGGTACGCTGACCGTGCCATAGCTCTCAATGAGGGAAAATTGATGTTCGATGGTCCGCCTGAAGAAATTGACGACGAAAGATTCAAAGATATCTACGGCAAAGAAGCCGAGCGTGTAGGGTGAGGTGACCATCATGAATAAAGAAAAATCTCTCATCAAATCTATTGCTGTTGGTTTAGCCGTTGTTTTAGTAATAGTAGTATTCGCTTATGCATTCCAGGTTACGGATGTCAATTTCGAGACTACCCGATCCAAAGTCCGTCTCACTCAGATCACCCGTGTTATACGAGCCTTAATGAAGCCCAGCGTCGTGGAATATGAAAAGGAAGAAACTACTGTTATGGCACCCTTTTATCTTCCCTGTCCCGAAAATGGTGCTGCAGCTGACCTTCCCGAAATTGATCAATCCGGTCCCTATTTGAAGACCAGTCTACCTTGCGCATCGCCAAAAGATATGGTTACTGTGGAAGGGTTTAACATGCCCCCCAATTCAAAAGGCCCGATCAACTTTTTTACGTTCAACGAAATCAACAAAGAAATGGGTAATTTTGAAACTGATGCCAATGGTTACTTTATTGCAGAGGTAGAAATTCCTCTTCGCCAGCCGGTGGAAGAGGCCCAGCATATTACAGCGATAGCGCGCATTAACGTTGGCGCCCCAAAACTCACAGAAAACGCGACATCTACCGGGGAGAAAATTGTTGAAACAATTTTTATGGCTTTGCTGGCTACCACCATTGGTACCCTGCTTGCAATTCCGATGAGCTTTTTTGCAGCCCGCAATTTAGCGGTCGGTAATACCAGCTCGCTGACTGGGGTAGCGTTCACGCTGTTAGGATGGCCCGCAGGTATTTGGGTTGGTCTGCAAATCTCCAATTGGTTATTGAAAGTGCTTGCACCCGGGTTAGATAATACTTGGTATGCACTATTGGGGGCTGTTGTCAGCGCTGCGATAGCATATCTGATTCTCCGTTCGAGCATCTCTGAGGAAGATGAGCAACAGGTAGATATAAAGACACGCTTTTCCCGCCGCATAGCTGTAATCATCGCCGCGCTGTCTGGCATCTCCACCATAATCTTTTTGGGCAGCCTTACTCGTTTGGTGGGTGCAGGATTGGTTGAAAAACTGGGCAGCTTTGGCTTTTTAGGTAATTTCCTGTTCCAATTGGGGGAAATTACCTTGATGCTGCTTTCTTTAGTTGTGGCTGTTAGCGTTGGTGCTGTTCTAGGCGGTATCCTTGGAAAGATCGGAGGTGGGATCAGCGATAATATGCAAGCCCCGCTTGTAAAACTGATTAATATAGCCTTGGGAGCAGTTGCTGGGGCGGCATTTTTTGCCATCTTGGGAGCAGGGGTCAATTGGATATATCAAATTGATGATCTCGTTAAAACATTGTATTGGCCGGCAGGGATTGGGGCGCTGCTGGGGGTACTCCTGGCATTGAGCGTGGGTGCTAAGCAAGCTTTACCGGTGGGATTAATTGTTTACTATATTGCCCGCACAATCTTGAACACCACACGTTCTATCGAGCCGTTAATTATGGCTATTGTGGCAGTGATTTGGGTTGGTATTGGTCCCTTTGCTGGTTCTTTGGCTTTGGCCTTGCATACGGTGGCAGCGTTAACCAAACTCTATTCTGAACAAGTGGAGGGGATACAACCAGGTCCGCTCGAAGCTGTTCAGGCTACAGGTGCCAATAAATTGCAAACCATTATCTATGCTGTTATTCCCCAAATTATCCCACCCTATATTTCATTTACGATGTATCGTTGGGATATAAATGTACGTTCATCTACCATCATTGGTATTGTTGGCGGTGGTGGTATTGGTTTCCTGTTGATGCAAAATATCAGCCTGCTCCTGTATCGTAACGCCAGTGTACAAATGTTAGCCATTGCCGTTGTTGTGGCCAGCATGGACTATATCAGTGCTGTGATCCGTGAGCGGTATGTATAATTATCAATGCTGATGATCATAAAAATGGGCGTGCGAGTTTTCCTTTGCACGTCCATTTTTTTATTTAATCATCTCAAAGCAGTGGTATAATTCGTGGCTAGTAACTTACCTCAATTTCCAGTTAGTGAGTCATTCCCTTCCCATGGAGGATGTCCACAAAAGCCCGAGTTGTGGCAAATAATAGAAGGAGTTTTTCATGCGGATTCTCTACATTGATATCGATTCTTTACGTCCTGATCATCTGGGTTGCTACGGGTACCACCGGAACACCAGCCCTAATATCGATAAGCTTGCCCAGCAGGGAGTGCGATTTGATAACGTTTATGTAAGCGACGCCCCCTGCTTGCCCTCTCGAACAGCGCTTTGGAGTGGTCGTTTTGGGTTCCACACGGGTGTCATCAACCATGGCGGTGAAGCCGCAGATCCTTTTAATGAAGGACCAACGCGGTCCTTCCAAGATATATTCGCTAAGACAGGTTGGATGTCGTCCCTCCGGCATGCAGGTTTCAAGACGGCCACAGTAAGTCCATTCGCGGAACGACATGGCGCCTGGCATTGGTACGCTGGCTATTCAGAGGTATACAACACCGGTAAACGCGGCGGTGAAATCGCCGATGAGGTCACGCCTATTGCCTTGGATTGGTTGGAACGCAATGCCAAAACCGACAACTGGTTCCTTCATGTAAACTATTGGGACCCCCATACACCCTACCGGACTCCCGAAGAATTCGGGAACCCCTTTGAGAATGACCCCCTTCCGGGATGGATGACAGAAGAATTGCTCCAGAAGCGTTGGGAGGGCTATGGTCCACACAGTCCACAGGAACCTCACGGCTATCCGAGCGACCCTCTTGCCCAATCCAACTATGAGAGGCACCCACGCGTCCCAAAACAGCTGGACTCACTGGAGACGTTAAAACAATGGATTGACGGTTACGACACTGGCATTCGTTATGCGGATAAACACGTTGGCATCATTTTGAATGCCCTGGAGGAGGCTGGCATCCTGGATGAAACTGTCATCATGATCAGCGCGGACCACAGCGAATCACAGGGCGAACTCAACGTCTGGGGAGATCACCAGACAGCGGATGAAGGTACCAGCCATGTTCCCCTTATCGTCCGCTGGCCAGGGATCACCGATCAATCACGCGTTGACGAAGCGCTTCACTATCAATTCGATTGGGCAGCTACCCTCATCGAATTGGCAGGTGGGCAGGTGCCTAAAGTCTGGGATGGGGAGCCCTTTACGGAGGCATTCCTGGCAGGTCAAGAGCAGGGTCGCGATTATCTGGTCATCAGCCAGGGAGCCTGGTCATGTCAGCGCGGGGTTCGCTTCGACTGGGATGACGAGAAGTGCCTTTGCATCATAACCTATCACGACGGGCACAAGGAAGTGGACCCGGTCATGCTGTTCAATCTGACTCAGGACCCATACGAGCAGCAGAACTTGTGCGAGGAGCGTCCCGATCTGGTAAGCCGCGCCAAGGGCATGTTGGGAGAGTGGCTCAACGAAATGCTCCTGACCAGCCATCACAACGCAGATCCGATGATGACCGTTCTGAGAGAGGGCGGCCCGTTCCACACCCGTGGAGAGCTGCCTGCCTACCTGGAACATCTGCGCGCAACAGGTCGTGCACACCATGCTGAACGATTGGCTTCCCTGCACTCGGATGAGATTCAGGAGCAATCCGTAAAATCAAAAAATTAGGGGGTATTTGACGGGATGGTTTCAACATCCTATCAAACACTCCCTAATAATTTACGGATAGACTCTTGATCATTTCCTGTGTGGGAAATATCACCCCTTCTGACCATTTATCAGGTCTAAAACCGTCAAATTCAATCTCCTCCCGGCAGCGAGGCAATGATGGCGTCGGCCATCTCCTGGGTTCCGACGGCAGTCGGATCGTCGCGGCTGGGTTTCAGGTCGTAGGTCACGTGGCGGCCCTCGGCGATGACTGTCGCTACGGCCGCTTCCACCCGCTCGGCGGCCTCCCGCTCGCCCAGATGACGCAGCATCAACACCCCGCTGAGGATCGTGGCCGTGGGGTTGACCTTGTTCTGCCCGGCGTACTTGGGGGCAGAGCCGTGCACCGGCTCAAAGACGGCCAGGTCGTGACCGATGTTAGCCCCTGGTGTCACGCCCAGCCCGCCGACCAACCCGGAGCAGAGGTCGCTGACGATGTCGCCGAACAGGTTGGGCAACACCAACACATCGTACTCGTGGGGCCGCTGGATGAGCTGCATACACATATTGTCCACGATGCGGTCGCTGAACTCGATATCAGAGTACTCGGCCGCCACTTCCCGCGCCACTTGCAAAAAGAGCCCACAAGTCGCTTTGAGAATATTAGCTTTGTGCACGGCTGTCACCTGGCGGCGGCCATTGGTGCGGGCATAGTCAAAGGCAAAGCGCACGATGCGTTCGCTGGCCTGACGGGTGATGATGCGGATCGACTCGGCGGCCTGGCCGGGGATGACGTCGTGCTCGATGCCGGCGTACAGCCCCTCGGTGTTCTCGCGGACGACGACCAGGTCTACGTTTTCGTAGGGGGCGCGGATGCCTTTCATCCAGCGGGCCGGGCGCAGGTTGGTGTATAGGTCCAGCGCCTGGCGGATGGCGACGTTGACGCTGCGAAAGCCGCTTCCCACTGGCGTGGTGATGGGACCTTTCAGGGCTACTTTGGTGGCTCGGATCGAATCAAGCACGTGGTCGGGCAGGGGCGTGCCGTATGCATCCATGACGTCGGTGCCGGCCTCCTGCACTTGCCAATCAAACGCGATGCCGGTGGCATCCAGCACCCGACGCGTCGCGGCGGTGACTTCTGGTCCTGTGCCGTCGCCGGGAATTAGTGTTACGCGATAAGTCATGTTATTGTCCTCCTACATAGTTCAGCAGACCGCCCGCCAGCAAGATATCTACCTGTCGCGGGGTCAGATCGTAGTCGACCTGGAAGGTCTGGTTTCGAGTCAGATGATGAACCGTCAATGCTGTCCCAGCCTGCAGGGCGGACCGCACCCCGGAAATCTTCCACTCGTCGCCCTGCTCCAGCGCGTCGTAATCAGCCTCGTCGGCGAAGGTGAGGGGCAGGAGGCCCATGTTGACCAGGTTGGCGTGGTGGATGCGGGCAAAGGATTTGGCGATGACGGCCTTGAGGCCCAAGTACATAGGGACCAGGGCGGCGTGCTCCCGGCTGGAACCCTGGCCATAGTTGAGGCCGCCAACTACTAGGCCACCTTCCCACTCTTTGGCCCGCTTTACAAAATCAGGATCAACCCGCCAGAAGACATACTCGGCCATGGCCGGGATGTTGGAGCGCAGGGGTAATACCCGCGCCCCGGCAGGCATGATGTGGTCTGTGGTAATGTTGTCGCCCACCTTGAGCAGCACCCGACCGCGTAATGTGTCGGGGACTGGTCGGGCCACGGGAACCCGCTTGATGTTGGGTCCTCGGACGATCTGGACTGAATCCGGGTCCTCGGACGGTGGCAAGATCATGTTATCGTGGATCAAATAGCAGGTCGGCTGCTCGATGGTAATAGACTCCCCCAAGCGACGGGGATCGGTGATGGCGCCGTGCAGGGCGGTGGCGGCACAGGTCGCCGGGCTGGTCAGAAATACCCGGTCATCCACCGTCCCGCTGCGCCCCTTGAAATTGCGGTTGAAGGAGCGCACCGAAGCCGCACCTGTCGGCGGGGCCTGCCCCATCCCCACGCACGGCCCGCAGGCCGATTCCAGTATGCGCGCCCCTGCAGCTATCAGGTCGGCCAGCGCGCCGCTCTGGGCGATCATGGTGACCACCTGTTTGCTGCCCGGCGATACGGTGAGACTGACGTTGGGGTGTACGGTTTTGCCTTTGAGGATGGCTGCCACCGTCATCAGGTCCTCGTAAGACGAATTGGTGCACGAGCCAATGCACACCTGAGACACCGATGTACCCTCAGTCTCTCGCACCGGAACCACCTTGTCGGGGCTGGACGGCTGGGCGACGAGGGGTTCCAATTCGCTCAGGTCAATCTCCACCTGCTCGTCGTACGTAGCGCCTGGGTCGGCAGCCAGAGGCTTCCAGTTTTCGCCCCGGCCCTGAGCTTCCAGATAGGCTCTTGTCTGCTCGTCGCTGGGGAAAATGGAGGTCGTGGCTCCCAACTCGGCGCCCATATTGCAAATGGTCGCCCTTTGGGGCACACTCAAGGTAGCCACGCCGGGGGCATAGTATTCGAGGATCCTGCCCACGCCGCCCTTCACCGTCAGGCGGCGAAGCAGCTCCAGGATAATCTCCTTGGCCGTCACCCAGGAGCTCAGTTGACCTGTCAGTTTGACGCCCATTACCCTGGGCATCGTCAGGTAGAATGGACTACCGCCCATGGCCACCGCCACGTCCAGTCCACCGGCGCCGATGGCGAGAGCCCC
>JBDLIT010000159.1:0-8549 GCA_039714735.1 Pseudomonadota bacterium
ACACCACCAGCGGCGATGTCCTGCTGTTGCGCCGAACCCAGCCAGCCGATTTCTGGCAGTCGGTGACCGGCAGCCTGCGCTGGGGGGAATCCCCGTTGCAGGCGGCGCGTCGCGAACTCTATGAAGAGACCGGCGTCATGGCGGGTAACCAGCTCCAGGATCTCAGGCATAGCGAGGTCTTTCCCATCGTCCCTCCCTGGCGGTCGCGTTATGCGCCCAATGTCTACTACAATCGGGAGCACTGGTTCGCTCTGCCCCTTCCCGGGCGCCGTATCATTCGCACGAATCACCAAGAACACACGGAATATCAATGGCTCAGGGCAGCACAAGCTGCGGCAATGGTGACATCCTGGACCAACCGCAAGGCTATTCAGTCCTTATTGGGGAGGCTCTGAATAATTCTACTTTGCCAGATTACCTGAAAAGAATTTTGCCACAGAGACTCCTCAGACTCGAAAAATCAGTTGCTATGTGTAATCGTTAATTGCTTGGCCTCGGCTGAGGAGGGGACTGCTTATGCCCCCAGCTTTTCCATCACCCGCTGCAACATCTCCTTGGCCTCTTGCGCCACGGCTTTGGGTTCTTCCGTCTCAGTCATGCTCAGGACGGCAACCGGGTCCATGAAACTGACCACCACGGTGTTGTTATCGGTCTCCCGCATGATGAAATTGCAGGGCAGCAGGGTCCCGGCATTGGGTTCGGCCGTGATCACGCGGTCCGCCAGCTTGGGGTTACAGGCCCCGTAGATATGGTAAGCGGGAATAGCCTTGTCCATCTTGTTTTTGAAGATGGCCTGCACATCGACATCGCTTACGATACCGAGGTGTTCCTCCATCAGGGTGGCGCGGACTTTGTCCAGGGCCTCGTCGAAGGGTAGATTGAGTTCAGTGTTAAATTCGTACATGGTTGCCTCCTGTGATAACTGAGCCGGGACTTTATCCCATCTTGGGGTGATGAACATTGCCGATTATCAAGCTCTTTCCGGAAATCCGGATGCTTGGGTGATATGAGTTCTCCTGGTGTCGTTATACTCATGCCGGCAGCAAATCTCTGTCTCTGTGTGGCAGAATTCAGGCAATGGGTTAAATCAACAGCGAGGAGTCGACCCAAATGAGGGAAATTATCGAGTTAAGCACCGCTTCCAGGGAGGTTCTGGTGGATATCACCCCGCAGGTCACTGAAGTGGTAAAGCAGAGTGGCTGCCGGAATGGTCTGGTGAATGTCTATGCCCAGGGGGCTACCGCAGCCATCATGATTCAGGAGAACTGGGACGAGAGTGTGCAGACCGATGTGGTGAACCTGTTGCGCAAGATGATTCCCAAGGGCGTCTGGCTGCACGATGCCCAGGATGGCAACGGAGACTCACATCTCAAGGCGGGGTTGGTGGGGCCTTCCGAAACCATCCCGTTGATTGAGGGTTCCTTGGGACTCTCCCGCTGGCAGAATGTCTTTTTCTGTGAATTCGATGGGCCACGCCGGGATCGCAAAGTGGTGTGTAGTGTGATGGGAGAATGATCATGGGTGAAACGGGATATTTACGCCATATTCAAACCTGTAACCAGTGGAATCCCGGGAATTTCAGGGATTTTTGTGTGCGAGGGAGACGTGTGGGGCGTCTCAAGCAAGCCATGTGGGAGGCGCTGGAGCAATGGCCGGAGCTGTTTGAGGTGGGTTTGCAGACCATTCATTTATCCTCCAGCCTGGAGGATTTTAGTGCTCGAACAGAGGCCTTGAGGCATGTCGCCGGGCGTTTGGTAGAGCAGGAGGTGATTTCCCACCGTCATGGGGAGCCATATCCGGTGACCGCCTCTGGCCGGGAGCAGTCCTATGCCACCATCGACCGTTCAGCAGCCCCATATTTCGGTCTGCGGGCCTATGGTCAGCATATGAATGGATATGTGCGTACCGAGGCTGGCCTCAAGCTCTGGATCGCAAGACGCTCCGCAGATCGGAGGAATTTCCCCAATAAACTCGACAATATGGTGGCAGGAGGGCTTCCACAGGATCTGAGGTTACAGGAAAATCTGCTAAAAGAGTGCGGGGAGGAGGCCTCGATTCCCCCTGAGCTGGCCCGCAAGGCAAAACCGGTGGGGGTGCTGACCTACTGTAAAGAGACCCAAGTGGGGTTGAAACCGGACACCCTGTATTGTTATGACCTGGAACTGCCGGTTGACTTTATCCCGGCCAATTCGGACGGCGAAGTGGCCGAATTCCGCCTGATGCCGGTGGCGGAGGCCGCCCGGATTGTTCGAGAAACAGACGATTTCAAACTCAATTGTAATCTGGTTATTATCGATTTTCTCATTCGCCATGGGATTCTGGGGCCGGAATCCCCGGATTATCTGGAGATTGCCCAAGGTCTGCATGAGAGGCTGTGAAATACCGAATAAATTCTTGTGCGGCGCTTGTATATTTCTCACCCAGCCTGCATATTTGAAGGTCCGAGGAACAGAACCTAAGTGAACTGGTCTCAGGGTAAACGGATATTCTTAAAATTGAGTAGACATTCCGGCCACTGGGCCAGGATGTAAAGAGGGGTGGAATTCATGAAGCATTACTGGAAACTGACGGTCGTTACTCTGGCTCTGGTTTTTGCGACGTCAGCAATATGGGCGGACCGCAGAGTTGTTCCACTGGATGAGTTGAAACCCATCTTTGAACATCAGTTGTCGACTCACCACATAGTAAAAGTCATCGGTAATCACCATTACAAAGACTCAAAGCTCGATGATGACGTATCCGAGCAGATTCTGGAACGCTATCTGGATACTTTGGATCCCAACCGTTTCTTTTTCCTTTCCAGCGATATAGATGGCTTTTCCACATACAAGACCAGTCTTGATGATTACCTGAAAAATGCCAAGGTCGAACCGGCATTTGAAATATTCCGCATTTATCGCAAGCGGGTGGGTGAGGCGGTTGCCCATGCCAATAAACTCCTCGATGGAAAATTCGATTTCACCCTGAACGAAAACTACCAGTTCGATCGTGAGGATGCGCCATGGGTGCAGACCCATGCTGAACGCAACGAGATCTGGCGCAAAAGGGTAAAGAATGATTTTCTAAATCTGCGGATGACCGGGAAGGATGAAGGTGAGGTCCGTAAGACCCTGCGTAGTCGATATGAGAGGTTGGAAAGCCGTGTCGCTCAGTACGATGTGAATGACATCTACCAGGCCTTTATTAATGCCTATACGCTGAATCTCGAACCCCACACCAGTTACATGTCCCCCAGCACTTCGGAAAATTTCGACATCAGCATGCGCCTCTCCCTGGAAGGCATAGGTGCGGTGCTGCGGAGCGATGAAGAGTACACGGTCGTGCAGAAGACGGTGGTGGGTGGACCTGCCAAACTGAGCGGCCAATTGCATGGCGGGGACCGAATCGTCGGTGTTGGTCAGGGCATGGATGGTGAGGTTGAGGATATCATCGGCTGGCGCCTGCAGGATGTGGTGGAAAAAATCCGTGGACCTAAAGGCTCACTGGTGCGTCTGCTTATTCTGCCGAAAGGCCGCGACTCGGGGGGCAAACGGGAACTCATCAAGCTGGTGCGTAATACCATCAAGCTCGAGGAGCAGGCGGCCAAGAGTTCGATCATTGAAAACATCGATGGCATCGGTAAGCTGCGTATCGGGGTCATCGATGTGCCCACCTTTTACCGTGATTTCGCAGCAGAATCACGGGGTGAAAAAGATTTCCGCAGCACCACCCGCGACGTGCGGAATCTGCTTTCCGAACTCAAGAATCAGGGCATCGACGGAGTCGTTATCGACCTGCGGCAAAATGGTGGCGGGTCACTCTCCGAAGCGACTGAATTGACCGGACTGTTCATAAACTCCGGACCCGTGGTTCAGGTCAAGCATGCGAATGGCCGGGTGGAAGTGGAAAAGGATCCCGATAAATCGATTGCCTATGAAGGGCCGTTGGTGGTTCTGGTGGATCGAAACAGTGCATCCGCATCCGAGATATTTGCCGGTGCGATCCAGGATTACCGGCGTGGCCTCATTATCGGCGAACCCACCTTTGGCAAAGGCACGGTACAGACACTGGTTGACCTCAGTCGATATGTGCCTGGGAAATCGATGGATCTGGGACGTCTGCGCCTGACCATGGCGCAGTTTTTCCGGGTCAATGGCGGTAGTACCCAACATCGAGGTGTGGTGCCTGACATTCAATTCCCGACTGCGGAGTTTTCATCAGACTATGGTGAGAGATCACTGGATAATGCGCTGCCGTACGCACAGATCAAGCCTGCAAGCTATAGGCCCAACAGGGCAAGTAAGTATGCTGATCTGCTGGAGAAACACCGTAAACGCATTGACAGTGATCCGGGTTTCACCATGCTGGTGCAACGAGAGAAACGATTCGCCGAGATCGATGAGCGCACTGAAGTCACACTGCTGGAGAGTAAGCGGAAAGCCGAGTGGGATGAACGTGAAAAGCGGAGCCTGGAGCAAAAGAACCGTTTTCGGGTGTCGCAGGGTTTGAAGGCTATCGAGAGTGATCAGACCGATGAGCAGGACGAGGACGAGGACGATGATGAAGCTGAGTCTGATGCAACGAAAAATATTCAGCTCAATGAGGCGGCGAGGATATTGGCGGACTCTATCCATATGCATGCCCTGATGGCTGAAGTGCGGTAAGTCAAAGACTCAGATGGTTTACATGGAAAATTAATTATTGGATTCCCGATCTGACAGGAAAGGTGAAATGATGCAGACCCCGCGAGAGCGGGGTTTGCCGTTTAGAGGACAGTGACGAAAAAACCTCACTGGAACAACCGGCTGTGAATTGCATCAATTTCTGGTATTTCCTATCTCAAGCACCCTCATCATTGAATACTTTTAACCCTACTGATCCTGAAAAATATCAATGTCCGATATTAGACCACAGGCTATAATTGGCATCCTTTTATTTGGATGCTCTCAGCTTGTATAAAAAGGCAGTTAAAAGACTCTCTCGCTTGGAACAGGAAGGACTGGGTGACCTGTTGCGGGCGGGACTCATCGGCTTGGAAAAAGAGAGTCTGCGGGTGTCGCCCGAGGGTGGAATAGCCCAGACCCGTCATCCAGATGACCTGGGGTCACCACTCACCCATGCCTACATCACCACAGACTATTCTGAAGCCCTGACCGAATTTATTACTCCACCCTCGGCAGATCGCGCCCAGCCATTGCAGTTTCTGCAGGATGCCCACAAATTTGTCTATGAGCATCTCAACGGGGAAACGTTGTGGGCGGCCAGCATGCCCTGCATGGTGGAGGGGGGTAAAAACATTCCGATCGCCCGCTATGGCGACTCCAACGCAGGCCAGATGAAGACCGTCTATCGGCGAGGATTGGGACACCGTTATGGCCGCGTGATGCAGGTCATTGCCGGGGTCCACTTCAACTTCTCGCTGTCAGAGAAGTTCTGGCCCCACTACCAGAAGTTGGAGGGCGATGAGCGGCCGTTGCAGGGTTTCATTTCCGACTCCTACTTCGCGATGCTGCGCAACCTGCAGCGTTTTGGCTGGCTGATTCCCTATCTGTTCGGCGCCTCTCCGGCGGTATGCAAATCCTTTCTCGGCGGACGACCGACAAATCTGCAATTATTTGATGAATACACCTACTACTCACCCTATGCGACCTCTTTGCGCATGGGAGATATCGGCTATCAGAACAGTAAGGAGCAGGGAACCGGTATCAAGGCCTGCTATGACTGTCTGGATGCCTATGTGGAAACACTCTCCCAGGCCATAGGGACCCACTGTCCGATTTACCAGGCGATCGGGGTCAAGGTGAACGGGAGGTATGAACAGCTCAACGCCAATATTCTGCAAATCGAAAACGAGTACTACAGCACCGTGCGTCCAAAGCAGATTCCGGATGGAATGGAAAAGCCGATCATGGCTCTGAAGCGACGTGGTGTCCGCTATCTGGAACTACGCTCACTGGATGTGAATGCGTTTCATCCACTGGGGATAGATGAGGAGCAGATCTGTTTCCTCGAGACTTTTATGCTGTTCTGTCTGTTACATGAAAGCCCGGCCATCAATGTCTTCGAGCAGCGGGAGATCGACCGTAATGAGGGAGCTGCCGCCCATCGTGGGCGTGATCCCAATCTCTATCTGCAGCGCAATGGTCAAGAGATCAGGCTGCAGGAGTGGGCCCGGGAGGTCTGTGAGGCAATGCGTCCTGTGGCTGAACTACTGGATAACGGGAGGCCGCAAGCGGAATACACTAAAAGCCTGAATAGACAACTGCAGCTCATTGAGGAACCTGAGCTGACGCCCTCGGCACGCATGTTGGCGGAGATGCGGCAGAATGGTGAGAGCTTTTTTGATTTTGCCCAGCGTAAGTCACTGGAACATTATGATTATTATGTCCAGCAATCGCTGTCGGCGGAGACTGAGGCAATTTTTCAGCATGAATCAACAGCTTCCTGGGAAAAACAACGGGATATTGAAAAGGGGGATCAGGTCTCCTTCGATGAGTTTCTGGCGAACTACTTTGCCCAGGAATGATCTACCGCTACGCTGTCCAGATGATGATTGTTGGAAGCGGCTATTTTGTAAATGATTTGTTATAGAAATGTGAGAAACAGAATATGCGCCTCGACTAAGGTGTATATGAACATTTCAAAATAATGAAGAGTCAATCATGAATAAGATTTCAACTGTAACTGCCCTGCTGATGGCAATCCTTTCCCTTCCACTCCAGGCCGCGGATACCAACTACGAAAAGGCCATCCTGGCGGGAGGCTGCTTCTGGTGCATCGAATCGGATTTTGAAAAACTCAAGGGTGTGGTCGATGTGGTGTCCGGTTACACCGGGGGCAAGATTGCCAACCCTACCTACCAGCAGGTTTCCGCTGGTGGTACCGGACATATCGAGGCAGTGGCGGTGACCTACGATCCGTCAATGGTCAGCTATGCCGAAATTCTTGATTATTTCTGGCGGCATATCGATCCAACCCGGGACGATGGACAGTTCTGTGACAGAGGATCGCAATACCGGCCAGCCATTTTCTACACGGGGGCTGAGCAACAGTCAGTCGCTGAAAAATCGATGATGGATATTCAGCACGGCAAACCCTTTCCGGACGAGATCAAGGTCGAACTGATTGCCGCTACTACTTTTTATCTCGCCGAGGATTACCATCAGGATTACCACCACAAGAATCCACTCAGGTACAAATATTATCGATACAGTTGCGGACGCGATAAGCGTGTAGCTGAGCTTTGGGGGGATGCCTGATGGTCAGCCCCCACAATGTGTAGTTACTCAATCATCTTCATGGCGGCGACCGTAGGGTGGTTCCGGTATCAGCTCTTCGAACGGTGACTCTAGCAGGGTTGGTGGTTCTGCGTAGAGAATTCTTTCTCCATTGAGCTCCGGCCACCAGTCTCCGTGTTCAATCCTGACCACGCCCTCTGCGGAAACCAGAATATATATGGAGGGGTGCGAGAAGTCTGCATCGGGATCCGGATCTACCCAATACAACAAGGTGGTGTCCGTGATCACGATGGGGTCGTCATAATCGAGAAGCTCATCCTTCGAATCCAGTGCTTCAGGATAGGCGTAGACCTTGAGATAGTCCTCCGCTGTGCGGAGCACCAATGGGAATTCCACGTAAGAGGGTTCCCATCCGTAAAGGAATAACTCGCCGTCAATCTCGGGTGGCCACCAGCCTTTCTCTACGCGTATCTGACCATCAGCTGCTATCAATATATAAAGGGTTGGATGCGCGAAATCTGCCAATGGCATCAAATCTACCCAGGCCAGAAAGGTCAAATCCGTGATTTCGATGGGTGTGATGCCCCCATCTGTCAGGTTGGTGCCGGCAGGCAACAAATACTCGCTTGTATAGACGATGACTGAGGGCAAAAAGAGACGTTTTCCTTCAGAACCATAGGCAGTGACTGTCAAAACCAGCATCAGAGCGGCGATGGCTAGTGTCCAAATTGAATATCGATTCCTGATCATGCTCGTATCTCCGTTAAATGAGGTTCACACAATCCCTCGAATCAGGTGTATCAGAAACACGCCTATTTCAAGGACCTAATACATCGAGTAGGACTCGCCAACTCGATACAGTGAGACGGCGTCGAACCAGGAGATTCCAGTTGCTGTCACCCTCTGTGGGAAATCAGTGCAACAACGCGGGACGGTGTTTCCAGCATGTATAGTGGCAACGCAGAGTTTACCCGTGATTGTTGTGGAACCATCGATGACACCCCTCGATCCATGTTCCAATCTGACACCTAAGTCATCATTCAGGCCTTGGACATTCCCCAGATGGATATCTGGAGACTACTTCAGTCGACTCGATTGAATAACTACTTCTATTAATAAATATTAGTCACAAGTAATCATGAAAACGAGACGAATATTTATTACTTATTTGTCTCAGATCATTGAATTCAGATCATGTCTTTGAAGCAATGAAAAGTTGTCAGTCAAGTGCTAACGCCCATCTTTCTGGCAGCGATGATGAACTGGTCACGGTTGCGCCCGTGCTCGAGCGCTATGGAGATTTTACGGCATTCCTTGATCAGGAGGAGAATG
>JBDLIT010000160.1:0-8429 GCA_039714735.1 Pseudomonadota bacterium
ATGCCGGTGGTGGCACGCGAGGCCTCCATCTACGTGGGCATCACCATTGCCGAATACTACCGGGATCAGGGCTATGATGTGGTCATGCTGGCGGATTCCACCAGCCGCTGGGCCGAGGCCCTGCGTGAGGTCTCGGGCCGGCTCGGGCAGATGCCGGTGGAAGAGGGCTACCCAGCCTACCTCGCCTCCCGCTTGGCGGCTTTCTACGAACGGGCCGGCCGGGTCGAAACTATGGACTGCGGCAAGGGCTCGGTGAGCCTGATCGGCGCGGTATCCCCTCCAGGGGGCGACTTCTCCGAACCGGTTACCAGCCACACCAAGGAGATCATCGAGACCTTCTGGGCGCTCTCCAAGGAGCTGGCGGACGCCCGCCACTACCCGGCCATCGACTGGGTGGACAGTTTCTCCGCCGACGTCAGCACTGCCGCACATTGGTGGCACACGCAGGTGGATCGGAACTGGGAGCGGCGGCGCAGCGAGGCGCTGGCGATCCTGGCGCGGGACGCTGAGCTTTCACGCATCGTCAACCTGGTGGGCCCCGAGGCCCTCTCATCTGCGCAACGTTGGGTACTCGAGGGCGCCACTCTGATCAAGGAGGCCGTGCTGCAGCAGAGCGCCCTGGATCCGGTGGATACCTTCTCTTCCCCGGAAAAACAGTTTCTGCTGCTCAACCTGGTGCTGACGATCTATGATCTCGGCAGCGAACTGATCGAGCTGGGAGTGCCGGTACAGCAGCTGTCCAGCCTCGCGGTGATGGCCCGGGTGCGCCGCTGCAAGGAGCTCTATGACTCATCCCAGACAGCGCAGCTGCAAGCCTTTCAGCAGGAAGCCATCAGCAGTTTCAAGGCGATCCGCGCCGAATATGCACAACGCGGGGAGGCAAGCTGATGGGCGCCAAAGAGTTTCGCACCTTGCGTAGCGCCAGCGGCGGCCTGCTGACCCTGGAGGATGCACCGAATATCGCGTTTGGCGACCGGGTCCTGATCCGCGACAAATCGGGTTCGACCCGGAATGGCCAGGTGATTCGCAGTTCCTCGCGGGAGGTGCTGATCCAGGTGTTTGAAGGCACCGAGAACCTGGATATCGAGAATACCTGGGTGCGTTTCCTGGATGAGCCGGTGGAGATCGCCCTCTCACCCGAGATCCTGGGCCGGGTCTTCAATGGACTGGGCAAACCACGGGATTATCGTCCCCCCATCATTTCCAACCTGCACCGGGGCATCAACGCCCCGCCGCTGAACCCGGCGGCGCGCACCTATCCCAAGGAGTTTATCCAGACCGGCATCTCCACCATCGATGGTCTCAATTCCCTGGTGCGGGGGCAGAAGCTGCCGATCTTCTCCGCCTCCGGCCTGCCCCATAACCGGCTGGCGGCGCAGATCGTGCGCCAGGCGAAATTGCCGGACGAGGAGGGTCATTTCGCGATCGTCTTCGCCGCCATGGGGGTCTCCTACGCAGACGCGCGTTTTTTCAAGGAGGAGTTCGCCTCCTCCGGGGTGCTCAGTAACGTAGTGATGTTCATCAACCGGGCGGACGATCCCCCGGTGGAGCGGCTGACCCTGCCGCGCATGGCGCTGACCGCCGCCGAATATCTGGCCTTCGATCTCGATCACCATGTGCTGGTGGTGATGACCGACATGACCCACTACGCCGAGGCCCTGCGCGAGGTGGCGACCGCCAAGGGAGACGTGCCGGCGCGCAAGGGCTATCCGGGGTATCTCTATTCCGATCTGGCGGAGATCTATGAGCGCTCCGGCCGCATCAAGGAGCGCCACGGCTCCATTACCCTGGTACCGGTGCTGAGCATGCCCAGCGATGACATCACCCATCCGATTCCGGATCTCACCGGGTACATCACCGAGGGACAGATCGTGCTCAGCCGCGAACTGCACAATCAGGGCATCTATCCACCGGTGCATATCTCCCCTTCCCTCTCCCGTTTGATGAAGGATGGCATCGGTAAGGACTTTACCCGGGAAGACCATCCACATGTCGCCAATCAGCTCTACGCCCTCTATGCCCGGGCGCTGGAGATCCGCAATCTGGCCTCCATCATCGGTGCGGACGAACTCTCCTCCAGAGATCAACGCTACCTTGAGTTTGCCGATGCCTTCGAGGCCCGCTTCGTGAAACAGGCCGAGGACGAGGAACGCAGCATCCTGGAAACCCTCAACCTGGCCTGGGAACTGCTCTCCATGTTCCCGCAGTCCTCCCTGACCCGGGTCTCGGAAACCGAGATGGCCAAATACCACCGGCAGGCGCGATGAATACGAATCGGCTCAAGGCCCCGCCGACCAAGAGCACCCTGCTGAGTCTGAAGCGGCAGGTGAGGTTTCTGGAGGATGGCCACAGCCTGCTGGAGAGAAAACGGGAGCTGTTGACCCGCTTGGTCTATCAACGTCTGCGGGAGTATCGTGAGCTGCGGGACGACGCCCATAGCGCGCTGAAAACCGCCTATCACTGGCTGAGCATGGCGCACCTGCGGATGGGCAGCCGCTCGCTGCATCAGGCGGCGCTGGGAGTCGAGGTGGGACTGGATCTGAATATACTGCCGCGCCGCAACCTCGGCGTTGAGTATCCTTCGGTCAGCGGCCACCTGCTGCCATTGAACCCGGTGGGTCTACTCGGCACCGACCCGAGCTTTGATGAAACCCGCAAACATTTTGCCGATGCGGCCTTACGACTGGCAAAGATGGGGGAGGTTTCAATGAGCCTGGAACGGTTGATGACCGAACAGCGCAAGGCCCAGAAACGGGTCAATGCGCTGCGCTACAACATCATCCCCAGATATCGAAACACCATCCGTTTCATCGAAAATCTATTGGAGGAAGAGGAACGGAACACCCTGTTTCAGATGAAACTACTGCGGGAACAGCACAGAATTTGAGTCGCTAATCGCAGCCATGGGCGGCTCCTACGCAGGCTGAACCTGGATTCTCAGCTATTACTGGTAAACGACGAAACAACGTAACAGGCTACAGATCACGTTTCATGATCCAGTATCTACCATTCAACTGACTTTTCGATTAAGTTTGCCGCCATTCTCTAGCGAAAGAACATACAAAAATGAAACTGAACCTTAAATCAATCTCAATCATTCTGATGCTTCAGATTATCACCGGCCTGGCAGTCTTCATGCTGACCAGGGCCTACTACATGGATGAGGCCTCCTTAGCCAAAGGAACAACAGCCTCTTCAGCAATGGGTCAGACCGAGCTGTCTACCGATGAGCTGATCAATAGCCTGCAGAACTATCCTCAACTCAATCCATCCAGCGACCCCATGGAAATTGACACGCTGGCCAACGAGGCCTTCCAGCGCGGTGACTACGCAAAAGCTGCGAAACTCTATCAGCGCGTTATCGATCTGGCGCCACTCAAAGTCGAACCCCACAATAACCTGGGACTGACGCTGCATTATCTGGGACGCTCTGCTGAGGCACTGGAGATCCTGAATCACGGCACTGAACTAGATCCGAGTTTTCAACGCATCTGGTTGACGCTTGGTTTTGTCCAAAGCAGCGTCGGCAATGCCCAGGAAGCCAGGCAAGCGCTTGAAAGAACCGTGGAACTGGGAGCGGATACCGAGCCCGGCAAAAGCGCCAGTGAGATGCTGGGCAAATTGCCCTGAACGACTCAAGCATTCACACTCTGTCGAGAAATTGATCTTGTGCGCCAAGTTTAACCTTCGCAAGTCTAACCAAAGTATGGATGAGCAGGACTGCGGATCCAGCTGATATTGCCACATCCGCGATATTGAAGATCCCTGTCAATCGTCCCCAAAGGTCGAGATAGATAAAATCGATGACCGCGCCATCATTGACCAGGCGGTCGATCACATTGCTCATCCCTCCTCCAATAATCAGGGAACAAGCGATCAAGGCAAGTCGCGACATTTCCTGCCTGACGAAGATAGTCACAAGAAAAACAACGAAAAGCAGGGATGGCAACAGGGTAAACAGCCCATATTTCAGAGTGTCCGGCAAGCCGATGCCAATACTGAACATGATCCCGGTATTTTCCGTATAGATAAATTTCAGCACACCATCCAGATAGGCAGTACTGATCAGGGGAGAAAGGGTCGAGCCGGCAACTGCTTTCGTCACCTGGTCAAACAGAATAGATAAAGCCAAAACAGGCGCCACCAGTAGGAATCTGTGTAGCAGACTCATCCTGAACAGGCCATCAGACTCATCACATGAGCCATATTCATTATTTTGAAAAGTGGTAGTAGTGAGTATTCAGGTACTCGACCACATCCCGCTCTTCCTCCGGAAACCAGGTGATATTCAGAATCTGTGTGCACGCGCTGACCTGACCACCCAGACGATGCAGTGAATCCATCTTTCTATCCTCCCGTGTATAGAGTGCGGAATGTTCACTCATCATGTGACAATCAATACAGCTTTCGTCATGCAACTCCTTGCCACTTTCTGCGTCGGCTAATGCTGCCGTTGTCAGTGTGCAGCAAAAGAGTACGGTCGTTGCAGATATCGATAAATGCATGAATCATTTTTCCTTTGTGGTCTGCTTAGCTTTGAACAAGCAGTCTAGTAATCCATCAATACAACCTTGATGGAGTACCAGTGTTAGACTTGCTTCTGGATAACATTACACCAACAGGCTTCATTTTGAATAGAATTGCCATTTTTGTCGATGTACAAAACATCTATTACACTACTCGCCAAGCCTATGGTCGACAATTCAACTACCGGAAACTCTGGCAAAAAATAAGTTCCGAAGGGACGATCACCTCTGCAACCGCCTATGCCATCCATCGTGGGAACGACAGCCAGCTCAAATTCCAAAACGCCCTCAGAAATATTGGTTTCACGGTAAAACTCAAACCCTATATTCAGCGTAGCGACGGCTCAGCGAAAGGTGATTGGGACGTCGGCATCACCATTGATGTGATGGAGGCGGCCAGAGATGTTGATACTGTTGTATTGCTATCGGGTGATGGAGACTTCGACATGTTACTGGCAAAGATCAGAAATGATTATGCTGTGACTGCTGAGGTCTATGGCGTGCCGGCACTCACAGCCAACTCTCTCATTGATGCCGCCAGTATCTATCACCGTATCGACGATCATCTTTTACTGTAACTATGCAGCTCCCTATGTCATGTCCGTGCCTTCACACAGAATTTGCCGCCGTAGGAGCTGCCCATGGCTGAGATTAGCGACTCATCCCATCACTCCTCACGCACCCTCAGGTAACTCGGGAAGCGGGGAACTCCACTATCGGTGAACCCCCGGTATTGATAAGTAACGAGTGAGCCGATTGCAGGCGGCATCCTGCGCTCAGCATCACTGAAACCGGTACCGATGCGAAAACGTTTACCATCCGCCGACTCCACCAGCAGCGCCCCGAGCAGTCCAGTGTATTTCCCCTGTCCGGGGAGATGGGCGATGACCCGGGCCTCCGCATCCATATATGGCTTGACCTTCAACAGATCATCACTACGGCCTGCCTGATAGCGGGATGCTTCATGGTGCAGCATCAGCCCCTCACCACCGGCTTCTACCACCTGTGCGAGCCTTTTCATCAGACTCTGATGATCGGGCACACGAACTTGTTCCACCAGTTGAATATAGGGAGAGTTCGATTGCTGAATCAGTGACTCAAGCCGTTCCAGCCGTTCAGTGAACCCGCCAATAGCGGTTGGAAGGTCAAATACCATGTACTGAATCCTGTGCCAGTCCAGATCATTTGGTTGCTGCTTTCTCACGGCACTGACGAGTTGCTGGAAGCTGGCGCGACCCATCCACAATTCACCATCCAATGGAACGCTGGGGAATCCAGCGGTAAACCAGACCGGGGCAGCATAGCCATTTCCATTGCGGGAGAGAAAAAGGGAACCGGTCCAGTAGGCCCTGACGCCATCCAGCTTTTCACTGACCCAGTATTGGCTTAGATCCACGCCTTCACGATAGATATTGGCCAGTGGCAGACCCGGCTTCTCTAACGCCTGCGCGCAAAATGCACCAGTTAGCCACAAGGCGCTGAACAACAGTATGGGCAAGGCTATTCTACGGTGGGAGGTGACCGGCTCGCTCGACTGACCCATGTGCATAAATCCCTGACATTGTAATCACAAAATGACCATGTCCTGAACAAACAAAAGGACATTAGCTAAGTATAGGCGTTCGCGTTATCCGGAGAATGCTCAGGGTGCTGGCGAGATTAGAAAAAATGTACAAGTATTTTGACAATTGTCGACATCCACATGGGAACAGATTACTCCTTCCCGATTGCGGGTCTTAACCTGAGCCGCCAACAAGCGCCCTGTATACCGGAAAACCATCTGCTGCATTGCGCGAAATCAGGCAAACTCTTGAGTAAAAATCACTTATACTCCTACTTATATAAGAATTGATTTTTTGAGCTACCGACTCAAAGACGAACAGTAATCCTCACCGCGTAGCATCAGGCGTCGCTTACTACCTGACTTTATATGTAACCGACTGTTTTTTGGCATCTTTATAGTGAAAAAAACTTTTTATATCATCGCTGGCTGGTTGTCACTCCTGACGGGGCTGATAGGCATCTTGTTGCCCCTGTTGCCGACAACTCCCTTTATGCTGTTGGCAGCCTTCTGTTTTTCCCGTAGTTCCGTTCGTCTGCATCGCTGGCTCTGCAACCACCCATGGTTTGGGCCACCCATTCGGCAGTGGCAGGAGAACCACACGGTCAGTCGCAACACCAAGACCAAGGCTCTGTTTCTGATTCTGATCTCCTTCACACTGACCCTGACCCTGACCCCTCTGCCCCTGATCGGCAAGGGATCCCTGTTGCTGCTGGCGCTGGTCCTGATGTGGATCATGGCAAGACTGCCGGAAACCCCCCAGACAAATGCCGCCAGGGAGATCCATCAGGACGCTACCGCCTCACCCACCGAGGAGGAGTCTTGACTGACGGCCAAACGGCGCTTCCCAAAATCGGGGTCAGCGCCTGCCTGCTTGGCCATCAGGTACGCTATGACGGAGGCCACAAGCGCAATCAGTTTCTAGTCGGCGAACTGGACAAGCATGTGGATTTCATTCCTGTCTGTCCCGAGACAGCAATCGGCCTGGGTATCCCGCGCCCCCCGATCCGTCTGGTGGGAAATTTTGACAAGCCCCGTGTGCTCGGGGTGGCCGACCCATCCCTGGATGTAACCGGGCCATTGCATGACTACGCCGAATCCCAGGTTGCATCCTATCTGCATCTGAGTGGTTTCATACTCAAGAAGGATTCACCCAGCTGCGGCATGGAACGGGTCAAGGTCTACAACACTACAGGCGCCAGGGCTATGAGAAAGGGAATCGGCGCCTTCTCCCGGGTGCTCATGCAACGCCTGCCACTGCTGCCGGTGGAGGAGGAAGGGCGACTGAATGACCCTGTCCTGCGGGGAAATTTCATCAACCGGATTTATGTCTACCAGCGCTGGCGGCAACTGCTGGCAAGCGGCCTGAACGCCGGCAGCCTGATCGATTTCCACGCTGCCCACAAATACATGATCATGGCCCATTCACAAGCCGCCTATCAGCGCCTCGGCAAATTGTTGTCGAATTTGCCAGGTGACCGTCCTCAAGACATTGCCGATGAATACGCAGAGGAATTGATGAGCACCCTGAAAAGGCGCATCAACCGCAACGCCATTTGACTCAATCGACTCAAGAATCTCAGTCATCTACCGATAATGGCAGATATTCGAGGAGTGTTGTGCGTCTCTATCCCGATGGAGAATATTCCGGATTCCAAGATTCAGTCATTTGTCCTGGCTAGAACAGACTGTTCAATCAACCATTTCAAACCGTAGCAGAGTGTGATCATGGAAGAACAAAAGCCGAAAATCCTGGTGGTGGATGATGAGGCCTTCAACCTGGAGATACTCGGCGAATATCTAGAAGATGCGAATTATGCGGCGGTGATGGCTGATAACGGCCAACAGGCCTGGTCCCTGCTGGAGGAGAGCCCAGAGCGCTTCGAGGCAGTGTTGCTGGACCGCATGATGCCGGAGATGGACGGCATGGAGGTTTTGACCCGGATCAAGGCCCATCCAACCCTGAATACCCTGCCCGTGATCATGCAGACCGCCAAGGCCTCCAAGCAGGATGTTCTGGATGGCCTGCAGGCAGGCGCCTACTACTACCTTACCAAGCCGTACGATGAAGAGCACATGCTCGCCATCGTGAACACGGCAGTGGCCGATTACCAACGCTACCGCTCACTCCAGAAGGAAACACTGCAAACGGCGCACACCCTGTGCCTGATGCAGAATGGGCGGTTCCAGTTCCGCACTCTGCAGGAAGGCCGCAATTTGGCCACCCTGCTGGCCAATGCCAGCCCGAATGCGGGCAACGTGGTTATCGGGCTCTCCGAGCTTATGGTCAATGCGGTGGAGCACGGCAATCTGGGGATCTCCTATGAGGAGAAGTCCGGATT
>JBDLIT010000161.1:0-8397 GCA_039714735.1 Pseudomonadota bacterium
TCCGCCTGATTGCTCAACACATCAGCGGGGATATGTAGGCGCTTAGCCAGGTTATAACCGTTTATTGTTTCCACTTCACATACCTTATTCAGTCTGGCTACATTGGTACTAGCATACATCATAATGATGTGTATTGTTAATCAAAGAGATGAAAGATCTACGGCTGCTGTCGAGGTGAATGGCAAATTTGTAAAATGGCTGTGTGAATATGATAGAGCCTCACTAGTGAGGGGGAGTACTATAGAAACTGGAGCTACGGAACAAAGGGCGATTGGTAAGGAAGTGCGTTGATTTCTACGAACTGATGGAACCAGAAGTGGCTTACAACGTCCTTTTCACCCCGGAACACAGATTTCTAAGGGTTGGAGACGGGTATTGTTGGAACGAAAATGTGAATAATCAATTGGTAAGATTGTTCCGGCCCAATCACGACATGCATGGCATGACACCCAACCTACAAAGCAATAACATAGTCACTGGCTCTAAAGTATGAAGATTGAAACATACAGTCCAAAACACAATGATTGAAAAAGACAGCTCATTAAAAGGGCCCAACAGTCACTGGCTGCAGCGTTGGGAAGAGCAGAACATCGGTTGGCATCACGAGGAGTTCAACCCTCACCTGTTGAATCACTGGTCTGCCCTGAGCGTGCCTGGAGGTTCGCTGGTTTTGGCGCCACTTTGCGGTAAAAGCCGGGACATGGTCTGGCTGGCGGAGAGAGGCTATCGGTTACGCGGTATCGAGCTGAGTCCACTTGCGATTGAAACCTTTTTCATGGAACAGGGGTTGCAGCCGGAACGGGAGACGGTGCATGGTTTCGAACGCTGGAGTGCAGGTCCCTACGAGATCTTCTGCGGTGACATCTTCGACTTGGAACAGCTTGACAACAGTCAGGTGGACGCAGTGTATGATCGTGCATCCCTGGTGGCATTGAACCCGGTACAGCGCAGACACTATGTTCAGTTGCTGAAGCGCCTGCTGCCGGAGAGATGTCCAGTCTTGCTGGTGGCCATGGACTACTCACAACACGAGATGACAGGTCCACCCTACAGTGTCGATGAGACTGAGGTGCGGGGCTTGTTTCGTTCCGATTATGAGGTGACCATGCTCGATTCACTGGACCTGCTGAATGAGTCGGAGCGTTACCGGGAACAGGGTTTGAGCCGGATATTCGAGCAGATCTACCAACTGCTGCCACAGATCCGTTAATCTGTAATGAGATGAGGTTCCAATCGTTCCCACGGTCCTCCGTGGGAGAAGTGCTACAAGGATGTAGCGGTAATGGACCTAAGGATGGAATGCCTGCCTGAGGTATGGGTTACCACGGAGGAGAGTCTGTGAAAGAATTCATAAAATACTCGATTGTAGTGTGATTGGAGGAACGAGGCGCACCATGAATCAAGCACTTATGGTGCGCTTCGCAAGCTCAGCAGCACCCTACATCGAATACTTTCACAATCTCAGGACCGTGGGAACCAGCAAGATGAGGTGACCCGGGAATCAGTAACGAACCTTATCCGGGTCTTGTTGCCATTGCCGAAAGAGTTCCAGCGCTTCGTCCTGCATCTGCCTGCGTAGCTTGATGCCGCTCTCTTCAATGGGGCATTGCAGGGCCTGATTGATGATCTTGTCACTAAAATCGATGCTTGCCGCATCCTCAGCATCTGCAGCGAATACCAGCGTCTTGATCCTCGCCCAATGTACAGCAGCCCGACACATGGGGCAGGGTTCACAGCTTGAGTAGAGCGTTGCCCCATCCAGGTGGAAGTGGCCAAGCCGGTTACAGGCATCACGGATCGCCAGAATTTCCGCATGGGCCGTCGGATCACTCCTGACCACGACCTGATTCCAGCCTTGGCCCACAATCTCATTGTCGATTACCACAACCGCCCCGAAAGGGCCGCCATCCCGCTGTTCGATACCCTGCCTGGCCAGTCTCAGGGCCTCTTGCATGAAAAAACCGTCTGCATGCTGTGTGTCAGCTGTGGGGGGACTCATTCCCATCGAAAGGTCTTGGCGCCGAGAAAAATGAATACCGCACTGAAAATGGCAAGTACGAGGAGTTGAGGTATGACCTCGATCAGTCCGGCGCCTTCGATCATCACGGCCCTGGCTGCGCTCACCATGTGGGTGAGAGGAAGTGCGAGGGCCAGTTGCTGTACCAGCGGATGGGATCCCTCGAGTGAAAACCAGACCCCTGAGAGCAGCATCATCGGCCAACTGATCAGGTTGAGCACGCCGTTGGCCGCCTCTTCACTCTTCATGCGGGCAGCAATGATCAGACCGACGCTGATCAGACTGAGCGCGCCTAGAAGAAGAATCAGCAGCAACAACCAGTAAGAGCCAAACATCTGGAATCCCACCAGAAGATGAGTGCCTGCATAGACGATAATGGTCACCGATACGATCATCAGGATACGCGAGACGATCTGTGCCGAGAGAAACTCGAAGGCGGTCAGCGGCGAGGCGCGCAGGCGTTTCAGGACGCCGTTTTTCCGGTAGCGCACGATCACATAACCCACGCCGAACAGGGCGCTGAACATGATGTTCATGCCCAGGACGCCGGGGATCACCCAATCCACGTAACGGATCTCGCGTCCACTCAGGGATTGCTTCTGCAGAGCCTGGTCTTGCAACAGCTGTTCGAGAATATAGCCGTTGGCCGAGGTGCTGTTGACCCAGAAACGGTCTTGATTGATGTCCAACAGCAGATCGATCTGATGCCGGTCGACCTTGGTGATTTCGGTCTCCAGCTGGGTAACCGGAATGAACTGGATATGCTGCAATGTCAGAAATGCGGAATATTCAGGATTGGCCTCGGCATCGCCATACACCGCCACCTTGAACAGGTCCTGCTCGCCGGTGGCAAAGGCGAAAGCGAAGCCAATCACGATCAGCACCGGCATGATGAAGTTCCAGCCCAGCGCGGTGCGATCCCGCAGGAATTCAAGATTGCGGGCGTTGAAGGCGGCAAGAAAGCGGCGTATGGACATGTCAGGTGCGCAATTGATGACCGGTCAGCTCAAGGAAGAGATCTTCCAGCGTCGGGGACCGCACTTCCAGATGACTCAAAGAGACGCCCTGTTCGATGAGATTTGCAATGCTGGCGTTGAGGTCTTTGGAGAGGATTTCGACACGCTGCATCTGGGGCAGCAGCGTGGCGTCTGCATCCGCTCTGAAGCCATCCGGCAGACTCTCCTTCGGCAGGGTGATCACCGAGTTTTCAAAGTGTTCAGCAAGCAGGGTCTTGGGCGCACCCTGTGAAATGATCCTTCCATGATCCATGATGATGATCTCATCACAGAGTTCATAGGCCTCCTCCATGTAGTGAGTGGTTAACACCAGGGTCTTGTTTTCCGCCTTGATCTTTCTGACCTGTTTCCACAGGTTATGTCTGGATTGAGGATCAAGACCGGTGGTGGGTTCATCCAGAAATATCACCTCCGGGTCGTTGATTAAGGCAATCGCCAACAGCAGGCGCTGTTTCTGGCCACCCGATATCTTACGGGTATCCCGCTCGAGAAACTCCTCCAGGGCACAGATTTCCACCAGCTCTTCCAAGGGCCTGGTGCGTTCATAGAAGTGCTGAAACATGCTCAGGACTTCCCGGACCTTGATGAACTCCTGCAGCGCTGTGTGCTGAAACATGATCCCGGCCTCGTCCCGGAATTGTTTACCGAGGGGGGCGTCCTTGTAGCGGATTGAGCCTGAGGTCGGAGTTTTGATGCCCTCGAGCATCTCTACCGTGGTGGTTTTGCCTGCGCCATTGGGACCCAACAGCCCAAAGCAGGTGCCTGGAGAGATGGAAAAACTGACTCCGTCGACCGCCTTGACATCCGCATAGTATTTCCTGAGGTCGATAGCCTCAATCATAGACAATCCGTGATTAATGTGGGTCGTTCAGGTGATGAGAATATGCTCGACTTCGGCGAGATCTTCCGCCACGCCTTCGATTTCGATCACCTGTACCTCTGGTTCCAGGCCTACTTTACTGAAAGCGGGGATAGAGCTCCAGTCCTGCTCGTTGACGGGATGATCCGTTCCCATCAGAGTCTGCAGTCGGCCGACGATGACCACATCCACATAGTCAGCCTGTCCTTCATGCGTATAACTCAGATTTAAAAAGTGTTTTGGCACATTGGCCAATGATTCCGAAAAGTCCCATTCCTGCAGAATGCGCAGTCCGATCTGTGGGCTGAGCACCTCGATCACCCGATCGAGTTCAGCGGCATCGTTGATCAGTTCCGAGTGCTTTTCCGCCATGGTCAGAATTGGCAGGGCGCCGATGTTGTGAATCAGTCCGGCGAGCAGGGCCTGCTCCTTGTCCAGGTGCCGCAGATTTTGCGCCAGTACGCGGCTGATCGCAGCCACCTGTACGCTCTCTTCCCAGAGTTGGCGGAAACGCTTGTCCAGCAGATCACTGGTGGCCTGAAACATCTGTTGCATAATCAGGCTGACCACCAGGCTTCGCACCAGCCGCGTGCCGAGCCTTGCTACAGCCATCTGTAGATTGTCTATGGGATTGCGGCCGCGATAGAGCGGACTGTTGGTCACTTGCAGCAGGCGGGCGGAGAGCGCGGCGTCGGTGGCGACGATGTCGGCAACCTGACTGGCGGTGGATTTGTCGCTCTCTACCGCATCGCGCACCCGCAATGCCACCTCCGGTAACGTGGGTAGGGTCAGTCGGCGCTCATCGATGGCTTTGAATAGATCGCTGAGAAAGGCATTTTCATCAATCATCTGTTGATATTCCGTATTTAATTGAGATCTTCAGGCGTATGAGTGATGTAGCGACAGTGCTAGTTTTTTTCTGAAGCAAATTCGTAAGGCAGTTTGCTGATCTCTATGATCGGCCCATTGGCCCCAAGGTGGACCGTCTGTTTCTCAGCGCTTTCGATTTCAATCACCGCCAGCATGTCATAGCCATTACCCGTGGCTTGGGCATCGACCACCTTGCCGGCGCCCTGGCCGGATGAACTGCCTTCAGAAAACAGTTCATCACCCGGTAGAGGGCATGACTCAGAGTCGACATGAGCCAGATACATACGGCGTTTTAGCTTACCCAGATACTGCATGCGCGCAACCACCTCCTGCCCGGTGTAGCAGCCTTTGGTGAAACTCACGCCATCGGTGAGTTGCATGTTGACCATCTGAGGAATAAACGCCTCGATGGTTTCAGGAAAGACGGTCGGAATGCCGGCCCGGATCTCCTGTAGCGCCCAGAAATTCTTGTCCATGCGGGTCGCTTTTGCCTCTAAATCCTCCCACAGTCTGATCAGATCCGCTGCCGGGCCGATGATCTCGTAGCGGGTGGCGGAGCCAGGCATTCTGATTAAAACCATGTCGTTGTTTTCTATGGCCCCATTCTGGCTGGCGGGAATCTTGGGGAAATATGATGTCAGGAGTGACTCGGCACAGTCTCCCGTGAGTCCAAACTGGACCAGTCGGTCACTGGCATCGGTAAGCGTCACCTTCGACATCAGGATATACATCCCGAGTCGTTTCAATACGGATGCGACATTCGCTTTAGGGGTCTGGAGATAGAAGCTATCAGCCAGGCGAAAGACCCGGAAGTTGGCCAGCATCCGCCCTTTGGCGTTACACCAGCCACTCAGATTACTATGCTCGTCAGTAACCTCCCGCATGTCGTTGGTCATCTGTCCCTGCAGGAACTTCAGGGCGTCCTCACCTTCCATCTGGATCAGGCCGAAGTGAGTCAGGTCATTCAGCGCGCAGCCGGTTTGTGGATCGCTGTTTTCATCAGCACGTGTTTGCAGGAATTCAGACCATTGTATATTCATATCGGATTCGAGGCTTCTGGGTTTGAGTGGTAACTGTGCGTATCATACCTGAACATAATTTTGACGAAACTCCCCTGATTGTCGGGGATTGAAACGGCCGTAATTGATTTGGAAGCATAGATGAGCAAACTTTTACCAGCTAGCCTGGTTCTATACAAAATCCGTCCCGCACGGGTCAAAGAGATCACCGACAAGATCGAGATTGAACTCGAGGGTGGCAAGACCAAACGGGTGCGCGACAAAGACATCACGCTTCTGCACCCCGGTCCGCTGGTCAGTCTGAAGGACCTGACGCCGCGTAGCGGGGAGGTGGAGGAGAACTGGGAATTGCTGGAAGGCAGCACCACCGAGATCCGGGAACTGACCGAGCTGATCTTTGGCGACTACACCCCGGCCACCGCTTGGGCCGCCTGGCAGCTGGTGGAGGAGGGTGTCTACTTTGAGGGCACTCCCGAAAGTATCAATCCCAGACCCGCTGAGGCAGTGCAGGATGAGCAGGAGAGGCGAGCCCGAAAAGCCCAGGAGGAGCAGGCCTGGAATGCCTTTGTCAAAAGAGTCGAGCAGGGATCTATCCTCGAGGAGGATCGCAAACCCCTGGGTGAGGTCGAGATGCTGGCCCTGGGCCGACGTGAAGGCAGCCGTCTCCTGAACGTGTTGAACATTCAGGAGACCCCGGTCAATGCCCATCGCCTGCTGGTAAAGACCGGCTACTGGTCGCCGGATGAAAATCCTTATCCGCGTCGTCAGGGAATCAATGAAGCAACTCCGGACTTTGCGGTGCCCGATCTGCCACAAGAACAGCGTGTCGACCTGACCCATCTGGCCGCCTACGCCATCGATGACGAGGACAATGAAGATCCGGATGATGCGATCAGCCTGGATGGCGAGCGTATCTGGGTGCATGTGGCCGATGTGGCGGCGCTTGTCGAACCGGACAGTGAGATGGATCTGGATGCCCGCAGCCGGGGCAGCAATCTCTATCTGCCGGAAAAGGTCATCCCCATGTTGCCCCAGCAGGTGACAGACAAGCTGGGCCTGGGCCTGGAGGCTGAGTCCCCGGCGCTCTCCATCTCCTTCAAACTCTCTGAGCAGGGAGAGATCAGCGAGACGCAGATCCATCTGAGCCGCCTGCGGGTGCAGCGCATCAGTTATGCGGAGGCGGATCTTTGCATGCAAGAGGCCCCATTTGCCGAATTGCTGCGCAAAAGCAGGATCTACCGGGAAAGACGCAGGGCTGCGGGAGCTGCATTTATTCAATTGCCGGAAGTTAAGATCCGGGTCAAGGAGGGCCAGGTGGAGATTCATCCGTTACCTGCGCTCGATAGCCGGGAGATGGTCACCGACCTGATGCTGATGGCGGGAGAAGCGGTGGCCCGATATTGCCTTGAAAAGGATATCCCGGCGCCGTTTGCGGCCCAGGCGCCACCCAATGAGCCGGCCACGCCAGAGGGCATGGCGGCCATGTATGCCTATGTCAGAAAATTCAAGCCGACCCAGGTCAAGACCCAGCCCGAACTCCACGCCGGTCTGGGTATCGAGACCTACACCCGGTCCACCAGCCCGTTACGCCGCTATTCGGATCTGCTCGTCCATCAGCAGTTGCGGGCGCATCTGCAAAACAGGGAGGTGATCGATATCCATACCTTGTCCGAACGGCTCAGCCAGGCAGAAATGGGCAGCATGACGATCAGAAAGACCGAAAGGTTGTCTAACAATCACTGGCGTTTGATCTATCTGCGGGATAATCCGGAGTGGCAAGGCGAAGCGGTAGTGGTGGCCCGAGAGGGTGAACGCACGACCGTTGTGATCCCAGCCCTGGGTATGGATTCCCGGGTGCGCATCAAAAGTGCACCGGACCTGAACGACATTGTGCAGCTGAAACCAAGGGAGGTGAATCTGCCGGGCATGAGCTGTTATTTCAGAATCATCTGAGGAGGGCGGAATGAAAGCTACCGCATCCCTGTTCTTGGGTGCGCTGCTGGTGGGCTGCAGCCAGAATGGTTTGAAGACAATGGATGCCGACACCTACTGGGCTCTGCCAGCCGTGGGCGCCACCCTCGAGTTACATAAACCCTTGAGCGTACCGGCCGGGCATACTCGGGTGTTTCTGCAGCGAGGCGAGGTGGTTTCGAAACAGCGCTTCGACCGCTATGCGCCGAGTTGCAACTTCGAAGTCAGAACCCTCTCGGAACAGAGCCGGGAGATCAAGCCGGAACCCTTCCTGATCACCCGGGTGCAGCGGGAAACCGCGGAGGTGGTGCAGCAGCAGTACTTTCCAGTCATATTGGCCGGCTTGAATCTCGCCGGTATGGATGACGGGCTGCCCATGATTGTGCGTAGTGTGCATCTGTGGATCAGCACCGATCTTCAGCCAGACGTGATGCGGGTGACCTGCCGGGGTGCGTTCGACGATCTCCCAGACGCGGATCCGCCTTCCATCGAGCAGATGAGACAGGCGCTCGGCGGTTATGCATCCCTGCAGCTGCCTGAATAGTAATGCCTGATTTCGTCCAAATCTCAGCCAGGATCGAGGTCACTGTTGCTATCAGCTCCCGTTATCTGTGTACCTGATCCCAGGGCGGTATTAACCCATAT
>JBDLIT010000162.1:0-8308 GCA_039714735.1 Pseudomonadota bacterium
ATGACCTGATTCCCTGGAATCAGGGTTTGACCGTGGCATTCCGCGATCCAGTCGGTAACGACCGGGTCTTACTGTTTCGTGACCAGAAGAGTCTAAAATCGCTGGTGGAGAGTCAGGACGACAAAGCCTACACAGAACTCTATGAGTCAGCGGTGAGTGGCAGTCTGAATGCGGAGTCCCCGGTTGTCGCTATTCAGCCCAATGCCTATGTGGATATCCTGAAAGATTTCTATCTGGTGCCGATTCGCGATCATGAGGATGTCTATCTGGGCAGTGAGACTGCACGCATCCTGCAGGTTTCAAGTGTGCCATTGCGACCTGAAAAGGACCAGCCGGAGACAGAGGAATCTGCGCAAAACACACAATCGGTAAAGCCGATCAAGCGTTTCCGTTCCGGAGTCGTCTTCGTCATCGACTCCACCCTCTCCATGGATCCCTACATCAAGCGCACCCGCAAGGCAGTGCGTAAGATCTACGATACCATCACCAAGGAAGACCTCACGGGAGACGTGAGTTTCGGTCTGATCGCATTCCGTGACAACACCGGGGTGGCGCCAGAGCTTGGCTATCTGACCGAGACGTTCGTGGATCTGCAGCAGGGGCAGAACGCAGAGAGCTTTTTTAATCAGGTAGCCACCCTGAAGGCGTCGACAGCCTCCAGCCAGGGTTTTATCGAAGACAGCTACGCCGGCATCAACGAAGCCATCTCCGGTATCAACTGGGAGGGACAGGATGCCCGCTATGTTGTGTTGATCACCGATGCCGGCCCTCGCGATGCCTTCGATACCTTGTCCGGCACCGGTATGTCCAGTGAGAGTCTGCGGCGTCTGGCGCAGAACAAAGGCATTGCCCTTTCGGTACTCCATTTGCTGACGCCGGCCACGTATGCCAACCACGAACGAGCAGAACAGAAATATCGTGATCTCTCCTACTATCCCGGAATCGGCAGCTTCTATTTTGGTGTGGAAACCGGGGATGTGCAGCGCTTCGGACGAGTCTTGGATGCACTGGCCCAGCAGATCACTGATCAGGTGAAAGTGGCGGCAATTGCCGCTGCCGGCAAGCAGATGGGGCAGGCCGTGCCTGAACCACAGCCTGTGGCCGATGCAGACTCGGATCAGCTTGCCGAGTTTCAGGCCAAGGTGGCCAAACTGGGTTATGCGTTGCAGATGCGCTACTTGCAGCGGGGGGAGCACCAACGCATTCCAAATGTCTTCAATGCCTGGCTGATCGACCATGATTTCAAGGATCCGAAACGACGGACCCTGGATATCAGGGTGCTGCTGACCCGGGACCAGCTGAGTGATCTGCACACGATCATGCGCCAGGTGCTGGAAACCGCGGAGGAGGGATTGCTCTCGCCCCGCAGTTTCCTGAACGACCTCAAGAGCCTCGCGGCCACCATCTCCCGGGACCCGGAACAGCTGGGCAGCACCACCCGTGTCACTGGCGCGCAGGAAGGCAATCTCGCCGATATGGGCTTCATGCGGGAATATATCGAGGATCTTCCCTATACCGGCGAGGTCATGAACCTCTCTCTGGAAAACTGGCAGGACTGGCCCGCCCGGGAACAGGTCGCCTTCATCCACCGTCTGGAGGAGAAGATCAACTACTACCAGGTGCTGCATGATCACACCGATCTCTGGGTCTCCCTGGACGGTGCTGCAATCTCCGGTGATTCCGTGTTTCCCATTGCCCTGGAAATGCTGCCCTGACTGTGACTCCAGCGGAATCCCAGGAGATACCGGGTCACCTCGGCGACAAAGTCCTCATCTATCATCTGCGCGATGTGATCAAGACCCGGGAAGCGGAAGGTGTGGCCTTTCGTCTGCGTGTGCCCAGCCTGCAGATCGCCCTGGGGGAGAAGATCGCCCTGATCGGCGAGAGTGGTTGTGGCAAGAGCACCCTGCTCGATATGCTGTCCATGACCCTCAAGCCCAGTTCTATTGGCTCCTTCCGTTTTCGTCCGGAACGGGGCGCGGATCCGGTGGATGTCTCCGAACTCTGGCGCAGAAATAAGCTCAATAAGCTCGGTGACCTGCGACGCCTGCGTATTGGTTACGTGATGCAGACAGGTGGTCTGTTGCCTTATCTCACGGTGCGGGAAAACATGAGCCTGTCCCGGCGCATGCTGGATATGCCGGATGACGATCTGATCGAGGTGCTGGCCGGGGATCTGGGGATTCGCCGGCACCTGGACAAATTGCCTCATCTGCTATCCGTGGGTGAGCGGCAAAGAGTTGCGATTGGCAGGGCCCTGGCCCATAAACCCTCGATCGTGATTGCGGACGAACCGACAGCGTCCCTCGACCCTATCGCGGCGGAGCGGATCATGTCTCTGTTCATAGAACTGGTGGATGAACTCAATATCACGGTGATCGTGGCCAGCCACGCCTGGCGGCATATCAACCGGCTGGGTCTGCGCCACCTTGCACATCGTACTCAGCGGCAAAAAGATGGAACCCTGACCGAAACCGTGGTGAAGGGATGATCCTAGAAACCGCAGTTGACCGCTCCATTCTGTAGGTTAAGAGGTTGATTGAATGTTTCATAATTTCAATACAATTCATCGTCAATTGGGTGAGTCACGCTACGGGCAGAATTGCACACCCACAGCGGCGCACAGCAGCGTTGCAACTTCTCGGAATAGAATAACTATTCCTCGTCGTTGCGCCTTGCTCTGCCCCCCCCGTGGGCGCACCCTTCAACCCGTCCGACTGCGGATTCTAGGATTATGCTGAAGCGGGTCAGGAATCTGTTCTGGCTGGCCAGTCGGGATTATCACAATGAGTGGCAGATGTCGGGATTCTTTATACTGGCGCTGGCTGCCGTGCTGGGACCGATGATGATCCTCTTCGGGCTCAAGTTCGGCATTATCGGCAGCATGCTCGACAATCTGATCGAGGACCCCCGCAATCATGAGGTCCGACCGGTTGGCAGTGGCCGTTATGATGCAGACTGGATCGGCAAACTGCGAGCGCGCCCCGAGGTTGCATTTATTATTCCCCGGACCCGCGCCATTGCCGCCACCATCCAGTTGAAGAGTGCGCAGGCGAGCCGGATCATATCGGTGGAGATGATCCCGACTGATCAGGCCGATCCCCTGTTGCATGGCCAGATGATCCCCAAGGATCGGCACCAGCTGGTGCTCTCCGAATCGGCCGCACATAAACTCAACGTGACTAAGGGCGACAGCATCAGCGGTAGTCTTTCGCGGCGATTTCGGGGAAGCAGCGAGAGGGTGCATCTTGAACTCAAAGTGGTGGATATAGCCCCGCCTGGGAGTTTCTCTCGAGATGGCGCCTTTGTTTCTCTTGCTCTGGTGGAGTCTGCCGAGGATTTTCGTGATGGCAGGGCGGTGCCTGATCTAGGGTGGCAGGGGAGTGCCGCGGACAGTAAGAGTCGGACCTATCCAAGTTTTCGTCTCTATACCCGTTCCATCTATGATGTGTCTCCCATCAGCAAGGCCCTGGAAAAACTGGGTATCGAGGTACGCACCCGTGCGGCGGATATCGAGATAGTACGGAATATGGACCGCAACCTGACTGCGGTCTTCTGGGTGATCGCGATCATTGGCCTGCTCGGTTTCTCCTTCTCGCTGGGGGCCAGCCTGTGGGCCAATGTGGACCGTAAACGCAAGGAGTTGAGTGTGTTGCGCCTGGTGGGTTTCCGCACCGGCGACATCATCTGGTTCCCGGTGATTCAGTCTTTCTACACGGCCGCTCTGGGTTGGGTGACCGCATCTGTGATCTATCTTGGTGTCTCATACATTATCAATAAAATGTTCATCAAGCAGTTGGAGCAGGGCGACACGGTCTGCGCACTGCTGCCGGAACACTTTCTGGTTGCCCTGGGCCTGACCATCGTCTCCGCTTTCCTGGCGGCCGGTATGGCCGGATACCGTGCGGCCCGTATCGAACCCTCGGAGGGTCTGCGGGAATTATAGAGTTTCAGCCCCTGAGGAAGTGTCATTTGTAGGTCGACCGATAATTGCTCCGACAACTGCTCCTGCGTTGTTCTCGGCTGCCAGCTCTCGGTAATTGCTCCTGCATTACTCTACCTTCCCACATCCTTGTGGGTCGCAGGCGCAGCTCTACCACCTACTTCCATGTAGGCGTACCTTCCCACATCTGCCGTACATGGAGGTACAAATGCAGCGATTGCAGGAAGCAATGGAGCTGCCATGTAGGGCGGATAAGCGCAGCGTCATCCGACAATCCTCATGCTGCCGTCCCTGGCATGCGTGTAGTGTATTTCCGTTATTAATGCATATCCGCCTCGACCTTGAAGGCATTAAGCATGATGTCGCCCGCCGCCTGCTGGGCGCCATGCGCCAGGGTATCGAATATCTCCCGTTCGGAGCAGCCTTTTGCCTTTAAATCCTCGATTTCTGCGGCTGTGGTTCCGTTGGAGTCGTTGACAGTCTTCACGACAAACAGCAGTAGGGCTTTTTCCTTCTCATCCAGTGGGGCTTGCGCGGGGTCGCGGCCGATCTCTGCAATCTGCTCCTGGCTCACACCGTGCATCTGGATCAGCATCCCCGCATTCAGTCCTATGCAGTATTCGCAGTGTTGAGCTTCAGAGATCATCAGTCTGATAATCGTGAACAGCTTTTGCGAGAGGCTGGGGTGCTGGACCGATTCCTTGATAGCATTCCAGTGACGTGACATGTGTTCCGGATTGATGCTGTCCAATTTGATGGCGTTGGGCACAAAACCGAACATCTCGTTTATCTCTTGGTAGATCTCCGCCACAGCGCCTTGTGCGTTTTCCGGTTCAATGGTGTTGATTAAGGGCATTTCTCTTCTCCAGATATTGAATGTTTTTAGTTAGTGCCCGTCGAGAAACTTCCTATCCCGCCGGCAGGGGGCTGGGGGGAGGGAATGACTATGTTTCTGGTAGGGAGGGAGGGCCGGATCAGATCCAGCGCCGGGTTCGATTCAGATAGTTCAGGTAGGTCTCTCCAAACTGTGCGCTCAGCCGTTGTTCCTCGGGCAGGATGTAACAGCGGTTGATGAGCAGCACAAACAGTGGAGGCAAAACCAGGCCGCTGAGGTTCTGCAACCAGATCACCAGAGCGGTCAGTGCCAATAGCAGTCCCAGATACATAGGGTTTCGGCTGATGCGGTAGGCACCACGGGTGACCAGACTGCTCGCCTCATCGAAGGGATGAGCCGTGGTGCTTGCCTTGCGGAAGAGTCCCCTGGCCCAGAGCGCAAGAACCCCGCCGGTTATTGCGCCGAGCATGGCCGGAATCTCTGACACTCTGCCCAGTTCAACACTCATGGGCATGATCTCCGAGAATCCAATGGCAGTAACGGCAAACAGTAGAAACCAGAGAGGTGGATAGAGTCTTGGTAGTTTCATCCGGTCTGTCCCGGCGGGTGTGAAAGATGTCATGTACTGTACCTCAGGTTAGTATTGGCCAGGTTTCAGACGAATAGATTGACATCGGCCTTTTGAGCAATCGGCAGAAAGCTCGCGGCGCCCACCCAATCGGAAATCTCGTCCATGAAATCGTCACGCCGCCAGTCGAACAGGTCGACCGTCATCTGACAGGCGATCAGCTTTACATCGGCCTCGACGCACAGGGATCTCAATTCATCGATGCTGGCTACTCCTTTCTCCCGCATGCCCTTTTTCATCAGGCTGCTGGCAGCATTCTGGAACCCCGGCAGATTGGCCATCAGGCTGGTTGGAATGTTGAGCTCCCTTCCTTTTAGCCAGTCAGGTCCACTGGGCAGTTTTATCGGCATCGCCGGGTTTCCCAGGGGAGTGACCTTTAGATCCAGTTCCCGCTTCAACAGAGTCAGGCCGTAGAAGGTGAAAAAGATCGCCACATCCCAGCCCAGAGCAGCCGCCGTGGAGGCAAGGATGAACGGGGGGTAGGCCATGTCCAGGGTGCCTTTGGTAGCGATGATCGTCATGCTGGGTACATGGGCTGCCTCATGATCGGCCATCTTTTGCGCAAAGCGCTGATCAAACCAGGCATCGAGGTCGGTGAGTTGCGAGTCACTTACTGCGTTCATCGAATTCATGCAGTTTCTCCTGCTTAGACTTTGCGTATCAGAAAACTGAATTCATTGTCGGATGCTGCCGATTCCAGCAGTTCATTGCCGGTCTGCAGGCAGAATGATTCGATATCCTTGACCGACCCCGGATCTGATGAAAGCATCATGAGAGTCTCTCCGGCAGTTAGGCTCGTCAGCTCTTTTTTGGTTTTCAGGATTGGTAATGGGCAATTAAGCCCTCTGGCATCCAGTGTGGCATTGGCAATTTGCATCATTGTTTTCTCCATCATAGTTGACCGGTCGGTAAAGATCGGAGGTAAAAAATTTTACAGTCGAATACGGATATCGGCCATCGCAGGCATCAGTTCCCGGATGACTTCCGGATCGTTATGGGTCTTTGCCATTAGCATAATGCCCTCCGCATAGGCCAGCATCGCTTTTGCTGTGGCGGGGATATTGATTTCATCCACCTCGCCACAGGCCACGGCTGCGTCCAGAGTATCCCTGAAATGGCCCTCCATCTGATTGAACACCGTCTCCACTTTATGTCGAAGATGCTCGTCCTGGGTGCTCATCTCTGCTGCGATATTGCCAAATGGGCAGCCGAGGGTATGACCGATTTCATCGGCAATCTCCTTCTGAAACCGATAAGCCAGATCCGCCAGTTTCCTAAACCGATTGAGGGGGGAGAGGTTCGCAGAGAACGCCTGCGCAAATATCCGTTGCTTGAACTCGATAAAAAACTCGTCGATCACCGCCAGAGTCAGTTCCTGTTTGGAGTGGAAAAAGTGGTAAAAGCTGCCTTTTTTCACCCCAGCTGAATCACAAATCGCGGCCACCCCAACTTCGGAAAAACTGCGTGCATAGATCAGGTCACGGGCGCTTTCCAGGATACGTTGACGGGTATTGACGGCGGCATTCATGGGGTATGATTATAGTTGACCGGTCGGTCTAGTCAAGAGGTGTTTTTTCTTGGGGGATAAATATTGGATTGGGAGAAAAAGTCGCGAAGGTGGGATTTGAACCTGTTAACGCTGAGGTGCATCAAGAGATGCAATCAGGGGAGGCGTTGCACCTCCCCTGATATGTTTGTACTCCGCCAATACAAGCTTGGCGGAGTACTAGTTACCAGGTTAAGTACTAATCCCAGTCACGCTTACGGTCTCCATCCCGTTCACCATCTTCCGGCTCTTCATCATCATCATCTTCTTCTTCCTCTTCTGACGGTTGAATGGATGCCGAAGTCGTTTCAGAGTCGCTGGCTCCGCCGTCGTCGATTACGGTTAGCGTGACGATGTAACTGCCAGCCTGGGTATAGTTGTGTAGCACACTGACGCCACTGCCGGTACTTCCATCACCAAAGTCCCAGTTATAGGTCAGGTCACTACCTTCCGGATCACTGGAACCACTGCCATCAAATTCCACCGGGATACCCTCGATGCCAGTGTAAGGCCCACCCGAATCAGCCTCTGGAGGCAGATTGTCGGTGTTTACAGTATCGATGGTGGCAGTGGTGCTGGCTGAAGCCGTGGCGCCCGCATCATCGGTCACAGTCAGGCTGACGGTGTAGGTTCCGGCTGTCGCATAAGCATGACTCGGGTTGACACTAGTGCCGCTGCTGCCGTCACCGAAGTCCCAGGCATAGCTGACGATGCTGCCGTCAGGATCGTTGGAAGCACTGCCGTCGAAGTTCACCGCGATACCCTCGGTACCGTTGTAAGGACCACCTGCATCCGCTGTAGGCAGCAGATTGGGGGTGGCTTCGATGGTGGCAGTTGCCGTAGCTGAAGCCGTAGCGCCCGCGTCATCGGTTACGGTCAAGCTGACCGTGTAGGTTCCGGCTGTTGCATAAGCATGGCTCGGGTTGCTGCCCGTGCCGGTATTGCCGTCACCGAAGTCCCAGGCATAGCTGACGATGCTGCCGTCAGGATCGTTGGAACCACTGCCGTCAAAGCTCACCGCAATACCCTCGGTGCCGCTGTAAGGTCCACCCGCATCCGCTGTAGGCAGCAGATTGGGGGTGGCTTCGATGGTTGCGGTGGCACTGGCTGAAGCCGTAGCGCCCGCATCATCCGTTACGGTCAGGCTGACGCTGTAGGTTCCGGCTGTCGCATAAGCATGACTCGGGTTGCTACCCGTGCCGGTATTGCCGTCACCGAAGTCCCAGGCGTAGCTGACGATGCTGCCATCAGGATCGCTGGAACCACTGCCGTCAAAGCTCACCGCAATACCCTCGGTGCCGCTGTAAGGTCCACCCGCATCCGCTGTAGGCAGCAGATTGGGGGTGGCTTCGATGG
>JBDLIT010000163.1:0-8301 GCA_039714735.1 Pseudomonadota bacterium
CCGCCATAGATGACAACCGGCGTCACACCCTGCGCCAGGGCCACGCCCAGATTACCGATACCGGCATTCAGACCCAGGGCTGTTCCTTGCATCTTCTTGGGGAAGAAGTAACTGATATTGGCCATACTCGAGGAGAAGTTACCACCGCCGAAACCACACAGCAGGGCGATTACCACAAATACCGCATATTGGGTGTCGGGATTCTGCACGGCGATACTCATCCACAGGGTTGGGAGCAGCAGGGAAGCGGTGCTGAATACCGTCCAGTTACGCCCACCGAAGATGGGCACCACAAAAGAATAGAGCAGACGCAGGATCGCGCCTGACAACCCGGGCAGTGCGGCCAGCCAGAACAGTTCGCTGGTGGTGAAATCGAAGCCAACCTTCGGCAACTCCACCACCACCACACTCCAGACCACCCAGACCGCGAAGGAGAGCAGCAACGCCGGCATGGAGACCCACAGATTGCGATTGGCAATGGCGCGACCGGTGGAGTTCCAGAACTCAGCATCCTCCGGACGCCAGTCGGTGAGCCAGACTCTGCGGCCCGGGTGGACATCCACCAGGCCGTCGCGCACCATCTCCGCGCGCAGTCCTTCATGTTCCTGCAGGATGGCTTCGCGTTCACCCTTGGCCGCCGCCCAGGTCCAGATCATGACCCCCGCCAGGATGATATACATCAACATGAAGCAACTGCTACGCACACCGATCGCGTCCGCGGCGATACCGAACATGATGGGCATGGTAAAGCCGCCCAGGCCACCGATAACACCCACCATGCCACCCACTGAACCCATGTTGGAGGGATAATAATCGGCCAGACTACGGTAGACGCTGGCCTTGCCTATACCCTGGGCGATACCGACGATGAAGATCAGCACGGTGAACATCACGATACCGACACCAACACTCACCGAGACATCCCCCTCGATACCATGAATAGTGAGCGTGGTGGGTGGGTAGGAGACGATGAACAGGCAGACGATACTCACCCAGAAGACCCACCAGGTCACCTTGCCCCCTCCCCACTTGTCCGACATCCAGCCACCCAGGGCGCGGATCAGTCCGGAGGGCAGGGTAAAGAACATGGTGATTAAGGCAGCCTCTTTCAGGCCGAGCCCATACTCACCGACGTAGTACTTTGGCAGCCACAGGGCCAGGGCGACAAAGCCACCGAAGACGAAGTAGTACGCCAGTCCGAAGCGCCACACCCGGGACTCCGTAAGTGGCGCCAGTTGATCGGCCAGCTTGATGCGGGTCTTGGTTTTCTTGCGTTCTTCATGCAGGGGGTCGGGATAGGTTGTGAACCAGAACAGAACGGCCATGACCAGCATGGCGAGGGAATAGATCTCCGGCACCGCACGCCAGCCCGCGGCCACAATGATAAGAGGCGCCACCAAATTGGTCACCGCCGCCCCCGCATTGCCGGCGCCAAAGATCCCCATGGCTGTACCCTGGCGCTCCTTGGGAAACCAGGCGGAGGTATAAGCGATACCGATGGCGAAAGAACCACCCGCGAGACCCACGAACAGGCCAATCACCAGGTATTGCCAATACTCCGTGGCAAACGATAGTCCGTAGGTGGGGATAGCCACCAGCAACATCTGGATAAAAAAGACAATGCGCCCACCGAAGCGGTCGGTCATCAATCCCAGGGGTAATCGCACCAGGGACCCGGTCAGGATCGGCGTCGCCACCAGCAGACCAAACTCGGTCTCGCTGAGGCTCAGCTCCTGCTTGATCTTGATGCCGATGACGGAAAACATGGTCCAGACCGCAAAATTCACCGCAAACGCAACGGTGTTCATGGTCAAGACTGAGATTTGTTTATATTTGTGAGTGGCCATCTCGGAGCTCCATACTATGCATGACTTGAACCCTGCCTCTGTTTCCCCGCGAAGGTCTAATCCAGAGGAAAAGGAAGGTTAATGCTAATCCAATGCCGGACTGCCCAAGTTGACCCAAATCAAACGCTAACCAATTGAATTAATTGAATATAATAAGCTAATTACTACTTAGGGAGTAGCGCCGACCACTCAGTGTCAGTCATCCTAAGTCCCTCTTCCAACTGAATAATATCTACCTGCGGGGATCACTTGAGGTGCTGCATGAGCTATTTGCTCGCTTACGGACTACCCACAAAGAGTTGAGGGCTTTTGCGCTGGATTAGGCGAGATTGCAGCTGACGATTTGAGTAATGTAGTAAACCCAGTAAAACAGTCTACTATTTAAACCAGGCATTCACGACACTTCAGAGGTGAAATATGGGCAAGCAGGTACAGATTACTCTGGATCAGGCGGTTTATGATCGTTTGCTAGAATTAAAGGTGCCGCCTTTCAGTGATATGAACGCGGTTGTTGCGCGACTGCTTTTTCACAACGGACGCAAGAGTCGTGAGGCGGCACAGGTAGAGGACGATCGCCACTACAGCTTTGAAGAGGAACTGCAAAGAGACAGGGATGGTGTTTACGCCGGTTCCGGCATCTCAAGTTAAATCAACAGTCCGGTAGGGTGGGCGCCGCCTACCACACAGCAGGAAAATTGCACCCATTGGTGGGCGGCGCCCACCCTACTTTTTTAGAAGTCTCCGTGCCTCCGTGTGAGGCAGGATTATAGCGACTCATGACTCGACGGTCTGAGGCTCAGCCTCGCTGGTGCTCCGTCAACATAGGATTGATGGAGTACTAGATGGCTTGTTCCCGCACTCAATTCGGTCCCTTGACCGGCACCCTCTGTACACGCACCTCCTCCTGCTCGCGGGCATAGATATCAGCCATCTCCTGGACGACTCCAGTAACCAACTCATCTTCTATCGCCTCTCGCACATCGATAATCACCAAATCGACATTCAGACGCTGCCCAGCCAATGGATGGTTGGCGTCAACCGTGATTTCATCCTGACCCACCTTGACCAGGGTCACCAACCGCTGGTGTCCGGCCCTGCCGCTGGTGAACGTCATCCCTACCTTCAATTCTCCATGCTGGACGAATCGGTCGCGTGATATCACCCGCATCAGGTTGTCGTCACGTTCACCATAGGCTTGCCCGGGCTCCAGGGTGAAGGTGAGTCGCTCCCCGACACCATGTCCCTCTACCTTCTCCTCGATGGCAGGCAACACCTTGGCGTGGCCCTGGATGAAGGAGAGGGGCTCAGCATGGTCACTGCTGTCGATCAGGCTGCCGGCCTGATCCACCATCCTATATTCGATGCTAACCACCTTGTTTTTGGTTATATGCATGCCGGCTCTTTGCGCTTAATGCTCGCCTTTGGTTCTGCGGATACCCGCCAGCCGATTACCCTGCTTCTGCGGCCCTCCCTTGGGGAACAGATCATGCAGATAGTGATTGTTGCCGCGTTCGGGATCCCAGGCATCCTTGAAGTGTTTGATCATGTCGCGCACCTGGGCCTGGACCCGATGCTCTTCGTAGTAATCGCGGATGAAGCGGATCACATCCCAGTGCTCCTCGGTGAGCTCCAAACCCTCCTTTGCGGCCAGGGCCTCGACAAAATCGACCGACCACTCATCCATATCCTGGATATAACCCTCCTGGTCGGTGGCCACCCGGTTTTCATTCACTTGCAGATATTCGATTCGGGTAGCGTAGGGGTTTGTACTCATGATTACAGCCTCTCGAAACTTGGTACATGACGGGGGCTACTCGCCCCCGCACTTTAGTACTGCGAAATTATGACTCAGTTCATCCTGATCCGCTTGACGCGCACGATCTGATAGGCGCGACCCAGATAGGTCAGGGGTACGCTCCAGATATGCACCAGGCGGGTGAATGGGAAGATCAGAAACACCGTCATGCCGAAGAAGATATGGATCTTGAAGATCGGTGAGACATCTCTGATCAGACTCGGGTCCACACTCAGGGTGGCCACGCTCTTGACCCACTCGGTCAACACGATCATCCCCGACACATCCCCGTGGGCGGCATGGCCCGTGGAGACCAGCAGAGTGCTCAGACCCAGGGTCACGGTGACCAGCAGCCAGCCGATGACGAAGGTATCACGGGTGCGGCTGACCGCCTTGATGCGAGGATTGGTGACACGGCGCAGGAACAGCATGGCCGCACCGATCAGACACAGGATACCGAACAGGCCGCCGGCATAGATGGCCATGTACTGGTGTCCCACATCGGAGATTCCCATCGCCAGAAACCAGCCATGGGGTACCAACATGCCGACCGCATGGCCGAAGAAGATACCCAGAATACCGATATGAAACAGGTTACTGGCCAGCCGCATGTTCTTGTTGTCGAGCAACTGGCTGGAATCGGCCTTCCAGGTGTACTGCTCGCGATCGAAACGGATCCAGCTTCCAAGCAGAAAGATGGTGCCCGCCAGGTAGGGGTAGGCGCCGAATATAAAGTCATGTAGTGTCATCATTTCGATTCTCTCCTCAGGCGGCCTGGGCCAGACTGCCACGATTTTCGACGATACGGAGCAGCCGCGCATAGGGGCTCTCCCTCTTCTCCAGGTTCTCCGCCAGCACCTTCAGCACCTTGGCGGCGTCCCCCAGAAAGACCCGCGCCTGCATCTCGTCCAGGGTGGATACGAACTCCAGGATCAAGGGCAGGTAGTCGGGGATCTCACCCTCCTCCAGCTCCAGCCCCATGCCCTTGTAATGCTCCGACAGGTCGATCAGGGCCGGTCCACGTCCCCGATCGTCACCGAACAGGTGATGGGTCAGGTGTAGATCGTGCTCTGGGGTCATATCGAAGGTCTGCACATAATCCCCCTGCAACCCGGTCAGGTCGTGCAACTGCATCCAGGATATGAGCTGCATCAGGGCGTCACGCTCCTGTTCGCTGACAGTCGGGTCCTGTTTCAACAGCTTGATGACTTCAGGCAGGCTTGCTATCAACTCCTCATCCGGATAATCGAGCAGCCGCGCCAATATGGTGTAGATTTGCATGATTTTCTCCTGCTTAGTCTTTCTTGCGCGGCATCACGCCCTGCGGGGTATAGGTGCGCTTGCGTGGCGTCGGAAACAGGCTGAAGCCCTGGCCAGCGTCACTGCCCTGGGAACTGGTGTTGCCGGGACCGAAACCGTTCTGACCTTGAAAGGCGTAGGGATCTTCCTGGGCCATCTCTTCGTGGTTGGTGGGAATCACGAAACGATCCTCGTAGTTGGCGATACCGAGCATCCGGTACATCGCCTCGGCCTGCTCCTCGCTGAGTCCGGCCGCATCCAGGGCCGCCGTATTCGGCTTGCCATCAATCGCCTTGGAACGCTGATTACTGCGCATCGCCATCATCCGGTTGAGGGCGCTGATGATCGGCTCCTCATCACCCGCAGTCAGCAGGTTGGCCAGATAGCGCGCGGGGAAGCGCAACGCCTCGGCCTTCGGCATCACACCATCCGCCTCGGTGGGCAGATTGCCCTGGTCGATCTGGCTCTGTACCGGTGACAGCGGGGGTACATACCACATCATGGGCAGGGTGCGGAATTCCGGATGGATCGGGAAGGCGATCTTCCACTCCATCGCCATCTTGTAGACCGGCGAGTTCTTAGCCGTGTCGAGCCAGCCCTGCGGAACCCCGTCTTCCAGCGCCTGTTCGATCACCTGGGGATCGTTGGGATCGAGGAACATTTCCAACTGAGACCGATAGAGACCCTTCTCGTTATCGGTGCCGGCGGCGTCACTGATCTTGTCCGCATCGTAGAGCACCACACCGAGATAACGGATACGTCCGACACAGGATTCAGCGCAGGCGGTGGGTATGCCCGATTCGATGCGCGGATAACAGAGGATGCACTTCTCCGACTTGCCGGATTCCCAGTTGTAGTAGATCTTCTTGTAGGGGCAGGCGCTGACACACATGCGCCAGCCACGGCAGCGGTCCTGGTCGATGAGTACCGCGCCGTCCTCGTCGCGTTTATAGATGGCGCCGGATGGGCAACTCGCCACACAGGCGGGGTTCAGGCAGTGGTTGCACAGGCGTGGCAGGTACATGTGGAAGGTCTTTTCAAAGTCCTTGTACATCTGCTTCTGGATGCCGTTGAAGTTCGTGTCCTTTGAACGGTCTTCGAAGGCGCCGGCCAGATCATCTTCCCAGTTTGGCCCCCAATGGATCTTCTCCATGCGCTGACCGGTGATCTGGGACAACGGGCGTGCCGTGGGCGCCGCCTCTGACAGGGGCTTATTCTGCAGTTTGGCGTATTCGTAATCGAACGGCTCGTAGTAGTCGTCGATCTCCGGCATATCCGGATTGGCGAACAGGTTCAGCAGTTTGCTGATGCGGCCGCCCGCCTTCAGCTCCAGCTGGCCGTTCTTCTTCTCCCAGCCACCGTTCCACTTTTCCTGGTCTTCCCAGTTCTTGGGAAAGCCGATACCCGGCTTGGATTCAACATTGTTGAACCAGGCGTATTCCACGCCCTTACGGTTGGTCCAGATGTTCTTGCAGGTCACTGAACAGGTATGGCAACCGATGCACTTGTCCAGGTTCAGGACCATTGCAATTTGTGCACGTATTTTCATCTTATGTTCCTCAAAATTCTTTCCACCGGGATGCAGGGTGGAGACCGATTCCACCCTGCATCGACGCAATTCTCTGGCTCAGTTATTAATCCCTGGGGGATTGAGCTGGGCCTCGCGTTGCGGCGTCAGATCACCTTCGAGCCAATCGACATCGGCATCCTCGATCTTGTGCACGATGACGTTCTCATCACGCTGACTTCCCACCGCACCGTAATAGTTGAAGGCGTACGAGAGCTGGGCATAACCGCCGATCAGGTTGGTCGGCTTCATGACCACCTTGGTCACGCTGTTGAGAATGCCGCCGCGTTTACCGGTGGTATTGGAACCCGGCACGTTCACGTTCTTCTCCTGGGCGTGATACATGATCGCCATGCCCTCGGGCACGCGTTGACTGATGACCACTCGAGCCACTGTTGCACCGTTGGCATTGACCGCCTCGACCCAATCGTTGTCCTTGATGCCGATACTCTTGGCTTCGTTCTCATTCAGCCAGAAGTAGGGACCACCACGGAACAGGGTCAGCATGCGCAGATTGTCCTGGTAGGAGGAGTGGATGCCCCACTTGGAGTGCGGAGTGATCCAGTTCAGGGTCAGGGTCTTTTTACCCTTCAGCTTGCTGGCCAGGCCCTCCGGCAAGTTTTTGTGCGCCCCCAGATCCTGCGGCGGACGGTAGCAGCAGAGTCCTTCACCAAAATCGAGCATCCACTCGTGATCCAGATAGAAGGTGGCGCGGCCGGTCAGGGTTCGCCACGGAATGTGTTCATGGACATTGGTGTAGCAGGCGTTGTAACTCACCTCCTCCGATTCGATACCCGACCAGGTGGGCGCGGTGATGATCTTGCGCGGCTGGGCGACGATATCGTGGTAGCGGATCTTCTCCTCATGCCGTCCCGCATAGAGATGGCTGTGGTCGATACCGGTCTTCTTGCTCAGGGCATTCCATGACTTGTGCGCCACCTCGCCGTTGGTCTCGGGGGCCATCTGCAGCACGGTATCGCACACCGCCACGTCCTCCACCAGCGACGGACGCCCCTTGGAGACGCCCTCCTCGGTGATCACGCCGTTGAGTTCGCACAGCTGCTCGAGCTCCAGGTCGGTATTCCAATCTATACCCTTGATGTTATTGCCCAACTTGTTCATCAGGGGGCCGACCGAGGTGAACTTCTTATGGGTGTTGGGGAAGTCACGCTCCACCACCTTGAATAGCGGCGCGGTCTTGCCTGGTATCAGGTCACATTCGCCCTTCTTCCAGTCCTTGACCTCACCCAAGGGCTGTGCCAACGCCATCGGCGTGTCGTGCTGCATCGGCAGCGAGACCAGGTCTTTCCGAGTACCCAGGTGGGTTTCCGCCAGTTCGGAGAACCGCTTGGCTATGGTCTGGAAGATCTGCCAGTCAGACCGGGATTCGAAGGCCGGATCCACCGCCTTGCCCAGGGGATGCACGAAGGGGTGCATGTCGGTGGTGTTCAGATCGGCCTTTTCGTACCAGGTGGCCGTCGGCAGGATGATGTCCGAGTAGGCGCCGGTGGAGTTGAGGCGGAAGTTGATGTCCACCATCAGGTCCAGCTTGCCCACCGGGGACTTCTCGCGCCACTTGATCTCCTTGGAGTTCTGACCTTCGACACCCTCCTGCATGACGCCGTTCTGGGCACCGACCAGGTGCTTGAGGAAGTACTCGTGGCCCTTGGCGGAACAACCCAGCAGATTGGCGCGCCAGACGAACAGGTTGCGCGGATGATTCTCTTCCGCGTCTATGTCCTCGCTGGCAAAAGCGGTATCGCCGCTCTTGAGCTGATCGACCAGGTGCTTGA
>JBDLIT010000164.1:0-8274 GCA_039714735.1 Pseudomonadota bacterium
CTCAGACTGGGTAACGGCAATGTCGGCATACTCTGCATTTTCTGTTTTTTGTGTCGCTCTGCAATCTGAAAAGACTGAGAGATTCGTGACCTTGAAATGGAATATAAACCATATTTTTTACTCTGTGTGCATCCTAAGACAATGAATTTATTGATCTGGACGCTCTTGGAAACCTGGAACAGGCTAGATGATTACTAAGAAAACCAAACCAACGAATAAACTAAAACTTCTGCCGGTTTTCCTGGCAATGAGTGTTATACCTTTATATGTGCAGTCCGCTGACTGGAAGATTGCCCCCGGTATCTCTATCGAACAGATCTATACGGATAACGCAAATCTCGATACGGATGAGGAGAGTGAGTCGATCACGCGTCTCAAGCCTAGAATCTCGATATACCGCCGCGGCGCCAGGGCAAGTGTCGATCTCAGGTATGCGCCACAGTATCGACACTACTGGCAAGAGACCCAATCGAATGAGGTGATTCACTTTCTAAAGGCTGATGGTGATATCGAACTGGTTAAAGATCATTTTTTTATCGACGGCTGGGCCAGTGCAGACCAGCATACCATCAACAGCAACAGCAAGACCGGTATTGACAGCGTGACCGGCTCGGATGACCTGACAGAGGTCTATACCGCGGGCATCAGCCCCTACCTCGTCAGTCAGTTGGGGACCTATGCCACTATCGAGGCAAGGTACGGACTCAACCGGGTCGAATATGCAGATGACAACCTGGACAGCAGTACCGGGCACAGGGTCGATCTGGTCCTGGGCAGTGGCCGTTCGGTCAAGGCGATGCCCTGGGAATTGCGTCTGGAACAGAGCAGAATCGACTATGTCGATCTGGATGAGGATGACAAGGTCTCCCGCGTCCGTGGCGAGGCGGCCTACAAACTCAACCGTCAATGGGCGTTGGCTGCGGCTCTGGGTTATGAAGAGTATGAGCTGTCGCAGAATGAAGACAGTGACGGTGAGATCTGGAGTGTCGGTTTTATCTTTACACCGAGCCCCAGAACCCGATTGGCCGCAGGCTTTGGTGAGCGTTCCTTTGGTGACGACTATTATCTGAATCTCTCCTATCGTTCGCAACGCACCGTCTGGACAGCAGACTATCAACGTGATTTCATCAGCGCCCGTGATGAAGTGATACGGCCAAGCCTGTTCAATCGCCAGGACGCCTTTGGCGACATGGTCAGAGATCCGGTGCTGAGCAATCCGGTGAGTGCGACACGCAGTGGCCCAGCCCTGGATGAAGGCCACTATTTACTGGAAGCGTTTCACACCAATGTGGTGTTTTCAACAAGCCGGACCAGCCTGTCACTTTCTGCCAGATACAGTGAACGTGAATATGAGGAATCCCTGTTACCCCAGGACTCAACAGATTTCAGCCTGTCGGGTCAGTTCACCCGCAAGATTCGCTCCAACCTGAGTGGAACTCTGGGGGTAAGCTGGATCGATCACCAGGAGGATCTCTCCGATTACGAGCAGTGGAGCGCCAGCATCGGCGGGATCTACAATTTGGGTCCCAAAACCTCACTGCGTCTCAATCTCTCGCATCTTGAGCGTGATGCGACTCTTGCTGCATTGAGCTACACCGAAAACCGTGCAAGTTTGAGTCTGAATAAGAGCTGGTAATCACTCATTGACCTGATCAATCAGGCTGATTCCGCCCAACGGGACGATTCAGCAGCCCGGTTTTTCGGGCTGTTGAACCCTTATCTCAGCAGATTTTTGCCACATGCGAAAACCGCATTTTTGCTTAGAGATCTAAATAGTTACAGCCGGTCACTTGAAATCAGCAATCACTGCCCCAATGTTAGCCGCGGATTTGCTAGAATCCACGCATTTTTAACTTTCGATACCGGTGGAGGCCGATTTCACAGATGAGTGTAGATGCCCAAAAGGAGACCCTGGAATTCCAGGCTGAAGTCAGCCAGGTACTGAACCTGGTAATCCGTTCCCTGTATAGCAATAAAGAGATTTTCCTGCGTGAACTGATTTCCAATGCCTCGGATGCGGCGGAAAAACTGCGTTTCGAGGCGCTGACTGATGAGGCATTGTTCGAGGAAGACCCTGATCTAAAGATCCGCGTCACTTTCGACAAGGAGGCGGGCACGCTGACGATTTCAGACAACGGTATTGGCATGAACCGCCAGGAAGTGACTGAGACCATCGGCACCATCGCCAGCTCCGGCACGCGTAAGTTTTTTGAGGCCATGTCCGGGGATCAGGCCAAGGATAGTGAACTGATCGGACAATTCGGTGTGGGTTTCTATTCGTCTTATATAGTGGCTGACAAGGTCACCCTGTTGACCCGCCGGGCAGGGCTGGGTGAAGAGCACGGTGTACGCTGGGAGTCGGAGGGTGAGGGCGCCTATTCCATTGAAAACGTGGATAAGCCCAATCGTGGTACCGATGTCATCCTGCATCTGCGGGAGGATGAAAAGGAGTTCGCGGAGGGTTATCGCCTGCGCAGCATCATCTCCAAGTTTTCCGACCACATCACCATGCCGGTGGAGATGGAGAAGGAGTTCTACGGCGAGGATGAGGAGAAACCGGAGGAACCGGAGTTCGAGCGGGTCAACAAGGGCACCGCACTGTGGATGCGCTCCAAGTCAGAGATCACCGACGAGGAGTACAACGAATTCTATAAGCATGTCTCCCACGATTTTGAGGATCCGCTTCTGCGTGTCCACAACCGGGTCGAGGGAACCAATGAATACACTGCGCTGCTGTTCATTCCCGGCCGCGCGCCATTCGATCTCTGGGACCGGGATCAGCAACATGGAGTGAAGCTCTTCGTACGCCGCGTCTTCATCATGGACGAGGCGGAGAAATTGATGCCCCGTTACCTGCGATTCGTCAAGGGCGTGGTGGATTCCGATGACCTGCCGCTGAATGTTTCCCGCGAGATCCTGCAGCACAATCGCAAGATCGACACCATCCGCCAGGCCAACGTGAAGCGTATCCTGGGTGAACTGGAAAAGCTGGCGAAAAACGATGCGGAAAAATACCAGAATTTCTGGGAGCAGTTCGGCAAGGTGATAAAGGAGGGTCCGGCAGAGGACTTTTCGAATAAGGAGAAGATCGCCGGTCTGCTGCGCTTTGCCTCGACGCATAACGAGGATGACAAGCAGAACGTCTCCCTGGCGGACTATATGTCCCGTATGCAGGAGAAGCAGGAGAAGATCTACTACATCACCGCGGACACCACTGCGGCGGCCCGTTTCAGTCCCCACCTGGAAGTATTCAAGAAAAAGGGACTCGAGGTGCTGTTGCTTGCCGACCGGGTGGATGAGTGGCTGGTCTCCAGTCTTACCGAATTCGATGGTAAGTCGCTCCAGTCCGTGGCCAAGGGTGCGCTGGACCTGGGTGAACTGGAAGATGCCGAGGAGAAGGAGGCCAACGAAAAACAGGCTGAAGAACACAAGGGGCTGCTGGAAAAGGTCAAAGATGTCCTCGGAGAAGGGGTGAAAGAGGTGCGTGTGAGCCATCGTCTGACCGATTCCCCGGCCTGTCTGGTGGTCGAGGACTACGATATGAGCGCAAATCTGGCCAGGGTGTTGAAATCAGTGGGCCAGGATGCCCCGGAATCCAAACCGATCATGGAGATCAATATGACCCACCCTCTGGTGGAACGACTTGAGTCAGAGGGGGATGGAGAACGGTTCGGCGACCTGACCAAGGTGCTGTTCGACCAGGCGCAACTGGCGGAAGGCGGACAACTGGATGATCCTGCGGCCTTCGTACGGCGTCTCAACACCCTGATGCTCAATCTTTCAGCCTAAAAAACGTTCAGTTGTGAGGCATCGGTGCAAAACCGATGCCTGGCAGCTGACCTCATCCTTTCATAAGACCCATATATCCCTCGATTCATAGCCTCGAATAGCTGATCACTTCAGGCTGTGGCATACTCCGCCGCACCAAACTCATTCCAAATGGAGATCCATCATGCGCGTGATTCTGTTGGGCGGCCCAGGCGCCGGTAAAGGTACACAGGCGAACTACATCAAAGATAAGTACTCTATTCCCCAAATATCCACTGGGGATATGTTGCGTGCTCACGTTAAGTCTGGTTCTGAACTGGGAGTGGCGGCCAAGAAAATCATGGACGAAGGTGGTCTGGTTTCCGACGATATCATCATGGGCATGGTAAAAGAGCGGATTACAGATGACGATTGTAAGAACGGCTATCTGTTCGATGGCTTTCCCCGCACCATTCCTCAGGCGGATGCGCTGAAGGAAGCGGGCGTACCGATCGATGCGGTAGTCGAGATCGATGTGCCTGATGAGGAGATCATCAAACGCATGTCGGGTCGCCGCGTGCATCTGGCGTCGGGACGCACCTACCACGTGGTCTTCAACGCACCCAAGGTGGAAGGCAAGGATGACGAGACCGGCGAGGATCTGATTCAGCGTGACGATGATCAGGAAGACACCGTCAAGGCCCGTCTCAAGATCTACCATGATCAGACCGAACCTTTGATCGCTTTCTATACCAAAGATGCCGACGCGGGTGCTTGTAAGTACGTCAAAGTCGATGGTGTGGGCGGCGTGAATGATATACGGGATCAGATTTTCAACGGATTGGGTTGAAGATTTAATTCCTGACGCAGAAGGGCCGGGGTTCCCCGGCCTTTTTTGTTCATTAGTAGAAGCATTTATTAGAACATTCTGATAATATGGTTAGAATTTTTTAAATCAATCCGAGGGGCTGAAAAGTGGCTGTCGTAGAACTGACTAAAGACAATTTCGAAGATACCATCACCAATAATCCCTTTGTTATCATTGACTTCTGGGCTCCCTGGTGTGGACCCTGCCGCTCTTTCGCTCCTACCTACGATAAGGTTTCAGAAGATCACCCTGACGTTGTCTTTGCCAAGGTCAATACTGAAGATGAACAGGAACTGGCCATGCATTTCCAGGTCCGCTCCATCCCTACATTGATGATTTTCAGAGACAGTATCATCATCTTCTCCCAGCCTGGCGCATTGCCGGAGTCGGCTTTTCGTGATCTCGTCGGTAAGGCGGGTGAGCTGAACATGGATGAAGTTCGTGCTCAGATCGAAGCGGAACAGAAGGAAGGATAGTCAGCACGCCTGACCAGATCCGAAACAGTTTTAGAGACCCCGACAGGATGGCTCCTGCCGGGGTTTTTTTATGGGAATAGTTCTTCTTTCAGCTTGTGAGTCCTTCAGTGTAAGCTGAATACAGGCGTGAAGACTTGCGCTGATTGATGATTTTGAAATCTTTAGGTTAACGATAAATGAGAGCGCCCTACTACCCCTGGAGTTTGAAAAGCCTGCTGACAGGGCGACCTACAATGGGGGCGTTATTGGATCTGAGTGAGGAAAACTACCGGCTGCTCATGCGTCTGGTGCCTGATCTGCCGAAACTGAAAGGCAGGCTTATCTCCTCACGGGTTCAGGGTATGGATCTGCATCTGGAGGTGCAGGAGCAGACACCGTACACATCCCTGATCCATCTGACATACTATTTCCCGCATGCGGAAGGTCATGCGCCGGATCCTGATGCACAGCTCAGGGTTTATCATGACTCACGCCAAGTGGATGTACTCGATCTGAGTCAATCCGCCCTCCCATTAAGACGCTGGGGAGCCAATCCAACCCTGGAGCAACGCTGGAAGATAAATCTTTTTCTTTCAAAATGGCTTGCGTATTGTGCTCTGCAGGGACATGAATTTGCAGCGGTCAGAGTATCCTGTTCGCATTCTTCTGCAATCGAAGTTGTCTGAAACCCATCAACTGACTGATAAATCCCCGTAATTATGGATTTCAAGCAGTTCTCAATTTCTCAGAGAACGAGTAGAATCAGGAACTCGTCGACTTCACGTTCCTATTGATTCAGGGTAGTTCTGGCTGGCATTGGTGGTTGTAAGCCGAGACAATCATTTTTTTAAGGTCCTCTAGAGTATTGCAATGATCAGAGTGCTCCTGGTTGATGATCACGAACTGGTAAGAACCGGTGTTAAAAGCATCCTTGAGCGCGCCCTCGATATCGAAGTGGTTGCTGAGGCTGCTAATGGTGAAGCGGCCGTCACCCTGGCTAAGGAGCATCTGCCCAACGTGGTGCTCATGGATGTCAGCATGCCTGGCATTGGTGGTATCGAAGCAACCCGCAGGATTCTGCGCAGCAATCCGGATATCAGTGTGATTGCACTGACGGCATTGGATGATGACCCATTTCCTTCCCGCCTGAATGATGTCGGCGCCAAGGGCTTTTTGACCAAAGGCTGCCCGGCTGAAGAGATGATACACGCGGTGCGTACGGTGTTCCGGGGGCGGTGTTTCGTTTCACCGGATGTTGCACAGAAACACACTCTCACTGAGTGGAAGGGTAAGAACGAAAATCCATTTCAGGGACTCTCGGCCCGTGAAACCCAGGTGCTTCTGCAGATTCTGGGAGGCCGGCGCAATCTGGAGATCTCGGATATCCTCAATCTGAGTCCGAAGACGGTGAGCACCTATCGACAGCGGATTTTGGAAAAGCTGGGCATTCGCAATGATGTGGAATTGACCCGGCTTGCCTACCGCTATGGATTGCTCAGTGATAGTTAGTACTCCGGCAAGGTTGTATTGATGGAGTACAACAGCTTTGATGCAGTTTGATGGTGATTGCCGTCACTGTGAACGGCTGGCTGGCTTTCTTGATCAGATAAAAAGTGAATACCCGGACTATCATGCCCGTCCCGTGGCGCCGTTTGGTGATCCCAGCGCCCGGCTATTGATTATCGGCTTGGCCCCCGGCATGCATGGCGCGAATGCCACAGGCCGTCCCTTTACCGGGGATCATGCGGGCCTGCTGCTCTATGAGACCCTCTACCAGTATGGATTCAGCAATCAATCCCAGGCTACTTCCATGCATGACGGACTCCAGCTTTTTAACTGCCGCATCACCAATGCGGTGAAGTGCCTGCCGCCGCAGAACAAGCCGCTGGCCCGCGAAATCAACAACTGTAATGGTTTTCTGCGTCAGGAAATCGAGGGGATGGCTGAAGACAGCGTCCTGCTGGCCCTCGGTTCCATTGCCCACAATGCAGTCATCAAGGCCCTCGGCTTGCGTCAGAAGACATTTCCTTTCGGGCATGCCCGGGAACATGACCTTAAGCCTGACCTGAAGCTGCTCGATTCCTACCACTGCAGCCGCTACAACACCCAGACCAAGCGTCTGACGGCTGATATGTTTCAGGCTGTTTTCGCCAGGGCGCGGGCGTTATTAGATGGCTGATCATCTATTCGATCATAAAAGTTTTCTTAAAATCCTGACCTCCCGCCCGGGTGTCTATCGGATGATCGGTAGCGAGGAAAAGGTGCTGTATGTCGGTAAGGCGAAGAATCTGAAGCGCCGGGTCAGCAGCTATTTCAGCCGTTCCCTGAACCGCCGCATCCAGTTGATGGTGACCCAGATCGAAGCGATCGAGGTGACGGTAACCCATACCGAGGCTGAAGCGCTGATCCTGGAAAACCATCTGATCAAGTCGCTGAAACCGAAATACAACATCCTGTTGAGGGATGATAAAAGTTATCCCTATATCTATCTCTCTTCGGATCAAGACCATCCGGCGCTCTCATTCCGGCGCGGTGCCCGCAAAGGCAAGGGCCGCTACTTTGGTCCTTATCCCAGCGCCGGAGCCACCCGGGATACCCTGCAACTGCTCCAGAAGCTCTTCCCGGTGCGCCAGTGTGAAGAGAGCTTCTACCGCAACCGCTCCCGTCCCTGCCTGCAGTATCAGATCAAACGCTGCACCGCACCCTGCGTGGATTTGATAACCGCCGAAGACTATGCAGAGGATGTTCAGCATGCGGTGCTCTTTCTGCAGGGCAAGGCCAATCAGGTCGTCAATGATCTGGTGCGGCGTATGGAGCAGGCCTCCCAGGCATTGGCGTTTGAAAAGGCGGCGCTGTATCGGGACCAGATCCAGAGCTTGCGCCGCGTGCAGGAGCGGCAATATGTGAGTGGAGAGGGAGGGGATCTGGATATCATTGCCCTGGCCACCCAGGGCAACAGTGCCTGTGTGCAGGTCTTTTTTATCCGTTCCGGCCGGAATCTCGGCAACAAGGCCTTTTTCCCCACGGCGCCGGTCGGTGCTGGTGAGCAGGATGTGTTATCGGCATTCGTTTCCCAGTACTACCTGGAAAAGCCGGTCCCCTCCGAGCTGATCCTCAGCCATCTGCTGACCGATGTGGAACTGTTGGAGGAGGTGTTTACCCGGCAATCGAAACATCTGGTGCGCATCAGCAACCGGGTCCGGG
>JBDLIT010000165.1:0-8151 GCA_039714735.1 Pseudomonadota bacterium
GCGTTGCAGATGGCTGGGGCGGTGGGAATCGACGGCAGCTCCCCGATGCCCTTTGCCCCAAAGGGACCGGTAGAGGTCGGGTGCTCGGCCAAATGAACACTCATCACGGGCATGTCTTTGATGCTGGGTGTCTTATAGTCTTTCCAGCGCCGCGTCTGAGGGATGCCGTTCTCAAGAATGTATTCTTCGGTTAGCGCCATGCCAATACCCATGACGATACCGCCTTCCACTTGACCGAGAAAAGCCTGTGGATTTAGGGCCCGTCCTCCGTCAGCGGCGGCGAAGATGCGCAAAACCTGGACTTTGCCACTGAGAGGATCAACTGCCACCTGAGCGGCTTCTACGCCGAAACCAAAGGCAAAATGCATGTCACCTCCCTGTCCCAGGGGTAGGGTGCCCGGCGCGTGGTAAAGATGGCGCACAAGTGGCTCGTGCCCTGCATCGATCATCCACTGGACAACCTGGCCGAAAGGCACTGTGTACTCGCCGGAACGCACATCACCATCCTCGAAGCGGATGCTGTCTATCGGGACATCCCAACGCTGGGCTGCTACCCTTGTAAGCCGCTCGCGCATCCTCTCGGCGGCATGACGGGCGGCATTACCGGTGACAAAGGTCTGTCGGCTTGCGGTGGTTGCCCCGCCGTCAGGAGTCAGGTCGGTGTCCGAGAGCAACACCTGTGCCTGTTCAAAGGGCAGACCAAACACCTCAGCGGCGATCTGTGCCAGGATAGTGGTCAAGCCCTGTCCCAAGTCTGCGGAACTGGCTCGGACTTTTACGGTCCCACTAGGATACACCTCGACCTCTGCCTCAGCCGCGTCAGGCGCACCGCCACCAAATCCGGTATTCTTGTAAGCAGCGGCCACACCCCAGCCGATTTGGTGGTCCGCCCACTCTGGATCAGGAGACCCAGCCAGCTCCTGGACACGGACTTGGACCCAGTCAATGCATTCGGGTAGACCGACTGATTCACGAAGGACCTGACCGGTGGCAGTGGTGCTGCCAACACGCAGGGCGTTTATGCGGCGTAGCTCAAAGGGGTCCATGCCTAATTCATTAGCCAGGATGTCCATGTTGCTTTCGACTGCAAACGCTGACTGAGTGACGCCAAAGCCGCGAAATGCGCCTGACGGTGGATTGTTGGTATACATGGCGTAACAGTCGACTTTGGCATTGGCGATGTCGTAGGGACCGGTAGCGTGGGTTGTGGCTCGTTTGAGGACCTTGGTTGATAGGCTGGCATAGGCGCCGGCGTCACCCACCAACTCAGCCTGAACTGCTGTCAGCCGTCCATCTTTCTTGGCACCGGTCTTTATGTGTATTACCGTGGCGTGACGCTTTGGATGAGCCAGCAGCGATTCGGCTCGGTCGAAAAGAATCTTTACCGGGCGGTTGGTGGTCTGAGCCAGCAACGCGGCATGGATCTGACCCATGATGTCCTCTTTGCCGCCAAAGCCACCACCGATGAGGGTGCCGACAATGCGCACTTGGTCCTCAGGCAGGCCCAGGGCGACTGCCGTCTGGTCCCGGTCGGCGTAGGGGATTTGGGAACCGACATATACGGTTAGTTTTTTGTGGTTTTCATCGTAGCCAGCGGGAACACCGATGCTGCACTCGGGTTCCATAAACAGGTGTTCGCAGGTAGGGGTGCGGTATTCGCGTTCGATGATGACATCCGCTTCAGCAAAGCCCTTTTCCACGTCGCCGTGACGGACTTTGATGTGCTCCAACAGGTTGCTGGCTTTGCCGTCATTGACGGTACTGCATTCCTCATGGACGAGGGCTGCATCAGGCTCACGGGCTGCCTCAGCGCTGGCGACAGTCGGTAGCGGTTGATATTCGATCTGAATCAGCTTCAGTGCATCTCGGGCTAGCTCGGGTGTATCGGCGGCGACGATTGCTACCGCATCACCTAGGTAGCGGACCTTATCGTCACATAACACCGGCCAATCAGGGAAGACAAGGCCATGGCGGTTGCGACCAGGCACGTCGGCGTGGGTCAGTACAGCATGGACACCCGGTAGAGCCTGAGCCTGGCTGGTATCGATGGACTTGATGCGGGCGTGTGGATGTTCAGCTCGCACGGTGCTTCCGTGGAGCATGCTGTCAAAGCTGTAATCGTCGGCGTAGTTCGCAGAGCCGGTTACCTTCGCCACTGCATCGGGTCGGGGATAGGAGCGGCCGATGACGCTCAGCGGCTCCAAGGTCTCGATATGAATCAGTGGCAGCGGCTGGCCAGCGCTGTACTCGTGCACTGCTGACTGCACCGCGCGCAGGATAGCGGCATAGCCGGTGCAACGGCAGGCGTTGCGGGCTAACGCCTTCTTGATATCTCCGTCACTGGCTAGCGAGCCGGTCGCGACCATCTTGTTCCACAGGCTGGATGCGGTCATCAGTAGACCGGGTGTGCAGAACCCACACTGCACGGCACCGTGTTCTACGAAGGCTTTTTGCAACGGATGTAACTCGTCTGGGTCACCCCAGGAAGCAGCCAAGCCCTCGATGGTGAGTACCTCTCTGCCTTTAGCGCGGCGAGCGGGGTAAGTGCAGGCGCGCACTGCCCGCCCATCCAACAGGACGACGCAAGCACCGCACTGTCCATCACCGCACCCGATTTTAGTACCGGTCAAGCCCAAATCGCGACGCAGCACATCGCTCAGTTTGGTATCGGCGGTGATGGTCACTTGGTGTGTGGTGCCATTTACAGTTAGTTTGATTTCTGTTGTCTCTAGGCTCATGGACTCTATCCGATTACTTGGTGCCTGACTAATAAGGAGGTCGAAGCAATGATGACCTTAAATTCTAGGACCATTTCGGTTACTTTGTTCAGCGAGCAAGTATCGTTGGATTTTATGTTGATCCCAGGTTGGCAAACAACCCGTCTCTGGACAATCTGTATCGCACCTGGTCGTCTTCAAACAGAAAATTGGCGTTGGTAATCGTTTAGACTACTCTCTACTGCCCGCTTTTACACTGGCGAGTTGTGTTACCCACTTCGAACAGTCATACCAGATTCTCCTCAGGAGTGGAAATTTCGGCAAGGGTGGGTAGAAGACGATAGTCGATGGTTTGTCAGTAAGCAGCTGTGTTCCTATTCTCATCAGTTGTGGTTCTAGCGACGCACCAGGTGAAAGCGGAACAGATTGGGTACAAAATAATTAAGAGAGAATTCTAACGGTAGCCCCTCAGCGTTGTACAATAGTTCTTCGAGCAGGAGTAGGGCTTGTCCGAGGGGGACATTGAGGTTTTCAGCCAACTGCTCGTCAGCGCTGCAGGCGACGATGTCGGTTACCGCCCAGGCGGCATGCAAGTCATGTTTCTGTCCCAGTAGGTCCAGTACCGAACCTTTGAAGGAGCTATCCACATCCTCCGGCGGGAGAATCGAGGCAGGTACCAAGTCCAGCATAAATGCGGAAGGTTTATGATCAACAACGATGATGCGGCTGATGCTTGTCAGGGCTGAACCATGCTCGATCTGGAGCTTGTTAGCTTCTTCGAGGCTGGCTGACTCGACTTTCACTAGCAAGTCAGTGCAATGGACCAACGATCCTTGCTGCCTCGCCAGCGTCAACACGCTCTCCAGTCGTTCCAAGCCGGTTTCCAGGCGGTGGTTGTAACTACTGGCGACAAAGGTTCCTACGCCATGCTTGCGGATTATGGCGCCTTCCGACTCGAGATCGTGCAGGGCTTCGCGTAAAGTGGGGCGGGAGATGCCCAGTTGGGTGGCTAGTTCGGTCTCAGAGGGAAGTTGCTCTCCGGGGGTGTAGGTGCCATCGTTGAAAAGATCAAGCAGATACTGACGAGCCCGGGCGGATAGAAACATCTTGTCCTTGATAGGCTGCAACTTGTTGTCAGTCATCTGACATCAGACCTCTGTAAATCATTGTACATTTGCTTGCCCTGTTTGTCAAGTTTTGCTTATGAGTGTGTTAGCACAAAGTAGTAATGTCCTATCTCTCCCAAGTTCAAATGTCCTCTTTTTATATGCAATCAGAAAGAGGACAGCAGAATAGTGAACAAGTTACTAACAATGAGTAGGGCAGAACTGACAGGATTGAAAACACTAGAGCGACTGGAAGAAAAGCGGTTGAGACAGAAAGAGGCGGCTGAAATGCTCGGGATCAGCGCACGTCATGTACCTCACGCATTTGACGCTGGGATGGAATGTCTGCTAATGTCAAAGAACTTGACATAACGGGGTTGGGCTCGAGGTAGTTTCTATGCTGTCCAGTTCTGCAGACGGTCCATGGCTTCATGGATTCGGTCAGCCGGGGAGGTGAGGGCAATGCGCACGAAACCTTCTCCGCCGGAAAGTGACCGCCGGCGTCACATAAGGCGCCACATATAGCTTGTTCCCTCAGCACAGGTTGAAAGGATATTCCCTGGACTAGGAACACTATCGGTCTGTAGACTGATTCAGTTCTACTCTTTCCATCGACAGAAACAGGAGCAGGAGGTGCAAGTCTCGTCGTGACTCAATGGCGAACTCGTGTCAAGGTGGATCTCCACACGGAGGGAAAAACGGACAAACGTAATAGTTACTGGTCGGAAAAGTCGCTTTCCCCTACCTGTACTGCTCTACGATCTTCTCCATCTGATCGAACTTGGATTCCATGTCAGCAACCATTGCAAACTGAGTCCGGCACCGATCCAGGTTGTGATTTTCCCGGTGCGTCTTATAGTAGGCATCCCCATTCAAATAATCAGTCAGGAATCGCAGACCGCACTCGAAGGTCATGAGCTTGGCAGAGAATGAAAGCAGTTTCACCTCTTCCTGGGTCAGGAAACCTCGAGCCGATTCTAGGTACCCAGCAACAAAGCGGTCATAGATCTCGAGGTCGATATTTACCTTCGCGAGATCCCGTTCGTCCTCGACTGCAGTATTTGCTCCGTAACGCACAGCGTCACCAAAATCATACAAGGGTGATCCAGGCATCACCGTGTCGAGGTCAATCACACAAATCCCTTTTCCTGTTTCATTGTCGATCATGATGTTGTTGAATTTAGTATCATTGTGTGTAACCCGTGTCGAAAGAATGCCCTGTAACAATAGATCCACGATGATCGAAGAATCTCCAGCCCTTTCCTCCACAAATCGAATCTCAGCCAGCGCTGTACTGGCTCGATTCTTCACGTCTCGTTGCACTGCTTCTGCAAAAGCCCCGAAGCGTTTTGCAGTGTGGTGGAATCCTGGAATGGTCTCGTGGAGCTTATCGACGGGGAAGTCGGCGAGCAACCTTTGGAAATCGCCAAAAGCCTTGGCGGCGTTAAAGACCTGATTCAGACTCATTACCATTTCGTATGCTTGAGCATCTTCAATAAAGATGTATGTGCGCCAGCAGTCACCATCCGACGTTCTGAAGAACGCGCCATCTTCCGTAGTGGGTATGAGGGTTAATGTCTCACGGTTTGGATCTCCACCAGCTTGAATGATCTTTTGGCGAAGGTGGGCTGTTACAGCTGCGATGTTTCGCATCAACCCTTCAATATCCCTAAAGACAAACTGATTTATACGCTGCATGAGATAGCGATGAGATTCGCCGTTCGCCTTACGAAAATAGGCCGCAAAAGTGTCGTTTATATGCCCGAATCCGTAGGGTTCTGCCCGGATGAATTCCCCTTCAAGGTTAAAGTGTGGGACTATGTCAGGGAAGTTAGGCTCAGGTCTCATCAAGTACTATTCCCACAGGTTTTCAGGATACACACCTTGTTCAATTAGCCCGGCAATATACTTTTCAATCGCCAGTTTGTCTTCCCGATAGGTCATGCCCACCCAACGTTCATTGGTTGGCAGCACTCTGACACGTGCTTTCTGCTCTTTGACTAGTTTGCCAACAACCTCTGGCAAGTAGAATTCTGCATTATTCAGTTTTCCTGCTTCCTGGAAAAACCTGTCGAACCCAGTCTCTAGTTCGCCAAAGATGCTGTGGGTGAATCCCCACATATTCATGGAGACGATGCTGCCTTCAGGTATTACGACCCAGGTCTTACCCCCATCTTCACTGTGCTTGGCTAGATCACCGAACTTTTCCACATGCGTGCGCTCATGTATTTCGATCAGATAGCCATCCTCGTCGACTGAACAAATACCCCTCGACACGTGGCCGTGTTCGGTGAGAGTGTTTTCTAGCGTAAAACCTACCATACAGTAGTCATACCAACTCAAGTCCTCAGCTTTGACCAGGTAATGATGCAATGCCAGGAATGACGTCAGACCGTAAAAATCATCAGCGTTGATCACGGCACAAGAGCCTTCCACCTCATCTTGACATAATAACACTGCCTGCCCGGTTCCCCAGGGTTTTGCCCTATCTGCTGGTATTTGTACGTGTTCAGGCAAATCGTCAACAGACTGGAATACATAGGCAGTTTCGCCCTGCCGGTCAATGGTATTGCCAATGATCTCCCGAAAATCGTCCTCGATCTCTTTGTTGATCACAAAGACGATTTTTCCAAAGCCGCACCGCAAAGCATCATAGATCGAATATTCAATGATTAGTTCACCGCCTGGTCCCACTGGATCCATCTGCTTCAGATTTCCATACCGACTGCCAAGGCCTGCTGCCATAATGATCAATGTTGGTTTGGTCATCATTCATATCCATTTGGATTCAGTGATTGCCAGCGCCACGCGTCGGCGCACATCTGGTCAACGCCTAGTTCGGCTGACCATCCCAATTCTTTCTTTGCCAATGATGGATCTGCATAGCATGTGGCGATGTCGCCTGGACGGCGGTCGACAATCTTGTAGGGAATGCTTTTACCAGACGCCTTCTCGAAAGCTGCCACAACCTCGAGGACACTGTAGCCCCTGCCGGTGCCAAGGTTATAGGTCACTAGGCCTGGTTTCGAGTTCAACCTGTCCAACGCCTTCAGATGACCTAGCGCCAGGTCAACCACGTGGATGTAATCCCTCACTCCAGTTCCATCGGGGGTCGGATAGTCATTGCCAAAGACTGCAAGTTGGGCAAGCTTGCCGACTGCTACCTGAGAGATGTAGGGCATGAGGTTGTTGGGAATGTCGTTGGGATCTTCACCAATCTGACCACTGGCGTGAGCTCCAACCGGGTTGAAGTAGCGCAGCAAAGCTATGTTCCATGTCGGGTTGGCATAATGTATATCGCGCAAGATTTCTTCGATCATCCACTTGGTGCGACCATAGGGATTTGTAGCGCCCAGCGGAAAATCCTCGGTAATCGGCACCGTGTGCGGGTCGCCGTAAACCGTGGCTGAAGAGCTGAATACTAGATTCTCTACCTTGTGATCCTTCATCACCTGGCACAGGTTGAGTGTTCCGGTGATGTTGTTGTGGTAGTAGCGCAATGGGATGGATACCGATTCACCGACTGCTTTCAGCCCGGCAAAGTGGATCACTGCATCAACCGGACCGAGAGAGAATACAGCATCTAGGGCGTCCTTGTCGAGTAGGTCAACCTGGTGGAATTCGAGAGTTTTGCCGGTCAATTGCTGAACTCGTCTCAGCGCTTCCTCGTTGCTGTTGCTGAGATTGTCCACTACAACCACCTGATATCCTGCATCCAGCAGCTCCAGGCAGGTGTGGCTGCCGATATAGCCAGCTCCACCAGTTACTAAAATCCTCATTCTCTATCCTCCACCATCATCCTAAAGTCTAACTTCTCCGGCACGGGGAATTCACGCCGCACATGCTCCCGAAGTGTATCATTGTTTGTGATGTTTTGTACCTCGCTGATGCGGCGCTCATGGTAGGAAAACCACAGATCAGACAGTGAGATTTCACCTTCGCGCAGGTCAGGAATGACGATTTCACGAGTGAAGAAATTTTCCACAGTCTCGTAATCGCCAACCGCCAGGGCAGCCAGAGCTTGCAACAGATGAATGCGACCATCCGAACCTAAAGACGGCGGCAACTCTTCCAGCAAATCGAGCCACTTTTCGGGTTGTCTGCTCTCAATCAGGGCACGACCACATTCCACCGCCAACGCTCGCGAGCCGTCATCGTTTCCCTTGACATTCCCATCGTTCCCTCAAACCTCCCCAAGATGTCTGTTCAGCACTCACCATATCCTCGGGCGTCATCTATGAAGCGCAAGCTGTCCTCCCAATCGACCCGTCCACTCGTGCAGACTGGGCAGTATCAAAGGAGCTGGGTTGCTCATGTCTGATGTCTCT
>JBDLIT010000166.1:0-8106 GCA_039714735.1 Pseudomonadota bacterium
GGAGTGTCCTATTTCTCTCGGGAGTTCACTGTACGGCCGGAGGACGTTCGTACCGTGCGTATCATTCATCATGTCCTAAAGAGAAGCCATGATTCCGGATAGCAGAGTGGGTCAGATGACTGATTAGAAGACCCTTTCGTCGGCGGGTTACTATCAGTGTATGAAAAATTCCAGCCGTGCCTCAACTGAAACTTCTCGGGGCTTAAAACGCTTACAGACGATCATTTTTATGTTTTCACACAGCCTGAGTACTGACCTGGCGGTCGCTGAATCTGCAATGTGAGCAGATTTTGAAGGGTGCGGCGACCGGCAGCAGCGTACTCCAAGCGGTCATTGAGAGATCATGTCAGAAACAACTTTCTACCCTTTCTTCCTTTCATCACACCATATTCGCCCATTTTGAGGAAATTTACTCGAATTATTAGAGGGATATAAATACTATCTGGGCGTTACTGAACTGAGATAGGAACTGTCTATCTCAGTTTACCGGGAAACTGTAGAATAACCTGTGCAAAGGAGGTAACAAAGTGAGAAAACGAAACAGATTTGGAACTGTCATTTTCATGGCTATCTGGGGCATACTTGGCGGAGCACTATCCACGAATGTGGTCATTGCAAACCCTCAGCGCCCAAGTGACTCAGATCTTTTGGCCTTCAAGGTATACCACCATACCGTCTATAAGGAGACCACTTCGAAACAGGCAGGGGGAACAAACAAACTGCTCCATACGACAGAACTGCCAACAGAGGGAACAGATCCAGTAGTTACGCCTGCATTGGATCACCTCTATACCAAAGCTGTCCTGGATTTGACAGAAGGTCCGGTGGTCGTGGAACTACCGGAGGTGGAAAAAGAACGATATTTCTCCATCCAGATCATGGATCAGGAGCACTACACCATCTACGACGAAATCCAACCCTCCGGGAAATATGCGTTTGTGCGCAAGGGAGAAAACATGCTGGCTCCCGAAGGGGCTAAAGTGATCGAGAGCCGGAGCGATTATCCGCACCTCTTTGTCCGGGCACAAGTCTACGATGATGCAGACAGAGTCAATATCCCGCCTATCCAGGCAAAGATCAAACTGATTGGGAAAAGCAATCCACCCCTGACCAGTGACGACCCGGTGAAATTCACCCTGGAACACCATGACGTGTACCGCCAGAACAAAAAAAGCCTGGAAGCTGCGGTTGGATTTACAGAGGAAGACTATCTTCGGGTAAGCAAGTATATCGGGGAGATTGCTCCCCAGTTCAGCGTGACCGGCAACACGGGTATGTTCGGGCCCATCGACAGCACCGAGCCCCATTCCAATGATCCCTTGTATCGCGCTGCCGCCATTGTGGGGCACCTTGGATTTCCCATTCATCATGCCTTTTACAAACCCTATTTCACTAACTGCAAAGACGAAGTGCTAAACGGTGACAAGCCAGAAATGTTTGTTTTTCCGTATAAGCCGAAGGGAGTTGAACTGTTCTGGTCGGTAACCCGATACAGTGCGCTGACACGAAACACCATCCCCGGCAAAAATGATCTTTTCAATGCATACAATACCAAGCCGGATGCAAACGGGAACATCACAGTTACATTCAGTATCGATAACCCCAAAGACGGCACCTACTGGATGCCGGTAAATGCTGGTGAACCCTATTACTTTGTGGTTCGTTATTACAAACCTGATGTGGATCAGCTTCCGCCAAAGCCCTGTAAATAAATAAAATATAACCAATAGTAAAAGGAGCGTAAACGATGAAAACATGGTTAATCGGACTGGCTTTATTTATAGTCGGCTCTGGTATGGCATATGCCCTGGGCTATGAGAACACCTCTACGAAAATAGAGACCAGAATTGGTGAGCTTGAATTCACCGGGGGCTTCCCAACACAGGCCACCATCGACAAAGCATTCGATCAGCTCGATGTCCAACGGGCGACGCAAGCTTATCTTGAGTTTATGCCCATGATGTCCGTTAACGCTATCTTTGAGAGTGCGAGTAGGGATTATGGCGTAGCGAGCACCGGTGACGTGGGCGTATACGTCGAGCCTGGCGTTGGTAAGGTCGGGACGATCGGTCTGACCTACAATACCGAGAGCATTTACGCACATGCCTCCACCGATCTGAAGGAGACTGGCCCTACTGTCGTGGAGACCCCGCCCAATGTGTTGGGCATTGTGGATGACGGCTGGCAGCGATGGCTGACAGACATAGGCAATGCCGGCCCTGACAAGGGCAAGGGTGGCAAATACCTGCTTCTGCCTCCAGGTTATGAGGGTGATGTGCCTGATGGTTATTTCATTGTGAAATGCCCCACCTATCGCAACTGGGTTATGGTTCGCGGCTTCGTTGAGGACACCGGCACAGGCGACGATGCCCTGGACTACTACCGCAAGCATTTTCGGATCTATCCACTGGCCAGTGGTCCGCGTGAGGACGCGAAGTACGTGAGTTTGTCATTCAAGGACGGCGACACCACCCACACGCGCGACGTCAGCTACTTCGAGATGCTGAACCAGATCGTCCAGTACGAGCCCTCCTCGGCATTCACCGCCTATGAGTTAGGTCTGCTCAAGTCCCTGGGTATTGAGAAAAACAAGCCATTCACTCCGGATGTGCGTATGAAACGGCTTCTGGCAGAAGGTGTGCAGATTGGCGATACGATTGCCAAGGCCAACGCCTATGCCAACCGCCTGGATGGCGTACGCCGGTACACGGACCGCAAGTACGAGCACTTGTTCATTGGTGGACGGCACGATTTCATGTCCGGCGACGCCCTGTGGATCGATGCCAGGACCCTGTTTCACTACGAGGCCATCGTCGTTACGCCGGCAATGGCTGCAAAGATGGTGGGTGTCGGCTCACAGTATCTCGCCAGCTATCGGGACGCAGACGATAATTTTCTGATGGGCGACAACGTCTATAAGTTACATCTGCCCAACGGAATCCCAGCCAAGAACTTCTGGTCAGTGACGACCTATCATCCCGATACGCGATCGTTGCTGCAAAATGGCGCACCAAAGCCTAGCATCAGTTCCTACGACAAACCGGATGTGAACCCGGATGGTTCTGTCGACGTTTGGTTTTCGCCGATTGCGCCGGAGGGCAAAGAGAAAAACTGGATCAAAACCATCCCTGGTGAGGGTTGGTTTATCCTTATCCGGCTCTATGGTCCCTTGGAACCATACTTCGACGATAAGTGGAAGCCGGATGATATCGTTAGGGTGAAATAATGGGGTATGCATCCAACTTATTACTGTTTATCAGGAGGTATAAATGATGGCAACTGAAACGCTTACAGAGTTTCTTGGCTGGGCGTCCGTCATCAACATAGTGCTGCTGCTATTTACAACCATTATGGTAATCGCAATGCGCGGAACTATTTCAAGAATACATTCCAGTTTATTTGGTCTCGATGAGAAAGATTTGGGAAGAGCATATTTTCAATACATAGCGCAATACAAGATTGCAATTATTATCTTGAACATAGCACCATATATTGCGCTTAAAATTATGGCTGAATAAATAACGGAATATGCATTCCACACCTAACGCCGAAATCAAATATCAATTTGATCGTGCGAATGAACGTTCTGGAGCAACTAGAGCCAGTCGCTGAGTCAGCGATCTGAGCAAATTTGGAGAGTTACGGCGACCGGCAGCAGCGTACTCAAAGCCGCCATTGAGTTTCCTGTACGAACGGGAATGGCAGACCCGAAATGTGCATAATGTAGAGGTGCGCCTCCTACAACACACACCCCAGTTACAAACTGTTACAAATTGTTACCAATGTGAAATGATCGATGCCCTTGCCAACGTTATGATGTTTCCTACATCAACAAGTAGGAGTAATAAACATGAAACGCGTTATAAAAATTGTCATTGTGACTGTCATAACAGCCACTACTATCGGCGGAATCGTATACGCCAATGACGGCTGTGGTATGTACAGCCCACAGCGTATTGTAAAAGAGCTGAACCTGAGCGATGTGCAGCAGGAAAACTTTCAGGCTGTTATCGAACAGTTCCGCACGGCAAGAAAGGAGATGCGCCAACATCGCGAACGGCGTAGGGATGAGATGCTGTCACTGCTGAATGCCGATATACTGGACCAGGCCAAAGCCCTTGGCGTGATAGAAGAAAAAGCCAGCGCGGTGCGAGACAAGGCCCCTGATATGATCGCTACCATCGCAAATTTCACAGACAGCCTGACTCCCGAACAGCGTCAGCAACTTCGTGAACATATTTCAGACCGCATGGACTTCATGCATGAACGCATGGGTTATTTTGGGCCAGGTGGCGGCCTCCGTGAGTAAATAGAGAACTGATTAATTTCCTCCGTTGCATCCGCAACGATTACCGGTACGGTAGATTCCGTACCGGTCTTTTTGTATTCTTGCAACCATGGCTAACATCCTACTCATCGATGACGACGAAAGGCTGGCAGACCTGCTCGGCGAATACTTCGAGCGATTCGATTTTACCCTGAGTCATGCGTCACACCCGAAAGATGGCCTGGCCAGGCAGTCAGAAGGGAATTTCGACCTGGTAATCCTGGACATCATGCTGCCAGACATGGACGGCTTCGAAGTTCTGCGTGAGCTACGCAAGAGCAGTGACATCCCCGTCCTCATGTTAACTGCGCGCGGGGATGTCATGGACCGGGTGGTCGGACTGGAACTGGGGGCCGATGACTATCTGCCAAAACCTTTCGAGCCACGTGAACTGGTCGCACGTATCCAGAACATCCTCAAACGCAGTCATAAGCCCAAAGGCGAAGCCCTGCTCTCTTGGCCAACACTGCAAATTGATATTGATCGTCTTCAGGTCAGGCGGAAAGAGGAGTTCATCGAGCTGACAACAAAAGAGTTCCAGCTACTAAGCCTGCTGGCCAGTGAGCCAGGAAAAAATTATTCACGCGACGACATCCTCAACCACCTGCGCGGCATCGATGCCGATCTTTATTCCCGCTCCGTGGACATCCTGGTTAGTCGCCTGCGCAGCAAGCTCAAACCTGTTGATTGCATCAAGACCAACTGGGGCTCCGGCTACAGTTTTATTGCTCCGGAATAATGAAAAAGATATTCAAAAAAATTCGTCGCTCCCTGACACTGCGCATGATGCTGCTGTTCCTGATCGCGGCATTTGCCATTTCATTCATACTGCACCTGACACTTGGCATCGCACTGAAAAATCAGTTCGAGACTAAACTGATGCCGCATATTCTCCAGTACCAGCACTACATCCTTAAAGAAATTGGCACACCACCAAGTATTTCGCGTGCTGCAACCATCGCGGAACGCTTACCAGTCGATATCTCTATCTATGGGCCCCGTATCAACTGGTCATCCACAGGCGCCTTGCTCGATCCGCGCGAAATAGTATTCAAGCAACATAGAAAACGACATTTCCAGCACGGTGAATGGAAAGGCCGCACCTTCCTGCGTTCACCGAGTGGTGCTCATACAGTATATCTGGGGTTCCAGCGTGGACCTGGACAGCGCCTCGGTCGCCCCGTTTTCATGTTCGCCATTCTGGCAGTCCTGGGTGTGCTGTTTCTCAGCTACCTGGGCATGCGGCGTTTGTTCAGACCCGTTGGCACGATTCAGCAAGGCGTACAGCGCATTGGTGGCGGTGAGCTGCAGCATCGCATAGCTGTTGACAAAAAGGATGAGCTTGGTGACCTGGCCAACAGCATCAACACCATGGCGGACGATATTGAAGGAATGCTGAACGCCAAGCGTGAACTGCTGCTGGCCATCAGCCATGAACTGCGCTCACCACTAACGCGCAGTCGCGTATCGGCGGAGCTTCTTGATGACCCGGCAGCACGAGAACGCATCAACAAGGATCTCGACGAAATGGAGCAGTTAATCGGCGAACTGCTGGAGAGTGAGCGACTAAATTCCCGCCACGCCAGTCTAAGCCTTGCACCTGTGAATCCGAACATCACCGTTACAGATGTCATACGTGATAACTTCCCAAATCAAGGCATCATCACTAGCTTGCAAGACGATATCACACCGGTCATGCTCGATGAGAGTCGACTACGCCTGCTTATACGCAATCTGTTATCGAATGCCATCCGTCATAATCGGACGGACCATGGTCAGGTAGAAATTGTGACGCTGGCAGATAACAATGGGCTTGATATTCGCATCAGAGATCACGGCGAGGGAATTGCTGAAAAGCATCTTCCCTATCTCACTGAGCCGTTTTACCGTGTTGACCCCTCCCGGCAGCGCAAGACAGGAGGTTATGGACTCGGCCTGCATTTGTGTCGCATGATTACAGAGGCGCATGGCGGGTCATTGATCATCAGCAGCGAACAAAATGTCGGAACGACCGTCACAGTCCGGCTACCAGTAACACTTGCAATCCAGGCGGAGAAGTCGGTGCGTTGACTCACATCATCCTATATTCGATCCATCGACGGCATTGTCAGCCAGGCTTGATGCATGATCGCCATATATACAAAGCTTTATCTCCTGGACTCATATTATTGTCAGCAGCTCGTGCGAGCCTTCAAGTCTCGACAGGATATTGATGTGTCTTAAGAAGTTCGGATATCTCTTTGGCAATGCCACCTGCTGAGGACTTGAGCCCACGTAGCCCACTAGATTGGCCTGTTATATTCGCGACTCCCAGAGATTGTCCCGTCTTAGTAACCTGCAATTTCATCTGCACGACAAGTTGCTTTTTCCGAATGCCATTTTCTACGTGAAGCACCAGGCCAGATAAATGCAATTGGCCTTCATCAGATAACTTTATTCCACTGTGAACAAGTTCATCGTGAATTTTACTATTCAAGTAGGCAAGTAGGGTCGGATCAAGCTGTTCACCAACTGCGCTGGTAACTGGTTCTAAAACGATAGCGTGATACGACTGCAAATCCTGTACGGTCTCAACAATCAGTAGATCACTCTGCTCGCCACGAACCGTATCAACAGCAGTCAATACAACCATGCCACAGCCATTTAATGGTAATAAGAAAGCAACAATTATTACTAATGGGTTTAGACGATTCATATGATCGAACCTCAGCAGATGGATATTAGAAATAATCAAGGGAAGAGGCGTTTAATGGAACATTTTTATCAGGCTAATTTACTGCTCTCATTTGCTATCACCCCTAATGACAGCGCATAGCTTAAACTACCGCTACTGTCTTAAAAAAGAGGTCCACTATAATTGAATGTGAGCCGGTCTCTATCAGTTGCTCCCTCTTTACATTTACCTCTGATTTGCGAGTTGCCCCGGCCAATGTAACTATTGATTTCGATATAACCTTCGCGGCAATATCCAGTCTCGCTAATTTTCTGTTCAAGCCTTTGCCTGAGTTTTTCCTCGATCTTGCTTTGCATGGCGGCCTGATCAGGCCGACCTCCGCTCGGGCGACCGCCTCCACTCGGGCGACTTATCGAAGCGCTATAACTAAAAAACTTTGTCCCGTCAGATGTAATATTAGTTACAAAATGTTCATCGAATTCCGGAACACTGCCATGCGCGCCATTGCCATTGCTCGCACAAGCTATTAAACTGAAAAAAAGCATGGGAGTCGAAAGGTAGTAGGGTGAACGCATCATTGTTTACCTGATAGTTACTTGAATAGGAATACACACCTTACAAGCGATGGCTAAATGTAATCTTTTCTGCGTAGTAACTTTTTGTAACAAAATGTAACAAAATATAACGAGATTGACCGATTTATCTATTTCGATACAACTATGGCATTTAAATGCGACCAGACAAGATATCATTATTTTCAGAACAGAAATGTTTGTAACTTCCACTCAGTGGTTATGGCGAATAATGAACGGCCCCACCCTCGAAACTGGGAGGTATTACACATGCTAAGAAACTGGCTCAGACCGCATGATTTCTACTGTTGAGCCCCATTATTCATTGGGGGATTACCAAATGACCAGAATATTAAGAGCGAAAGGACTGTCGTACCGCTATAAAGGACTGGCTGTTGCCGTTGTACGCATTAGCAATTTTTTTGCATACGTCCGCTGTGGAGCATGAACGGCCGAATCAGCGGTTGAGAAATTCGGTTCGGGAGGGGATCGCTACGACTGGCTGTTGAGTACTCCCAGCGGACTGTGGCGAG
>JBDLIT010000167.1:0-8010 GCA_039714735.1 Pseudomonadota bacterium
CTGTCTACTTATCGGACATTAGCATCTGGCAATGCACCAATAGTGTGCGCTGTTAAGGAAGCTCTGATCAAGTCGCTTGGCTCCTCGATCAGAGCATTCCCACAACTGTTTCTACGGGAGAAGGCTTCAATATCAATGAGTTATAGCTGAATTTCAGTTTGCCCTTCCCCCGAACCCCCCCATCCCAGGGACTTATTCAGAAGTTCCTTAACTCTGTTGATCTGATTCCCCCTGCCCCGCACAGCAACAGTAATTGGCACGCTAATTGCTTAATTATTTTCAACACGTAATTCATATTATTCAAAGATTCACCCTGGAGTTTTTTCTAATGAAAGAGAATCTGGTCCTCATCGGCAACGGCATGGCCGGCGTACGCACCCTCGAAGAGGTGCTCAAGCTCGAACCGGAAAAATACAACATCACGGTGTTCGGCGAGGAGCCCTACGGCAACTACAACCGCATCATGCTCTCTCCGGTGCTGGCGTCAGAAAAGAGCATCGACGAGATCATGCTCAATGACGAACAGTGGTACAGCGACAATAACATCACCCTGCATAAAGGCATCAAGGTGACCGGCATCAATCGCGCCAGGCGTGAAGTAATCGGCGAGGATGGAACAACAGCTCCCTACGATCGCCTGATCATTGCAACGGGCTCGACGCCCTTCATGCTGCCGATTCCAGGCGCCGATAAATATGGCGTCATTGGTTTTCGTGATATTGGCGATGTCGATACCATGCTGGAAGCCTCCGGGCATTACAAAAAAGCTGTCGTCATCGGCGGCGGTCTGCTCGGGCTCGAGGCGGCAAACGGCCTCATGAAGCAGGGTATGGATGTCACAGTCGTGCATCTGATGGACAGATTGATGGAGCGCCAGCTCGACAAGCCCGCCGCAAAGATGCTGCAAAAATCACTGGAGTCGCGCGGCATGAAATTCCTCATGGAGCATGCCACTGAAGAGATCCTGGGAGATGAACGCATCACCGGCCTGCGCTTCAAGGACGGCACCGAGATCGAGGCCGGCCTGCTGGTGATGGCGGTCGGCATCAAGCCGAATTTCACCCTTGCACAGGAGTCGGGCCTGCACTGCGAACGCGGCATCGTGGTCAATGACACCATGCAGACCTTCGACCCGCGCATCTACGCAGTAGGCGAGTGCGTGCAGCATCGCGGCATCGCCTACGGTCTGGTCGCTCCGCTGTTTGAACAGGCGAAAGTTGCCGCCAACCATTTGGCTGAGCACGGCATCGGCCGTTATGAAGGCACTGTCACCTCGAGCAAATTAAAAGTTACTGGCATCGAGCTCTTCTCGGCCGGCGACTTTAGCGGTGATGAACATACCGAAGAGATGGTATTCCAGGATATTGCAGGCGGCAGCTACAAGAAGCTGGTGGTGCGCGACAACAGGATCATCGGAGCCGTGCTCTATGGCGATACCATCGACGGCACCTGGTACTTCCAGATGATGAAGGACGGCGCCGACATCTCCGATTTTCGCAATACCATTCTCTTTGGCCAGCATCACCTGGGTGATTCAGGCCATGGCGACGAGACCCGCGTCGCTGCGATGGATGACAGCGCCGAGATCTGCGGCTGCAACGGCATCTGCAAGGGCGACATCGTCACCGCCATTACCGATAAGAAACTCTTCACCCTGGATGATGTGCGCGCCCATACCAAGGCATCCGCCTCCTGCGGCTCCTGTACCGGACTGGTCGAATCGCTGCTGGCGCACACGGTCGGCGGCGACTACGAGGATGCGCCCAGCAAGAAGCCGCTGTGCGGCTGCACGGAGTATACGCACGATCAAGTACGCAGCGGCATGATCCAGTACCAACTCAAAACGATGCCTGCTGTGCGTGACTTCTTCGAGTGGAATACACCGGACGGCTGCCCCTCCTGCCGCAACGCGCTGAACTACTATCTGATGTGCGCCTGGCCCGAAGAGTACGAGGATGACAGCCAGTCACGCTTTATCAATGAGAGGGCACACGGCAACATCCAGAAAGACGGCAGCTACTCGGTGGTGCCGCGCATGTTCGGCGGCCTCTGCACGCCCTCGGATCTGCGCGCGATTGCGGATGTTGCTGACAAATACGAGGTACCGGAGATGAAAGTCACCGGTGGCCAGCGTATCGACATGTTCGGTATTCAGAAAGAGGATCTGCCCGCTATGTGGAAAGATCTCAGCGAAGCCGGTTTTGTTTCAGGACACGCCTACGGCAAGGCGATGCGCACCTGCAAAACCTGTGTGGGGGATAGCTGGTGCCGCATGGGCACGCAGGACTCAACAGGTCTGGGGGTCAAGCTGGAAGAACTCACCTGGGGTTCGTGGATGCCGCACAAATACAAGCTGGCGGTCTCCGGCTGCCCGCGCAACTGCGCCGAGGCGACTATCAAGGATTTCGGCGTGGTGTGCGTCGATTCCGGCTACGAACTGCATGTCGGCGGCAACGGCGGTATCAAGGTGCGCGTCACCGATTTTCTGACCAAGGTCGAGACCGAAGAGGAGGTGCTGGAGTATTGCGGCGCCTTCTCGCAACTCTATCGCGAGGATGCCCACTACCTGGAGCGCACGGCGCCCTGGGTCGAGCGCGTCGGTCTGAAGAAGATCAAGGAGGCGATCATCGATGATGCAGAGAATCGCAAGGCGCTGCATGCGCGTTTCCTGATCTCGCAAAAGCCCGCACAAATCGACCCGTGGAAGGCACATGCAGAAGGCAAGAATGCCAATGAGTTCGCGCCGATTGTCATTGCGTAAAATGTAGGTTGGGCAAAGCAATTCCCATCGTTGATGTTGGGCACACCTCGATTGTCTGTTTCCCCGACACATTTAATGAGTTGCACAATGAGGCGTGCCCAACAGAGTGATACGGTGCAATACGGCTTAGCCCAACCTACAAAAACTGCAAAATCACATTTAATACAGAGAAAGATTATGTCCGACTGGATTGAAATTACACCACTCAATGAGATTCCCGTTCTCGGTTCGCGCGTTGTCAAGAGCGGCGGCATGGATATTGCCATTTTTCGCACCAGCGATGACTGCATTTTTGCCGTCAGGGATGCCTGCCCGCATAAGCAGGGCCCCCTCTCACAGGGCATCGTTCACGGAACCTCGGTCACCTGTCCGCTGCACAACTGGAAGATCGACCTTGCCAGCGGTGAGGCGCTGGGCGCGGATGAAGGCTGCACCAATGTCTACGACACCAAAGTCGAAAACAACATGGTCTACTTGCGTATTCCAGCTTGATGACGCGAAGCCGAAAAGCCTCCGTCACTGCGAGTGCAGCGAAGCTCTAATTTTGCTCGGAGCAAAATTGAACGCGCCTTGTGCGGCCCGAAGGGTAAATTACAAGGATGTAATTTATCATCTCAGAAAGATTGCCGCGTCGCTCCGCTCCTCGCAATGACAATGAATTGTAACTATTCAGGATCTTCAAAAAATCAGCAAATAAGTCACTGCTATCTGGTGTATCTGGAGGAAACGTCGGAGGCATGGCCGTTCCTTTGCATCCATGCAATCACGGCATTGGCACATCCATGTGCGGCAGATGCCTTATTTCCGCCTACGCCATACATGGATGTATCAGTGTCGCGTGAGGCAGGATGCCGAAAGCGACCAGGGATGTATTTACGGCATTTTCCGGAAGATATGCCAGGTAGCAGTGACGATCTCGTACGTGCTGAATAGTTGCAATGAATTTACACTACATGAGCCTTATCTTGAGCTCAAGAAAAGGCTCATGCGGATCGTCTCTTTCAGCGTATTGAGAAGTTACTGGACAGCCCCTTAGAAAGCTCTGATCGAATCGCTTCGCCTACGTCATATATGGATGTATAAGTGTCGCCAGAGGCAGGATGCCGGAAGCGACCATGGATGTAGGTGAGGGGCGTGAGCAGGCCGTTCCTGCGCATCCTGCTCTCACGGCATTTGTACATCCGTGTACGGCAGATGCGGAAGCTTCGCTCCTCGATCAGAGCATTCCTGCAAGTTAATCTACGGGGGAAGGGATATATCAGTAAGTTATAGTCGACGATCAGTTTGCCCTTCCCCCGAACCCCCATCCCTTCGGTTCATTCAGGGGCTCCCTTACTCTTCGACGATATCCACCTCGTCATCTTCCCCTTCCGCCGTACGAACCTCAAAGGGATTCTCATCGCGAAACGTAGCGATTGCCATAGCGATCGACAGCAGGATTATTGCGTTGACAAAAACCGGAATGATTACAAATGCATAACCCAATGCGTGAACATTTACGCCGCCAATCACCGCGGTGATGGCTGTTGCGCCGCCCGGCGGATGCATACATCGCAGATGATGCATAAACAGCATCGCGAGAGGAATTGACAATGAAGATGCGAGCAGTTCATTGGGTACAAGAAAATAGCAGGAGACTCCCACAAATGCGGAAACCAGGTGGCCGCCAACCAAATTCCAGGGTTGCGATACCGGGCTGAACGGAAGGGAAAATACAAGAATTGCCGATGCCCCGGTAGAGGCCAGGATAAGGTGCGTACCCTCTGCTTCCAGAATCATGTTGCTGAAGAATGTCGCAATCAAAGTAGCGATAAAGGCGCCTATGATAGAGATCATAAACTCCTTTTCGGTCATTACCCGCTTGAGTCCGGCAATCCTCCTAAACATAAAACGTCATCCTGGATAGTACGGGTGATTCCAGGCTACTCGCGTTACTGCTCAATAACCCCGTGCAAAGTGATATTCGGTCGGGATATGCTCCTGCCATTCCGACACTTCCACCATCCATGGCGGTCGCAGGTCGGGTTAGCGTAGCGTAACCCGGCAAAATAACCAGGAAATAGTCAGACTACACTCCGCTGCGCTTCGTTAACCCGACCCAATTAATCGGGGGTGGAATGTGTTGCACATCTCACCCCCTGTTACGGCAGTATACAGTACTGATCTGGATTAGTTCATAGGCACATGATTGGTTCGCACGATCTGATAGGCGCGCCCCGGATAAGAACAAAGGCAGGCTCCATACATGAACCAGACGCGTGAATGGGAACAGCAGGAAGCCGGTTTTCTAATTACCCGCAAGGCTGGGAGCGCTCCACACCATCGACAGTTACGGAACCTCTGAATGAATCGAAGGGATGGGGGTTCGGGGGAAGGGCAAACTGAAAACCATCAATAACTCATTGATGTTGAACTCTTCCCCCGTAGAAATACTTGCAGGAACCTCTGAATGAATCGAAGGGATGGGGGTCCGGGGGAAGGGCAGATCGAATATCAGCTATGACATATTGAAAGTTAACCCCTTCCCCCGTAGAAAAACTTGCAGGAAGCTCTGATTGAAGCGCGTAGCGCTTCAATCAGAGCTTCCTTAACACGACACCTCAGCATCCCTGCGGAAATACCACCACCAGGTGGCGAACAGACAGCTCAGGTGGAATAAACCAAAGCAGACCATGGCGAAGTGCAGATCTTCGAACAGGGTGTTGGAAATGGCCAGGGCAACAGGAATGCCAAATCCGCCAAATGCCGCCATGGATGCCGTGAATCCCAGGGCTACAGCAGTTTCGGTTTCGGCCTGGTGCTTCGCCAGCGCCCGTCCGGCCTCATCCTTATCTGCCGACCAGCGTTGATGGAGAGTATGAAAGATAGTGGGAATCATGCGGAAAACGGAGCCGTTGCCGATCCCGGTGGTCAGGAACAAGAGCAGGAACAGCAGGTAGAAACCGGCCGGGTTGCCTGGATAGGCATCGCCAGGCAGAAAAAAGAGTATTCCGAACATGGCAGCGGTCATCGCGGCAAAGTTCCAAAAGGTGAGGCTGGCGCCACCCATACGGTCGGCCAGCCACCCGCCCACCGGCCGGATCAGGGCCCCCACCAGCGGTCCAACGAAGGCGTACTTGACCATACCCGATTCCGGAAATTGTGTGGCCAACAGCATCGGAAAGGCGACGGCAAAACCAATAAACGAGCCGAAGGTGCCGGTGTAAAGCCAGCTTCCCACCCAGGCGTGCTTGCGATGGAAAATAGTCGCCTCCTCTGCAAAGGAGGCCTGAGTGTGCCGAATGTTGTTCATGCCGAACCAGACGGCAATAGTGGTAGCCAGAATGAACGGCACCCAGATAAAGCCGGCGTTCTGCAGCCAGACCAGTTTTTCCACACCATCGTCCACCATGGTCTGGGATTGGCCACCCATGAAGAACAGTGCGCCAGCGTAGATCATCACAGGAACCACGCCCTGGGCAACGGCCACGCCCAGGTTGCCGATACCGGCATTGAGCCCCAGGGCCGTCCCTTGCATTTTTTTGGGGAAGAAGAAGCTGATGTTGGCCATACTCGAGGAGAAGTTGCCGCCGCCGAGGCCGCAGAGCAGGGCAATGACCACGAATATGGCGTAGTTGGTATCCGGATTCTGCACCGCAAGACTCATCCACAGGGTGGGGATGAGGAGTGATGCTGTGCTGAATACCGTCCAGTTGCGCCCGCCGAAGATGGGGACCATAAAGGAGTAGAGCAGACGCAGGATCGCCCCCGACAGCCCTGGCAGCGCAGCCAGCCAGAACAATTCACTGGTGCTGAACTGGAAGCCCGCCTTGGGCAACTCAACCACTACCACGCTCCAGACCACCCAGACCGCGAAAGAGAGCAGCAGCGCCGGCATGGAGATCCACAGGTTGCGGTTGGCGATGGCGCGGCCGGTGGTATTCCAGAAGCCCTCGTCCTCCGGACGCCAGTCGGTGAGCCAGATCTTCCTTCCCCGCCTGGCATCCACCAGGCCGCCGCGCACCATCTCGTCATGCAGCTCTTCATTCTCCTGAAGGATGGCATTGCGCTCACCCTTCGCAGCCGACCAGGTCCAGATCATGACGCCCGCCAGCACGACGTACATCAGCATGAAGCAACTGCTGCGCACACCGACCATGTCCGCGACGATGCCGAACATGATGGGCAGTGTAAAGCCGCCGAGGCCACCGATAACGCCCACCATGCCGCCGACCGAACCCATGTTGGTGGGATAGTAGTCGGCCAGTTGGCGGTAGACGCTGGCTTTGCCGATGCCCTGGGCAATGCCGACGATAAAGATCAGCACGGTGAACATCACGATGCCGATGCCGACGCTCACTGAGAAATCACCCTCGATGCCATGAATGATCAGTGTCGTGGGGGGGTAGGAGATCAGAAACAGGCAGACGATGCTCACCCAGAACACCCACCAGGTCACCGTGCCCCCACCCCACTTGTCCGACATCCAGCCGCCCAGGGCGCGAATCAACCCGGAGGGCAGGACAAAGAACATGGTGATCAAGGCGGCCTCTTCCAGGCTGAGACCGTACTCGCCCATGTAGTACTTGGGCAGCCACAGGGCCAGGGCGACGAAGCCGCCGAAGACGAAGTAGTACGCCAGGCCGAAGCGCCAGACCCGGGCCTCCGTGAGTGGCGCCAACTGTTGCGCGAGAGAAAATGGAGTCTTGTTTTTCTTACGTTCTTCGTGCAGCGGGTCCGGGTAGGTAGTGAACCAGAACAGGACGGCCATGACCAGCATGGCGACGGAATAAGTCTCAGGCACCGCCCGCCAGCCCGAAGCCACAACGATGAGGGGCGCCACCAGATTGGTCACGGCTGCCCCGGCATTGCCGGCGCCGAAGATCCCCAGAGCGGTACCCTGACGCTCCTTGGGAAACCAAGCAGAGGTATAGGCGATACCGATGGCGAAGGAGCCGCCGGCAAGGCCCACGAACAGTCCGATGACCAGGTATTGCCAGTACTCGGTGGCGAAAGCGAGCCCGTAGGTGGGGATGGCCACCAGGATCATCTGGACGAAGAAGACGATACGCCCGCCGAAGCGGTCGGTCAATAATCCCAGGGGCAAACGCGTCAGGGAGCCGGTCAGAATCGGGGTGGCCACCAGCAGGCCAAACTCGGTCTCGCTGAGGCTCAGCTCCTGCTTGATCTTGATGCCGATGACCGAAAACATGGTCCAAACCGCGAAGTTCACCGCGAACGCGACCGTGTTCATGGTCAATACTGTGTAC
>JBDLIT010000168.1:0-7999 GCA_039714735.1 Pseudomonadota bacterium
TGACTCATTCTCGCATTGAAGAAGTCACACCGGCCAACACACAGGGCAGTCAGATACAAGATACACCGGCACAGCAATAACCGACTATTTTACCACTGCGCAATAGGCTCAATGGGCGTTCGCTAACTTTGACTTTGATACTTATATCCATATTGATGGCTTATCTGAGTATGATTTATCCTGACTGAAGCTGCTCTATACGAGATACGCGCTGTTAGCCCAACCTATGCTTTCCTGATTTTCCAACAGCTGTAAAAAATCCTTCGCCTGCTGCGGAGGGGCATAGCCGTAACCCTGGCCGCTCTGACAACCGGCCTGCTCGAGAAACCGGAACTGCGCCTCGGTCTCCACTCCTTCGGCGGTCACCTGCAGGCCCAGCTCGCCGGCCATGGCGATGATGCCCGACACAACACGTCCGGCATTGCCCTCATGGGGGATGTCGTTGAGAAACATCCGATCGATCTTCACCCGGCTCCAGTGCAGACGCGTCAGATAGGCCAGCGCCGAGTAACCGGTGCCGAAGTCGTCGATGGTGATCCGCACCCCCTTGGCATTGAGTTCGCTGAAGGCACGCTCAATCAGGGGCAGATACTCCACCACCTGGTTCTCGGTGATCTCCAGCTCCAGGTCGCTATAGGCGATGCCCGCCGCTTCTACCGCCTCGCTGACGATCTGCACAAAGCTCTCGTCGGTCAGCTGCGCCGGCGAGACGTTGACCGCCATGTGCAGCTGCGTTTGGCCCTGCTCATGCCACTGCTTGAGCTGGCGGCAGGCCTAACCCACCACCCAGCAGCCGATCGGGCCAATCAGCCCCATCTCCACGGCCTGGGGGATGAAGCGGTCCGGAGCGATCAACTCGCCCGCTTCGGTGCGCAGGCGCAACAACGCCTCGGCACCGAGGATCTCTTGGCTCTTGATGTCGAACAGGGGCTGGTAGTGCAGTTCGAAGCGTTCCTCGGCCAGGGTCTGTTCGATCTCGGCGGCCATCCAGACCCGGTTTTGCAGATCCTTCAGCAGGTTCTGGGCGAAGAAGTGATAGGGAGTGGGGCTACCGGGGCGGGTCTCATGCAGGGCGATGCGCGCATAGCGCATCAGCAGGGACGGTTCAGCGGCGTCCTGGGGAAAGCGGGTGATGCCCAGATTGGCGCTCAGATGCATGCGCAGCCCGTCCAGGGTATAGGTGCCGGAGCAGTCGCTGAGCAGGCGCTGGGAGATCTGCTCAAGCAGCACATTGTCGGTCTGGCCCTGGAAGATGAGCAGGTATTCGTCCTCAGTGACCTGTTCCAGCAGATCGGTGCCGCGCAGGCACGAGCGCAGGCGCTTGCCCACCATCTCAGCCAGGCGTTGGCTGATGCGACGCCCAAAGGTCTCTTCGAGCAGCCGGTATTCATTGAGGCGCAGCACGCACAGGGCGCCGCAGCGGTCGCTCTCGCCTAGTTCCCGTAGGGCCTTGATGACTTTGGGGGAGAACTCGTCGAGGCCGTCCTGTTCGCCGGCCCGGTCCCAGGTGCGCAGCAGGCTGACGTTATCTTTCAGATCCAGAACGCTCTCGCTGGATCCACTTTCGGCCGCACGCTCGGTGCGCGGAGGAAAGGCGATGACGTTGTCCATCTTCAAGACGGGTTGTTGGGTGTGACTGACGGCGTACATGACGATGTCCTCAGAAAATTTGTCGTGTATTGGTTTGAGGACGGCGGGGCGGTCCTCAACCACCCCGCCGGTTGCGCTTTGCCAATTAATCGTCGCTGAGCATCAGGCTCTGGTTCTGGGTGTTGTAGAGCGGATCGGCGTCTGTGACCCGGTCGGACCAAAGATAACCATCGCTCCACAGGTAGCCATCAGACCAGAGATAGCCGTCGCTCCACAGATAGCCATCAGACCAGAGGTAACCGTCGCTCCACAGATAACCGTCGGACCAGAGGTAGCCGTCGCTCCACAGATAGCCGTCGCTCCACAGATAGCCGTCGCTCCAGAGGTAACCGTCGGACCAGAGGTAGCCATCACTCCACAGGTAGCCGGCGGCCCACTGGGTGTCGCCCCACAAGGCACCGGTATTCTCGACCAACACCACGGTGCTGCCGTCATCGGCGGTGCCCAGGGCCATCATCGGTGACAGGGCCGGGACTGTCATGATGCCGGTGTCGTTCATCGCCGCATCGATATCCAGTACGCCGGCGCCGGCCACGGTGGGATCATCACTCAGCTTGCGCGCCGAGCGCATCAACCGGGCCTTGATGGTGTCCGGGGAAAGGCTGGAGTCAGTCTGGAGCATCAAAGCAATGCTTCCCGAAACCAGCGCCGTGGACATGCTGGTGCCTGAGAGCTCCAGGTAGTCGTCAAGACAGCCTTGGGCTGAACAGAGCACCACGCGGTCGGACAGGTCGGTGCGCAGACCGGCCACTTCGGGAATGCTGGCGACGACCCGGTTTCCCGGGGCCACCAGGTCGGGCTTGAGCACATGGTCGATCATGGTCGGGCCGCGAGAGGAGTAGGTGGAGACAAAGTCGTCGCTGAAATCCGTACCGGTACCGTTGTCGGTGATTGAACCCACGGTGATCACCTTGCGCGAGTTGCCCGGGCTGGTGATGGTGAAATGACCGTCACGCCCATAGTTACCAGCAGAGGCGACCACCACGATGCCGGCGTCCCACACCGCCTCGGCGGCCTGCACCAGCGGATCATCTGCGGCGGCGGTCTCGATGCCCTTGCCGATGGACATGTTGACCACACGGATATCCTTAGCGGCAGCGTTCAGCAGGACCCAGTCCAGCGCGGCGATGACGTCCGAGGCCACACCACGGCCGGTCGCATCCAGCACCCGTAGGGAGAAGACCTCGGAGTGTGTCGCCAGCCCCCGGTTGACCCTGCCTTGGGACTCGTTGCCGTCGCCCGTGATGATGCCGGCCACGTGGGTGCCGTGGCCGAAGTCATCGACCAGTGCCGTGCTGGTACCGTTTGCCCCGTTCAGAAAGCTGTACTGTTCTATGGCCGTGGTGTAGACATCGTCGTGCACCGCCACTCCCGAATCGATGACAGCCACGCCGATGCCGTTACCGGTATAAATCGCATCACCGGTGTTTGTGACTGGCTCATTGGCGGTCTGGCGTGCCGTTGTGGTGAAGCTTTCGACTGGAGCATCAATGCTGACAAACTCAACGCCCTTGGCCTTGGCCAGCGCAGTCAGGGCATTTGCCGGCACCTGCATGGCGCGCATCGGCAAGCGGCCGTAGCTGCGATACTCCGACCCGCCAAGGGCCTTGGCAAACCGGGCCTGGGACTGGCTTGGCATCGCTTTATACTGCACAATCACGTCGACCATCTCAGCACCACCTGTTTGGGCGCGTTCGGCGGCCTTGTCGCTCATACTGCCAGCCTGGATCACACCGGAAACCAGTGTGAGACTCAGACCGGCAACCGTTAACAGCTTACCGAGCAGGCTTCTGTTGGGTTTCCTGGCGTTCATCAGTTATCTCCTTTTGAAGATCAAGTTTGCATTTCCAGACCACCCGGTGCGGATCATCTGGGTTTGCCTGGTTAAGTGCAGGCGCCGTGCCAAACTGCGAACGGGTTCGTGCAAGCCTTCGGTCAAGTCAACCCATGGGCTTATATTTCAAAGGGTTTGCAGGCACTTGATAGACAGCACTTAAAGAGAGCGGAAAACAATTCCCGAAACGCGGTCGCGAAAAAATCGGCGGATGCTCCGTTATTTTGGTGGATACGCCGAAAATGTGGAGGGGGCACCGAAAAAAGCGGTGTCAAATAACGGGAGCTACATTTTTATGAATGGCTACTTTGACCGGTCTGTCTTGGGAGGGAGTGCAACAGGCCGGGTCGACTACTGTCAATCCTGGCCAATCCAGGAATGGCAGCTAAGAGCACTCAACAGCCGTTCCAAGCTATCTATGTGGCTGACGGCTGTGGGTCGGGTCCGGTCGCAGAGGAAATCAGAAAACTGCCGTTCGGTGAGATTTCCTGGCCTATGTCCGGTAACGGAATCATAGCGGATGTAGTCAGCTAAATCTCCAGCGGCAGCTTCGGCCGATAAGCGGCTGGTCGCTGCAAGACGATGAACGGCGGCTCCACCTCGGATAGCTGTCGTTCAAGGTGCCAGTGACCGAACGACCACAATGGTTTTGATTTCCGTCGATCAAGTAAATTATCGATGTCCGGTATGTGCGCAAAGCCGACTGACCTTCGGTGAGAATAATCGGATAGGCAGCGACTGTCACCAGCCGCCACCCTCCTAAGAACCGTGCATGCGAGTTTCCCAGCACACGGCTCAAGCCTTTGCGGAAGCCATTCGCATGACCCAGCAAGCCGAGGTGTCAAATAGGAAGCCATACTTCCTCACGCTTGGACGAACGGCGTTGAAGTTTGCGCCGCTCGAAGTACGAGGTATAGGCTGGATCGTAAGGTGTCGCCGTAGCGATCACCTTGACGTGTCGAACGATTTTGGTGCTGGCCACTCGGATTAGTCTGAACATGTCGGCGTGTCCATCAACCGTTCGTGTTTTCGCATGAAACCACCAGTTGCTAGGCGCTGGATGTTTGTAATACTTGTCAAAAATCCAGATTGCTCCCTTGTTCGGGTGTCTTCGTCGTGTCCAGCGATAGATCGTCTGAAAGATGGCCGTATCGACCCAGCAGAAGATCCGTTTCGAGACGACGTGCCGGTAGTAGTTTGCCCAGCCTCTCAACTTGGGGTTGAGGAGTCGGATGAGACTCTCGGTCTTGATCGTCGGGTGGGATTTGATCAGTGTGCGGATGCCATCAAGAAAGGTTTTGACACTCTTTCGAGACGGTTTGATCAGCAGTTTTCCGCTGTACTTGCGCACATTGAACCCGAGGAAGTCGAAGCCATCGTCGATATGGGTGATGTGAGTTTTCTCTGTCGAGAGACTCAACCCTCGCTCCGTTAGAAAAGCCACAATGGCAGGCTGAACCTTTGTCTCAAGAACATTCCGTGAGTTTCCAGTTACAATGAAGTCATCGGCGTATCTGACGAAGTTGACCTTGTCGGTTTTGGCGACTGCTTGCTTAACCACAGCCTCCAAACCGTCCAGTACCATATTCGCTAACGCTGGTGAAACAATGGACCCTTGCGGGCTTCCTGACTCCGTATCGTAGAAGCTTCCTTCCTCGATGTATCCCGCTGCCAGCCACTGATGCAGAAGTCGCTTATCTGTACAGATATGCTCCATCAGCCACTGGTGGTCAATTTCATCGAAACACGATTTTATATCTCCCTCAAGAACCCATTGCGCAGACGTCTTTCTCGATAAGGAGAGAAAGCACTGAGCAATGGCGTCCGCAGCACTGCGTTTGGGTCGGAACCCATACGAGTTTTTGTCCGCCGTTGTTTCGGCCACTGGTTCCAGTGCCAGCAGATGAAGTGCCTGCATGGCTCTGTCGAACAGCGTTGGAATACCGAGCGGGCGCTGTTTCCCGTTCTTTTTGAGAATATAAACGCGCCGCAGAGGTTGTGCTTTGTACCCTCTGCGTTGTAACGATGATGCAGTACGGATTTTCTGTTCAGCGGTGCGCCAGAGCACACCGTCGATGCCTGGTGTTTTCGCACCAGAGCTCTGAGACACTCGTTTCACCGCTAAAAGCTTGGCGTAATAGGAGTGCGTCAGTATCCATTGCAAGGATTTCACCTTGCCCCATTTTCTTTCTCGGACTGCCTTTGCGATACGCATTTGTAGTCGACGTACCTGTGACTGTGCCTGTTGCCAATCGATCTGGCTCCATGCACGATCGCGGGATGAGGATGCACCAGTCATCGATTGACTCGATGCCGTCATTTGCTTTTCCTCATAAAGTCGATTCTCCATATTCTCTCGCAATGAAAGACCAGTTGGACGTGGGCCTGCTTTCGCAGCGAGTCATCTGACTCGTATCCCTGCCATTACAGCAAGGCATTCGCTTTTTCCAACATCTCAAACCCGCACGACCATAGACCAGCCTCACGGCCAACTGTCCAGCAAGCTGGAGTCATACGGGGTTTCCACGTTCCCCTTAAATGAGTATGTCGGGTTAGGTGTCAGCTTTCGACCGAGAGATTAATGGGCTACGAGTCCGCATTTCGTCATCAAACTCCCTTCTCCAATCAAGCGTATAAACCACTTCCACTTGTTCGCACTGACGGCCTGTATCACTGATTCACATATGTTCACCCTACCAACTACCTAGCACTTACCCGACTGTGGTTGTCAGGAAGGAGCGCATCTCGCGATTTGCTCCCCGAAGCCAATGGCTTCCATCGTTACATTGTCAGGGCCGCTCTTTATTCAGGCCCCTAGACTCATCCGGTAGCACGGATGGTCTCCTCAACGGGAGACAACTCATTTAAGCGACTTCGTGTCGCACACAAAAACGTACACTAAGGATTACCGCTGCGGTGGCCACTGTTTGGCTGCATGCAAAACACGCAATACGCGCACAGAATCGCCATCCACGTCGTAAACTAAGATGTAATTCTGGTGTGCTACCAACTCGCGGGTGCCTCCAATACGACCAGGGCGACCTAATCCGGGATGATCGACCAACCGGTTGGCCTTCTCTGAAATCAGCTCATCGAGGGCCAGCACGGCGGCCGGGTTGTCAGCTTCGATGTAGTCATAGATCGCCTCGCGGTCCTGGATAGCCTCTGGTGTCCAGTACAACTCCATCATTCAGACGATTCAAGCCGACGGCGTGTAGCAGCGCGGCGTGCCGCGAGCTTAGCTTCTACCTCGGCGGCTTGCACCAAGTGACCGGCGTTAGCTGAATCCAGACCTATTTGCACCTGGCGACGGAACCAGGCGTCATGTTCTGCTGCTTCCTGTTGCTGTTGCACGAATACGCGCATAAAGTCACGCAGGAGCTGAGCGCCGGAGCGGTCGCGGGCCTTAGCGGCTGTGGCGAACTCATTTTTTAGGGCCTTATCGACCCGGAATGTAAAGGTTGCCTCGCTCATGGATCTGCCCTCATGTGTTACGGGATAAGTACATTGTAATACATAACTGGACGTGTTGAAATTGTCTTAACGTGTCGCAAGTCTTAGTCCACTTCTGTGATAAACGACTTCTTTCTATTCTCAGTCAATATCTTATAGACAGTGGATCGACCTATTTTTAATTGTCTGGCGATCTCCGTGGCTCCAACTCCCTGGCTATTCAGGGTGCAGATTTTATCCCTGTCCACTGTGCGCTTGCGGCCAAACTTGATCCCCTTGGCTTCCGTATCAGGTGCTGAAGGCCTTTGGCATGCATGGGCTGAATTTTACCGGCATCCCCCCTGTGCGCTTCAAAAATCTCGCCCGTCACGCCGGTATGATCTCCATGCACAGTTGGACTTCAAACCCCTAATTCCCCCGGACGGTAGCTGATTTTTCTGGCGTGTATACAAATGCCGACACTCCCTGCTGTTCTGCCAGCGCCCTGTTGCGCGATATATCAAACTATCAACATCCCCACTTTTATAAAGATGAGATGCAGCGGGTAAAAAGTGTAGTACAACCACTTGTTGACTCGCCGGACCTGTATATCCCTTGAATTCACCAGCCAGATGATGGCGAGTGATAGCAGGCCGAATAATGCCAGGCCCAGGTGCCATTGAGCGCTGTTGAGCGTGTAGATCACCAGCATCAGCAGCAGCAGGCTGATGGTTGTTTTTTCCTTTATATACAGATAGAACGCGAATATTGTGAAGATTCCAAACGGTCCATAGCTCAGTAGGACCGAGAAAAATAAGAAGATGAAAGATACCGTTGCCCATACCAGCAAGAAGCGCCAGGGCTGCTCCCCGACCGGGGCGTACCATTGCTCGCAGATGTATATTAAAAGCAGGCCCACACCTAACGTAAAGAAGATATTAAGCACCAGCTCATTATTTTCGAATGCGATCATATACGGTATCTGCGATAGGATCGCGAAGAGAAACAGGCGCTTGATATAGGCCCATTTATCACGAGTGTTATACAGATAGTTATAAACCAGCAGGTACGCCAGCAGGGGAA
>JBDLIT010000169.1:0-7993 GCA_039714735.1 Pseudomonadota bacterium
ACCCCAATACCCTTGACCCCAATACCCTTGACCCCAATACCCTTGACCCCAATACCCTTGACCCCAATACCCCTGACCCCAATACCCCTGACCCCAATACCCTTGACCCCTTTCCTTTCACCTCTATAGCTTAGAGTTAAGTTACTTGGAAGCCTTATCTGTCAGGGAATTCATTTGGGATATTGCCATTTTGCCTTGATGCAATTACCAAATCCTGTACGATTTTCTTCTCGGGAAGTGCTACTACAGGATGCTCTATAAATCGCCCGTAGGCCCAACCATAATCCTCCACTACTTCGTTTAATTGCCAGTAATATGGTGCATTTGTAAATATAATAGCACTAGCTGGAAATGGATTTTCTTCGCTAGCTCGCCTTGATTTAGCTGAGACGACTTGTTCCGCTTCCCTGATCCATCTAGAATCTACATAGGATTCTTTCGTTGGTGGTACGTTAACATTCAAGAAAACGATAAAAGGAAGATCAGATTGTTTTGCAAACGCCTTATTCAAGATTCTTTTTGCATCAACGGAAACATCTACTGAATCATCTATTGCTCCAGGTTGACCAAGAATACCTGGCCGATGCCGACTCTTAGCTTCTACTGCTATTTTATTACCAGTAACTCTGTGAGTTGCAATAAATTCTGGATGTTTAGATGTCCGGTCAGTTTCATCCTCGAAATCAATATCATATCCAGCTCTTATAAAAATCGCAGTTACGTTTGCCTCATACAAAGCACCTTGGAACTGGTCAGAAGACCTAATACGACCAAGCAGAAAATCTTGTAACTCTGCATTATGCCTGATCGTGTAAAGATCATAGGCAAGTTGAAACCAAGCTTTCATGGCTCCTGTTGGCTGGGCTTGACGCACCCCATTCGAATTAGCCTCAAATTTTGATTGGTATCTACATACAGAATCATACCACTTAAGAATCTCATGCCTATCTTTGAGAGGCTTTTTCAGCTCAGAGTTTCCCCAATCATGGTCTAAAACTCCCCTTATATAATCCCCTAGAAAATCTGGAAAAGTTTCCCAGCATTTATTCCAGTGAATTTCGTTTCCAACAGCTATTATTTTATGGCCATGAAAGTCAGCGTGGACTATTTCCTTTGCTTTACCATAATTAATTTCTCTTAGTCTTTTCTGTTCCTGCATTTCATAGAGCTTCTTTTGAACTTCTAAAGGAATTTCATGTGGAGAGTCATCAATTCTCCCACAACAATGCTTGTATTTTTTGCCACTTCCACATGGGCATAGTTGGTTTCGCCAAATCTTGTTCGACACAACGACTCCTGGATATTATGGCTAACTGTTTGATTATATAGCCGGCACCAATATCGTAATATGCCGCCAATTATTCTACAAATGCCCTCATGAGCCTGAGAATAATATCCACCAATTCCCGAATTGAGCAGTTTTGTGTTCACGTTGAACCGAAATCGGTGTTCATCTTCACCGGAATACGCAATCTGGCGAACAAGGAGTCTTAACTAACAGTCATATGCCCGGTTCATCATAAAGCCAGATTCCGCATCACTCCCACAGCTTCCAAAACCTCGTCACCGACAAATCAACGAGCTATAACAGGGGCGCCAGCACCCTGCCCACTCCTTCCGTGAGCCGTTGGCGCCGGGAAATACCCTGCCGGTTCATTTCTGTAACCTCTCTTGCCTCAGAGCAAAGGGAGAGAAAGTCCCGTTCCAGTTCGCCGGCCACTTCCTCGCCAAAGAAAAAGACGTTGGCCTCGAAATTGAGGCGGAAACTGCGCTGGTCCATATTGGCGGAACCCAGGGTCGAAAAAATGCCATCGACGGTGACGGTTTTGGCGTGATGCATGGCGTCTTGAAGTTCAAAGACCCGCACGCCGGCGGCCAGCAACTCATCCAGGAAAGAACGTCCGGCGTGGAGCACCAGCGGGAGATCGGAACGCCCCGGCAGGAGCAGCCGGACATCGACCCCCCTTAATGCAGCCGTCTGCAGGGCCATGACAATGGGCGGATCGGGGACAAAATAGGGCGTTTCGACCCACACCCGTTCCCGCGCCAGATTGATAGCGGCAAACAGCAGGGTGTGAATGGCGCGCCAGCGTTCATCCGCCGGGCCGCTGGCGAGTAATTGCGCCCAGACATTCCCGGTACCAGGAATATGGGGGAAGTAAGCGGTACTGACCAGGTCATCACCGGTGGCGTGATACCAGTCCTGGCAGAAGGCCTCCTGCAGCGAATGTACGATCGGACCGCGGATGCGTGCATGCAGGTCCCGCCAAGGCTCACCCAGTCCGGCATAAACGTCACCGATATTCATGCCACCGGTAAAGCCGATCTCGCCGTCCACCACCACGATCTTGCGGTGGTTGCGGTTGTTCAATATCAGTTGGCGGCTCAGAGGATCGACAGGAAGAAATCGTTCGACCTGACCACCCGCCTCGACCAATACCTGAAAGAATCCCCGCCGGGCACTGCGCGAACCCACATCATCCAGCAGCAGTCGCACCTCGACGCCACGACGGGAGGCCCGCGTCAAGGCATCTCGCAGGCGCACGCCGGTGCGATCCGGCTCCCAGATGTAGTAGACCAGGTGTATATGGTGACGCGAGCCGTCGAAGGCCGCTTCGAGAGCATCGAAAGCCGCCGGACCCTGGCGTAGCAGAGCCACTTCATTGCCTGGCTGTGGCCCGGCTTCATCCAGTTTTTCAGCGAGCCGCAACAGCGTCGGCGGGAGACCGGGCATTTGTACGATTGATGACCGAGCCTGTAATTGTTGCAGTGCAGGGGCGAGTCGTGATTCGGCCAGACGCCGCTTGCGGCGGCGCAGACGAAGCCGGGTGGTGCCGAACAGCCAGAAGGCCAGTAGCCCAAGGAAAGGAACCAGAATGATGACCAGAATCCACGCCAGTGTTGCGCCCGACTCCCGCCGTTGCAGAACCACGGTCGGGATCAGAAAGACGATGATGGCCAGATCCAGCAACAGCCATCCGGCGTTAAACCAACTCATCCTGCCACACCAACGTGTAACAGCAGAGTAAGGTGGTTTGCGTGATTCAAGCTTGCCACTTTGTTCGTCCGTGCCGTTCCTGCAGGGCGGTCTGGATCCTGATCAACTCCATGATATTGTCGAGATTGACAATACCTACCGGCCGGCCTACTTCAGTCACGGAGAGCAGTCGGCACTGGCAGTTCTGCAACCGCTCCAGCACCTTTTCGAGAGGCTCGTCGATGTCGGCGCTCTGAACCTCCCGCTGCATCCAGTCGCCGACCCGGGCCTGCTCTCCCTGCGCCTGCAATCCTTGCAACAGATCAGTCTGAGTGAGTACCCCGACCATGTCCGCATCCACCAGCACCGGGAAGTCATTCTGGCTGCCGGCCAGGGTCAGCTCGATGGCGCGGGTCAGTGGTTCGTTGGGGGAGAGCGTTTGGAAATCAGTCAACATGGCCCGACCCAGCGTCGTGCCGGACAGGGTGGATTTAATCTGCTCCGACCCCGCCTCGGCCGCGGCTCCGATCCAGACAAACAGCGCAATGAAGATCAGGAAGGGATTATAGAACAGCCCGATGAAACCCAGCCACAGGGCAAAGCCCTTCCCCACGCTGGCAGCCATCCGGGTCGCCTGGGCGCGATCCATACGCATGGCCAACGCCGCCCTCAACACCCTCCCACCGTCCATAGGGAAAGCCGGCAGCAGGTTGAAGACGGCCAGCATGATGTTGAGCACCATGAGCCGTTCCAGAAACGGTCCGCCGGTAAGGCTGAGCTGATCCACCGGCACCAGTACGTTGCTTAGGGTGAGCAACAACCCGAGCACCAGCGCAATCACCAGGTTGACCGCCGGACCCGCCAGCGCCACGGTGATCTCCTGTTTCGGATCGTCGGGCATGCGCTCCAAGGCTGCGATGCCGCCGATGGGCAGCAGTGTGATGTGCCGGGTGCGGATGCCGTAACGCCGCGCCGTCAGGGCGTGTCCCAACTCGTGCAGCACCACGCAGGCGAACAGTGCCAGGATAAAACCGACGCCGCTGATGACAGCGATCAGGCTGCCCTCCAACTGCCAGTAACTCAAGCCAATCCAGGCAATGAGAATAAAGAAGGTGGCGTGGACGTAGATATCGATGCCGGCGAGGCGGGTCAGTTTCCAGGACCATTTCATGTTTCACTGCCTCCCATTTCCCGATGCAGCCGGAACGTTTTCTCCACCCCTATGACCAGATAGATCACCAGACCAACTGCCATCAGGTATCCCGCATCTTTTAACATGATCCGACACAAGTCACGGCCTACCCTGTGAGTATAGATGGAGCCGCCGTGAGTGGCGTTCATCATCACCCCTGCGTCCGGCGCCGGGTGCCGCCAACCACGAAAGCTCAGCGCCATCTCTTGGCACGCAACGCACATGTATGTCGGTGTAGCCGTCGCTCATTGTTCCCCCTCACCAGGATCTTTCCGCTGCACCAGCAACGCCCCAATGGCGCGCCAGAGTGCGCGGCGATCCAGTCCGAGAGGCCGCACATCGACATGGGCCAGGCCGTCGATGAGAAATAGCTCGGATCGACCGGCGGGCGCGGCTGCGGCCAGGGCGATGCTTTCGGTATAGGGAATAATGGCATCGTCCGTGCCATGGAGGAGGATCAGCCGTGCCTGCAATCGGGAGAGGTCCTTGTTCGCGAGATTCAGCGCGTCCAGCTCGGCACGGATAAAGGCAGGCAGACTGGCGATCAGGGCCGGAGTGTGCTCCGGCTTGCGGTTCTCCAGCACATCCAACAGCGACCGTCCCTCGGGTGTGAGTTGACCCGTCAGGTCATTAATGCCGGCGCGTGGGTTGTCCAATTTGCGTTCAGCCATGCGGCGGAATGCCGCACGGTCAACAGGATCACTCAGGCGTTCGATGTTGCCCAACACGAACACCCACTTGCCATACCGGTTGGGCTCCAGATAATGCCACTGCCTCTCTTCTTCGAAATAGCCGGTGGTAAAGAAGGTGACTACCCGGTGTAGGTCATAATAGCCACCGACACCCAGCACGAAGTCCACGCGTTCGCGGATCGCAGGCTCGAGCGCCGCCAGCACTGCCGGCCCCACCGCGTAGCTGAAGGCGCCGATGCCAACCCGGCCCCGGACCGGGAATTCGGGCCGGGACAGGAGATGGAGAAAGGCATCCGCCACACCCTGTACATCTTCTGCCTGCACCCTGTGTGCGCGCAGGTTGGGCAGGTCCGGCACCAGCACCAGATAGCGGGCGCGTGCCAGCGTGGTGGCGAAGGCCACCAGGCGGGGATCGTCCTTGCCCCGTTCGGCCACCCCCGGCACCAGCACCAGGGCGGCGAGCGGCGGTTGTGCCGGTTGGTACAGGTCGCCCTGATAGGTCCGACCCTGCACGGCATAGACCACCGACCGGCGCACGGGGCCCGGCATACGTTCCTTGAGGCGGCTCTCACCCATACCCGCTGCCAGGTCCTCCAGCACCCACGCTGCCTCGTCATCCGGCAAGGACACGCACCCCGTCAGCACTAGGACGATAAGAAAACCTATCCCCCGCGATCGGGTAAATGCAAGCATGCTCCAATCCACTCTGTCCTCCGTTATCTGTACGGATGAGTAAAATCAGTCTGGTACTATGCGGGTACCCGCACTGCCCTTGAGTAGCGCCATGGCATCTGCCAGTCGGCCTATCATTGCACCTTTGCCGGTTTGCTCAACAAAGCGACAGGCGGCTTCCACTTTCGGGCCCATGGAACCGGGTTCGAAAGACTGCTTTCTCAGCCATGACGGCTTTACCTCTACCAAAGGGCTGGCTGAACTGCTGCCCCATTCGGTATAGACCGCATCCACATCGGTCAAAAGGAGAAGTCGGTCGGCGTGCAGTGCCTGTGCAAGCAGTGCGGAGGAAAGATCCTTGTCGATGACGACCTCCACACCGGAGAAACCACCTGCGGCATTGGGCGCCACTGGTATTCCCCCACCCCCGGCGCAGATCACTATTGCTCCCGCCTCCAGCAGCAGCTTGATGGTGGCCAGTTCCAAAATCTGCCGTGGCTCCGGCGAAGCGACCACGCGGCGGTATTCCTCGCCGGTCCGGGCCATGTTCCAGGCGTATTTCTCAGCGAGTTGCTGTGCCTCGGCACGGTTATAGCGAGGGCCGATGGGTTTTTCCGGATGGGTAAAAGCGGGATCCGCGGGATCCACCTCAACCTGGGTCAGCAAGGTTGCCACCTTGCGACCGGGCAGCTGGTTTTGCAGTTCCTGCCCGATGAGGTAACCGAGCATACCCTCCGTTTCGGCATTCAGGATATCCAGGGGATAAGGCCGCACCCCGGAATAGGCTTGTGCCTGGAGCGCAAGCAAGCCCACCTGGGGGCCGTTTCCGTGGGTTACCACCACGGCATGATCTCGCGCAATTTGTGCAACCCGTGCTGCCGCGGCCTGCACATTCCTCCTCTGCACATTGGCTTCCATGGGGTCATCCCTGCGCAGCAGGGCGTTGCCGCCAAGTCCAATGACCACCAGCACCGGCCTACTCCTCGCTCGCTAATTGCTGCAGAAACCCGTCGATGATCCCGGTAAGCCCCGGTTCATCCAGTTCAGCATATTCATAGCGGGCGCAAACGAGCGGTTTTTTGACCTCAATCAGCGCGGCCAGGTTGCAGGGAGTTGCCGCCACGACCACATCAGCATCCGAGGCATTGATGGTCTCGCGCAGGGCCTCCAGTTGGTCTGGATGATAGCCCACAGCCGGCAGAACCCTGCCAATGTGTGGATAGCGCTCATAAATGGCGTGCATCTTTGGCGCCATGGAGGCGCGCGGGTCGACTACCTCCGCAGCACCTGCCTCGCGCGCGGCAACATAACCTGCTCCGAAGGCCATGCCGCCGTGGGTAATGGTGGGACCGTCTTCGACTACCAGAACCCGCTGGCCGCGTACCGCATCCGGGTCGGCCAGTGTTACCGGTGAGGCTGCCCGAACCACGGGTATCCGTGGTCTGATCCGCGCAACCGTTTCTATGACTCGCTGCACATCTGCGGCATCGGCTACGTTCACCTTGCTGACCACCACCGCATCCGCCATGCGCAGCACTGCTTCGCCGGGATGGTGGCTGGTCTCATGCCCCGGCCTTAGCGGATCTACCAGGACGATATGCAGATCCGGCCGTATGAACGGAAAATCATTGTTCCCCCCATCCCAGATGATCAGGTCGACTTCCTGTTCCGCCAAGGCCAGAACTTTCGCATAATCCACACCAGCAAAGACCAGATTGCCCACGGCGATATGGGGCTCATACTCCTCCCGCTCCTCTATGGTGCATTCTGCCGCCTGTAGATCGGCCACCGAGGCAAAGCGCTGAACCGCCTGGTGTTCCAAATTGCCGTAGGGCATGGGATGACGAATAACCCCCACCCGCAAGCCCCGCGCCTTCAGATGCCGGGACAACCAGCGGCTGGTCTGGGACTTGCCGCAGCCGGTGCGTACCGCGGAAATTGCGATCACCGGCACCCTGGCCCTGAGCATGGTGCGTTTCGGACCCAACAGCAGAAAGTCGGCGCCGGCAGCCAGTATCCGGGCCGAGAGATGCATCACGCGGGCCTGGCTTACGTCGCTGTAGGCGAACACCACCTGCTGCACATCCTTTGCTGCAATAATGGACTCGAGGTGGGTCTCCTCCAGGATGGGAATACCGTCAGGATAAAGGGGGCCGGCCAGGGATGCCGGGTAGCGGCGGCCCGCGATATCCGGGATTTGCGCAGCGGTAAAGGCGACCACCTCAATCTCCGGATCATCCCTGTAGACCAGATTGAAGTTGTGGAAATCCCGGCCTGCCGCGCCCATGATCAGGACAGTCTTGCGGGTTTTTTTGCTCACAGGTGTGCCTTTTTATGTCATTCCTATTATCTTAGACATTCTTATGCAGAACCAGACCACACTCAAGCGCAGTCTTTCGCTCCCACTGGTTGTACTCTACGGTCTGGGTACCACCATTGGTGCGGGCATCTATGCGCTGC
>JBDLIT010000170.1:0-7878 GCA_039714735.1 Pseudomonadota bacterium
AAAAAAACCTGCGCAAAAGACAGGCTCGTGATCCGGGTTGGAAAATGCGTATCCAATTGCCGAGAAAGATCGAGGTGGATCAGCCCGTTATCTGTCGATTCAAGGTCACTGACAAGTCGGGTCAGCCGGTGCAGCCCGATTCCATTACCTTCTATGCCTATCGGCCCTCTGACAAGACGGCAGATTTTTCCACCCTCATGAAGGAGGTGGAGCCCGGTATTTATGAAGCGGAGGTCAGCTTTCCCCTGTTGGGCGCCTGGGACAGCCTGGTCAGTGTCAAAAAGGGTGAAGACGAGTTCAATACACCCAAGAGAATAGGTGTGGGAATCGACTGGGTGCCCTGAAGACTAGTACTCTTTCAATGTGATATTGCCGTATTCAGAGCTAACCAGATGATCAAAGACAAGGCGCAGTCCGCAGAGAATGGCATGCCCTTTTCAAGGGCTGCAACGCCGTATTGGATCATCTGGTTAGCTTCCTACGGACGGGCCGGGAAGCGATCGTCCGCGGTGTTGCACCTCTTGTCAAGGGCTTGCCATTACCTGCGAGGTGCGCCTAGCAGCCAATCGCTTCCCGACTCGCTGAACACGGCAATATCACATTGAAAGAGCACGATATGTCGGAGCAAATCTGCTTCCATTGCGGTCTTCCCGTGCCACCTCAGGATGAGGTGACTGCAGAGGTTGAAGGCGAGCCTCAAAGTTTCTGTTGTACAGGATGCAAGGCTGTCTGCGAGGCTATCTTTCAGGCGGGGCTCGAAGGCTTTTATCAACGTACGCCTGAAGGCGCCTGTCTGGCGCCACCACCAGACATTCCCAGTGAACTGAGCCTCTATGACCTGGACGAAGTGCAGGAAGAATTTGTCGGTGAGCTTGGAGAAGAGCGGGACATCCATCTACTGGTGGATGGCATTCATTGTGCTGCCTGTGTCTGGCTGATAGAGCACTCACTCAATGCCATGCCTGGGATAATCCAGGCGCAGGTCAATCTTTCCGGGAAACGCCTGCACGTCAAATGGCACAACAACCAAGCGTCCCTCTCGAGCATCATCAACCGGCTCGGGCAGATCGGTTACGCAGCCGTACCCTATGATCCAGAAGCCGCCGAGGGCGCCCTGAAACGGCAGAACAGGATCTTACTCTATCGAATGGCGTTTGCCGCCTTCGGCATGATGAATCTGATGTGGATCTCCATCGCGCTCTATTCAGGGGCCAGCGAAGGAGAGTTCCGCACCCTGTTCCACTGGGTTGGTTTCGCCCTGGCAACCCCGGTGCTGCTCTATTCCGGTTTTCCGTTCTACAAAGGAGCATGGTCAGGACTGCGTAATTTCCATCTGGGCATGGATCTGCCAATCGCCATTGGCGCCAGTATTACCTATCTCTATTCGGTCTATGTCACCGTTTCCGGCAGCATGACCGGCGAGGTCTATTTTGACACGGTGGTCAATTTTCTGTTTGTCATTCTGGTGGGACGCTATCTCGAAGCGGCCTCGAAACGCCAGGCTGTGGCTGCCACCCAGAGATTACTGGATCTGCAGCCAAAGGTTGCGACGGTTATCCGTGATGGCGAAGAGTCGATTGTCCCGGTGCGGGCAGTCGCAGTCGGGGAGACCGTGCTGGTCAGGCCGGGTGAGCGGGTTCCGGTGGATGGAACGGTCATAGACGGGCGGAGCAATATCGATGAGGCGATGTTGACCGGCGAGTCCAGGCCTGTTGCCAAGGCCCAGGGGGATGATGTGTCGGCAGGCACCATCAATGGCAGCGGGGTGCTGCAGCTGTGCATGACCGGCGCACTGAAAAAAACCGCCCTGGGCCGGATCATCAATCTTGTGGAAGAGGCCCAGGCCTCGAAGGCGCCCATACAGTGTGTGGCGGATCAGATTGTGCCCTGGTTTGTGGCGGTAACCCTGGGGCTGGCGACACTGACCTTCCTCTGGTGGCAGAGCACCTCGCTGGAACTGGCCCTGCTGGCGGCCACTTCGGTATTGATCATCACCTGCCCCTGCGCCTTTGGTCTGGCCACCCCGATGTCCATTGCAGTGGCATCCGGTTTGGGCGCCAAGTACGGCATCCTGGTGAAAAATGGCGAGGTGCTGGAGTCCCTCTCATCGATCAACCATGTGGTGTTTGACAAGACGGGTACGCTGACGGAGGGCAAGTTGTCTGTAGTGGCGATCCATCTGCTGGATACTGAGTGGAACAATCTGTCAGATGAAACGCCGTCGGACACTATCAGAGTGCTGATAAAGGATCTTGCCACTCTGGAGCGATACTCCGAACATCCCACAGGGCAGGCGATCATTGAACTGGCGGAGGTTTTCGAAATTGATCTGTCTGAGTCAGTGCAGGATTTTGAGAGCCGTCCTGGCCTTGGTGTGATCGGCAAGGTGGATGGCAATACTTTACTCGCGGGTAACAGTGGCTGGCTGGATACCAGGCGGATAGTCCGAGAAGCGCGCTTCGACAAACTGGCCGATGAGTTGGATGAGTCGGGTATTGGGTCGATCCGTATCGCAGCCGACGGCAAGGAGATTGCACTGCTGGCGATCGAGGACAGGATTCGTCCTGAGGCGGCTCAATTGGTCGCGGAACTCAAAGCGGAAGGACTGGAACTGACTCTACTGACTGGAGACCGCAAGCAGGTGGCGGAAACCATTGCCAAGCGGTTGGGTGGCATGGAGGTGATTGCCGAGGTGCTGCCGGAGGATAAGGATCGGGTCATTCAGCAGCTGCAACGGGGCGAAAAACGTGTCGCGATGGTCGGTGATGGTGTGAATGATGCCCCGGCCCTGGTCAGGGCAAATGTGGGTATCGCCATGGGTTCAGGTACGGATGTCTCCATTGCCAGTTCGGATATCGTGCTGATGGACGGAGAACTCGATAAAGTGCGTCTGGCAATCGGTCTTTCACGCCGCACCCTCAGAACCATTCGCCAGAATATCGGCATCTCGATCGTGTACAATATCATTATGGTGCCTCTGGCCATGGCGGCGATCGTCACACCGTTGGTGGCCGCTATCTCCATGCCACTCAGTTCATTGGCGGTGATCGGCAATTCCGCCCGGATTCGCACCCTGTTCAAGGGTGTCAGACCCAGGTAGAAAGTCTCTTGAGCCAGACAGTGTATGCTTCAGGCCTGTGCTGTTTCGGGGGCGGATACAGGGGCTGTAAAATCCAAATTATTGCGGAGTAGTTTGATGGAAGTGATCTATGGTTTGATTCCCGGGATGATCATACTCGGCCTGATAGCGGTCGGCGTGCTGTTTTGGGCTGCTCGAAATGGTCAGTTTGATGATCTTGAAGGGGAGGGGCACCGCATCCTGATGGATGAGGACCTGCCTCCGGCGAAGAAGAAAAGGCCCAAACAGCGCATGCCGGATGCAGAAGATTCTGAGTAGGCCGGTTATGGCTCAATAGCGCTCTCTGGATTGCTCGTTTTGAGTGTATCGATCAGAGTACCGACATCCTTCGGCTGAATATACTGTAACAGTTCCTTACCTCCAGGGTTCACTCCGATGCTCAAGCCGTTCGCCGGATAGATCCAGTGGACGATTCCAGTCTCCGGTTCGGTGATTCGTTTAGCCGGTTCACCAAAGCGTTTTGTTATCAAGGCCTCGTCCAGGTTCGCGGCGGGGATGTAATTGATCAACTTAATGGGCAGTGCGCCGACAAACAGGCTGTCTTCCCCTGCCAATTCCACCTTTCGGGTAATGTCAGTGGTGCGGCTGATGCGGCTGCCCCGGTCATAGAGGCTCTGTAGGGTATCTGCGTCCGTATCGAGCACCAGGACAAAATCGGCCCGCAAGCTACTCAGGAAGATCCGTTCGAAATAGGCCTCCAGGGCAGGCTGACCATCCCGTGTGATGAACAGGCTGACCTTTCCATCGCTGCTGAACAGCTGTCTGGCGTCATCCAACGTGCTTTTGCCCAGGCTGAGCCCGAATATCTGTGAGCCGCCCTGTTGGTCCAGCTGAATATCCCAGGGCAGTTTGGGATTCGGGTCGGATTCACGCCCCCCCGGCAGGAGGATGGCGAGCGCCAGCGCAATCAGCGTGAGGGAGACGATCCAGGAGATGATTTTTTTGTCCATCGGAATTCCGCAAGATTGATGATTACCGTCGTGTCAGGATCGGCGATATGATAGTTTGACTGTCCACAAGTGATGGGGATTCTACAATGGGAAACGGCATTTGGCTCATAACAATTCTCAAAGAACAGCCCTGGATTGGTCTGGCTTTTGGTCTGGCCCTTTTTCTGGCGCTGTTTTTGCTGAAAAAGTGGCTGGTCATGAAGATGGCCGCCGATAAAGAGAAGGTCTGAAGCTTGATGGATGTTTTGCGGAATGGGTGCAATGCATAGCGCCTGATGGTAGTCTGCATCCTCTGTATATGACGTTTTTCTTACCGCAGTAAACCCAGCCCATGAAATTCGAACTATCCGATGAAGTGGCTCATAAGGCCAAGATTCCCCACGAAGTTCTTCTCACCAACCTGATCGGTAACCATATCCTCTGGTTTGTCGCATCACTGGGATTGGCGAATTCCTACTGGCAGCCGCTGGCGCTGGTGCCGGTTTTTTCATTTGTGACGTTGTCATACATCCTGTGGCGCGCCCATCGTTCTAAACAACAGGATGACTGGTATGTGATGTGTCACTGGCAGATCTGTGCGGCCCGCAGCCGGCTCTTTATTTATATGCTGTTGTTGGGGGTGTTGGTCGTTTTCCTGGGCTGGATTGGTTATACCTACTTCGGCATGATGAAGGTTGCAGTCTATGCCATCAGTGGTGGGGTGGGAATCTTACCGGTCATGGTGACGGTGCTGGTGCTTATTCTGATGGAGTCCGACGCCTTACATCAGGCCAGCCTGCATACCCTGTCAAAAGGCACTGTTGAAAAATATCCGGTGCCGGAGGGGGTTGTCGTACTCGAAGATGATTCGGTATCCAGCGAGGCGGACACGGCCACTCCTTGAATATGATATTGCCGGAGTACTAGATCATAAACAGGGCCGCAGCCACTCTGCGCCCCTCTGCCATGAGGATGTTGTAGGTGCGGCAAGCGGCGGCCGTGTTCATCGCATCCAGTCCAATTCGCTGTTGCATGATCGCTCTTGTCAGAGACGGATGGGGGAATTTGTGGGATGCCCCCGTACCCAGCAGTATCATCTCCGGTTGGAGATCAATCAGCGGAATAAAATCGTTCTCGGTAAGGTCAGAAAACTCCACGGGGCGCCACTGTGTTATCACCTTTGAGGGCGTAACGATCAGGCTGCTGTGGTAGCTCGCGCCATTGATGATGACCTGTCCCTTCTCATAGCCCTGGATGGTCAGACTGTTACCTGAGTTTTCCTGCATAAATTTCATAGGCTGGAAGATACCGGATTTTATCCACAGAACAAAGCCTGGATTTTTCTATCTGATTGATCTTTACCTGTGGGTCAGTTAACTTTAATCCTTTTTAACTATTCATCAGCCCGAGGTGCTCGTGTCCACGCCAGAGATGGAAGAATTCCGCAGGATCAACCGCTTGCCGCCCTATGTATTCGCTATTGTGAATGAGCTGAAAGCGGCAGCGCGAGCGCGGGGTGAGGACATCATCGATTTTGGCATGGGCAACCCGGACCAGCCCACCCCTCAGCACATTGTAGATAAGCTTTGTGAGGTGGCCAACCGCAAGGATACCCACCGCTACTCGGTCTCCAAGGGGATTCCCAGACTGCGCCGGGCCATGAGCCGTTGGTACAAGACCCGCTACGATGTGGATCTGGATCCTGATACCCAGGTTATAGCCACGATTGGCTCCAAAGAGGGTCTGGCGCATCTGGCGCTTGCCTGCATGGGCCCGGGAGACTCGGTACTGGTGCCAAATCCGGCCTATCCGATCCACCCTTATGGTTTCATCATTGCGGGTGCGGATGTACGGCATGTGCCGATGGTTCCAGGGGGTAACTTTTTTGAGGAATTGGTGCGGGCTATCAAGGAATCCTGGCCAAGGCCCAAGATGCTGGTGCTCAACTTTCCGGGTAACCCCACGACCCATTGTGTGGAGCTGGATTTCTTCGAGAAAGTGGTGGAGATTGCCAAAGAGTACAATATCTGGGTGGTCCACGATCTTGCCTATGCAGACATTGTTTTCGACGGTTATATAGCCCCCTCGATCCTGCAGGTGCCGGGAGCGGAAGAGATCGCAGTGGAATTTTTCTCCCTCTCGAAAAGCTACAATATGCCGGGCTGGCGGGTTGGTTTCATGTGTGGCAACAAGACCCTGGTGGCGGCACTGTCGCGCATTAAGTCCTATCTCGACTATGGTACATTCACACCGATCCAGGTCGCAGCGATTGCAGCGCTGGAGGGCCCGCAGGATGTGGTGCATAAGATCCGCGATATGTATCAGATCCGCCGCGATGTACTGTGTGATGGATTGAACAATATCGGCTGGATGGTGCAGAAACCCAAGGCGACCATGTTTGTCTGGGCGCCCATCCCGGATGCCTACAAGCCCCAGGGCTCACTGGAGTTTTCCAAAAAGCTCCTGCAGGAGGCCAAGGTGGCGGTTTCCCCGGGCGTTGGGTTTGGCGAGCATGGCGACGACCATGTGCGGTTTGGCCTGATAGAAAATGAACACCGCACCCGTCAGGCGGTGCGCGGAATTCGGGACATGTTTCGCCGTGATGGAGTAAATAATGGTGATTAGGCACAAAACTCAGCTGGACGAATTATGGCAACATCGCACTACAACTCCTTCCCCCTTGAGGGGGAAGGCTGGGATGGGGGTGCTGCAGGCGCCAACTATGAGGATGGTCCGCCATGAAAAGAGATGAAGTCATTGCTAAGCTTTCCAATCAGATGGGCTTGATCCAAAAAAAATATTCTGTAAAGACATTAAATATTTTTGGATCGGTAGCGAGAGATCAGGCAGGGGAAAAAAGTGATGTGGATCTGTTAGTGGAATTTAAACAGCGCGCCACATTTGATCAATATATGGATTTAAAATTCCATCTGGAAGAATTACTCCAGACTAAAGTGGATCTTGTTACGAAAAAGGCTATCAAACCTAGGATGCGTGCAGCTATAGAGCAGGAGTCTGTGCGTGTCGCGTGATTGGACTTACTATCTTGATGATATACATATCGCTTGCGAAAAAGTTATTCGTTATACAAAAGGGTTAGATCAGAAATTTTTCATAAGTGATGAAAAAACATATGATGCTGTCGTCAGAAATCTTGAAATTGTGGGTGAAGCATCAAAACAGATCCCAGAGGAAGCCCGGAACTCAATGCAAGACATTGAATGGAAGAAAGCAGCTGGTTTAAGGGATGTTTTGGCGCATGCCTATTTTGGTATTGATAACGACATTTTGTGGGATGTAATTGAGAATAAAATTCCAGAACTTCTCGAAGCTATCGAGCAGTTTAAAAATAATCCCATTCTAAATAATAAAGGAGAGGTAATTTGAATCCAGTCAAAGTCGGTCTGTTGGGACTGGGCACCGTTGGCGGTGGCACATTGAATGTTCTAACCAGGAACGCTGAAGAAATAGCACGGCGTGCGGGACGTGGTATACAAATTACCCACGCTGCAGCCAAGTCGTATGACCCGGCCCAACTTCAGGGTCTGGATCAGGTGGAAGTCACCGATGATGCCTTTGCGGTTGTTGCCAATCCAGAGCTTGAGATCATCATTGAATTGATCGGTGGTTACTCACCCGCCCGAGAATTGGTATTGAAGGCGATTGAAAACGGCAAGCATGTAGTGACCGCGAACAAGGCTCTGATCGCCATGCATGGTAATGAGATCTTCGCCGCAGCGCAGAAACAGGGGGTTACGGTGGCTTTCGAGGCCGCGGTTGCCGGTGGCATCCCGATTATCAAGGCCGTGC
>JBDLIT010000171.1:0-7757 GCA_039714735.1 Pseudomonadota bacterium
AAACTGATTGCACACCGAACATTCGAACCACTTGAGTACATCTCTGACCCAAACCTCATCGATAATCTGATGCAGCAATCTGAGCCGGTTTTCATCAGTATGGAATTGGTCGATCCAGGCAAGGATGTTACCGGTTTTAAATTTGAGTTTCTGTAATCACTGAACAAGAGCCTGCCAGCGGGATGACGGAGCACTCGGTAAAAAAACTCGCAATAGCCTTTGATTCCCCCTACATTTGGCGGTAGTATTTATCGCCTTTCTCTAGAAAAATACCCTTTTTTTATAGTCAGGCTGGATGCGGATCGGACCCTACAAACTGCAAAACAATTTACTTCTGGCGCCCATGGCCGGAGTGACGGACAGACCGTTTCGTCAGCTGTGCCGCGAGCTTGGGGCCGGCATGGCGGTCTCGGAGATGATATCCGCCAATTCAGCGCTCTGGGGACATCGCAAGACCCAAAGACGGCTTGACCACGACGGGGAATCAGGCCCTATTTCCGTCCAGATCCTTGGTTCTGATCCGCAGATCATGGCAGATGCCGCCAAGCTCAATGTTGACCATGGCGCTCAACTTATCGACATCAACATGGGTTGCCCGGCAAAAAAAGTCTGCCGGGTAGCAGCGGGATCGGCGCTATTACAAAATGAGGAGCTGGTTGCGGATATTCTGCAATCAGTTGTTAGCGCAGTGGAAGTCCCGGTCACCCTGAAAATCAGGACCGGCTGGGACCCAAACCATCGCAATGGAGCGCAGATAGCCCACATTGCAGAGGAGTGTGGAATCCAGGCACTGGCCGTGCATGGCCGAACCCGGGTCTGCAAATTTTCCGGGTCTGCCGAGTATGAAACCATCAGACTCATAAAGCAGGCGGTGGGGATTCCGGTCATCGCGAATGGTGATATCGAAACACCGGAAAAGGCCAAACAGGTGTTGGAAATTACCGCCGCAGATGGGATTATGGTCGGCCGCGCCGCGCAAGGCAGACCTTGGATATTCCGCGAGATAGCGCACTATCTGGAGACAGGTGAGAAACTGCAGGAACCTCCACTCGAATGGATCGAGCAGTTGTTACTCAGGCATCTACAGCAACTCTACGACTTTTATGGCGAATACCAGGGGGTCAGAATTGCCCGGAAACATATCGCCTGGTATAGCAAGGGGCACCAGGATGGTGCAAATTTTCGAAATATAATAAACGATTCGAAAACGGCTGATGAACAACAGGACCAGATCCGCCAGTTTTTCGGACATCAAGTCTACCTCAGGGGGTTAGCCGCATGAATATGGAAGCTGGCATATTTCACAACGAGGGCTCGGATGCCCTAACTGTCATTCACAGTAAAAAAACCGAACCACTACGTCATTGTGTACTCGATGCAATGCAACGCTACTTCAATCACCTGGATGGACACGGTGCGACCAACCTTTACCGCCTGGTCATGAACGAGGTCGAGGCGCCGCTATTGGAGAGTGTCATGCAGCATACCGGTGGCAACCAGACTCAAGCTGCCGCGCTTCTCGGCATCAGCCGCAGCACATTGCGCAAAAAACTCTCTCAGTATGATTTAGACTGACAGGCGCCCAAACACCTCTATTTCCGCGCCTGGCTTTGTTTAGTCAAGGCCGTGTTGTATGGAATAAAAAATCTCTTTAGCCGAATCAATTAGTAACGGATCAAACAAACATGCCTAAGATCACCCGCGCCCTGATAAGTGTTTCAGACAAAACCGGTATCGTGGAGTTCGCTCGCACACTGGCGGAAAAAAATATCGAAATCCTCTCCACTGGCGGGACCGCAAAACTGCTCACCGAGAATGACATCCCGGTCATCGAGGTCTCTGAATATACCGGCTTTCCTGAAATGATGGACGGCCGGGTAAAAACCCTGCATCCCAAGATACATGGTGGGATACTCGGCCGGCGCGGTACTGACGATGGGGTGATGAAGAATAACGGAATTGGTCCGATCGATCTGATTGTGGTCAACCTCTACCCTTTTGAACAGACCGTGGCCAACCCGGACTGCGACCTGCCTACGGCCATCGAAAATATCGATATCGGTGGACCCACCATGCTCAGAGCGGCAGCTAAAAACCACACCGATGTCACGGTGGTGGTCGATGCAGCTGACTACGGCAGAATACTGGAGGAGATGGACGCCAACGCCGGCGAGGTCTCTGCCGCCACCCGTTTCGATCTTGCGGTCAAGACCTTTGAGCACACCGCGCGTTATGACGGCGCCATCGCCAACTATCTCGGTGCGCGGACCGACGATACCGTCAGTAATTTTCCCCGCACCCTGTCCTTGCAGTTCGCCCAGACTCAGACCATGCGCTATGGTGAAAATCCTCACCAGAAGGCAGCTTTTTTTGTGCAGCACAAAATCGACGAGGTCTGCATTGCCACGGCTTCTCAGCTGCAGGGCAAAGAACTCTCTTACAACAATATTGCGGATACCGATGCAGCACTGGAATGTGTGAAAAATTTTGACGAAGGCCCTGCCTGCGTGATCGTGAAACACGCCAACCCCTGTGGCGTAGCCCTGGGGAACAATCTGCTGGATGCCTACAACCGCGCCTTCAGCACGGATCCCGAGTCCGCTTTTGGCGGCATCATCGCCTTCAACCAGGAGCTGGACGGAGAAACGGCCAAGGCCATCGTCGACAAGCAGTTTGTCGAGGTGATCATTGCCCCCAAGGTCTCTGCTGCCGCCATCGAGGCCGTGAGCGCGAAAAAGAACGTTCGCCTGTTGGTATGCGGCGAATGGAGTGCAGAGGCCATCCAACGAACCGAGTACAAACGGGTCAATGGCGGACTGCTGGTGCAGGATGCGGATCTGCAACTGAGCAACGAGATTAAAGTCGTTAGCGAACGCCAGCCCAGCGAAGCAGAGATGCGCGATCTGCTGTTTACCTGGCGGGTCGCCAAGTTCGTCAAATCCAACGCCATCGTCTATGGCAGGGATGGCATGACCATCGGCGTCGGCGCCGGACAGATGAGCCGGATCAACTCTGCGCGTATCGCAGGCATCAAGGCGGAACAGGCAGAGCTTGTCGTCAAGGGCTCGGTGATGGCCTCTGATGCGTTCTTCCCATTTCGCGATGGCATCGATAATGCTGCCGGAGCCGGGATCGTTGCGGTTATCCAACCCGGCGGCTCGATGCGTGATGATGAAGCCATTCAGGCGGCGAATGAACACGGCATGGCCATGGTCTTCACCGGCATGCGTCATTTCAGGCACTAAGACATCTCATCACAGAGACGCAGAGAGCACCGCATAAGGTTATTGAGAAACAAGTCGGTCTGACGGATAAAATCGCGGTTGATACGACTCATATCTTTACCCCTTGCGACTCTCTGTGTCTCTCGGCAACTGCTCCATGCGTTGCTCTACCTCCTGCATCCATGCAGTCGTGTGTCTCTGAGGCTAATAACTTTTACAATAAAACATGAACATTTTGATAATAGGCTCAGGCGGCCGCGAACATGCGTTGGCCTGGAAAGCGGCACAATCACCCTTAGCCGATAAAATATATCTGGCCCCCGGCAACGCCGGCACAGCCCTCGAACCCGACATGGAGAATGTGGCGATCGGCGTGGAGGACATCGAGGCCCTGATCGAGTTTGCCAAATCTCGTGACATCGGCCTCACCATCGTCGGACCGGAAGCCCCGCTAGTGATCGGTCTGGTAGATGCCTTCAGTGAGGCTGGGCTGGCCTGCTTCGGGCCGACTCAGGGAGCCGCACAGCTCGAGGGATCAAAATCCTTCAGCAAAGATTTTCTCGCCCGCCACAAGATCCCCACTGCGGACTACCGGACATTCACCGAACTGGATCCTGCGCTCGCCTATCTTCAGGAGCAGGGCGCACCCATCGTCGTCAAGGCGGATGGCTTGGCCGCCGGCAAGGGAGTGATTGTGGCCATTACCCTGGCTGACGCTGAAAGCGCCGTGCGCGACATGCTTTCCGGCAATGCCTTTGGAAAAGCCGGCCACCGAGTGGTGATCGAGGAATATCTGGATGGTGAGGAGGCCAGCTTTATTGTCATGGCCGACGGGCAACATGTGCTACCGATGGCCACCAGCCAGGACCATAAACGGGCCGGGGATGGAGATACCGGACTCAACACCGGAGGCATGGGCGCCTACTCACCCGCTCCGGTAGTCACCGATGAGATCCATCAGCGGATTATGCATGAGGTTATCCTGCCTACGGTAAAGGGGATGGCTGAAGAGGGCCTGCCCTACACAGGATTTCTCTATGCCGGACTGATGATCATGTCGGATGGCGCCCCTAAGGTCATAGAATACAACTGCCGTTTCGGGGACCCGGAAACCCAACCGATCATGCTGCGCATGCAGTCCGATCTGGTCAGCCACTGCCTCGCCGCCCTGGACGGCAGACTTGACTCAGAATCAACAAGCTGGGACCCCAGACCTTCGCTCGGTGTGGTTCTGGCCGCCGGCGGTTATCCGGGAGACTACGCGAAAGGCCTGCCCATCTCCGGTTTGAACGAGAAAGAAAATCCGGGGGAAAAGCTCTTTCATGCCGGCACCGCCCTCAAAGACAATAAGGTTGTAACCGCTGGCGGTCGGGTGCTCTGCGCCACCGCTCTGGGTGATACGATTACTGAAGCTCAGCAGAATGCCTATGGGTTAGCCAAGTCTATCCGTTGGGAGAACATCTATTACCGCACGGATATCGGCCATCGCGCCTTGGCGCGTAAAAAGCAATAGAGTAACCAGGGCATGCCCGTCATTACACCACCCGCACGGCTGACACAAGTTGTGCTTGTGGTAGCCCTGTTGCTAACGATTTACTTAGCGACTACGCCTCTTGAATACCCGGTCATATCCGATATCAATGACAAGCTGCAACACATTTTTGCCTTTTTCACCCTTGCCTTTCTCGCCGACCATGCCTTTCCCAAGCATATTTGGAATTGGCGAAAATTCATCCCGCTTCTCGGTTATGGACTGATTTTGGAGATCATCCAATACACCATCCCCGGACGCTTTTTCTCCTTGCTGGACCTCGGCGCTGATGCGCTAGGTCTACTGGTCTACACAATATTTCTGTCGCTCTTGCGTAACTCTCATCTTCAGCAAGACTCCAGAAATTGATCGATCCTCCTGATCCTGCCCCCCCGTTACGCACAACCCGCCAAGGGACGACCCGCCTTTCCGATTTGACTGCATTTATGCCTGACGTTTCTCACAGATTGTTTTAGCATACACGCCACGCTGTGAATGCACGCACAATAGCTTAGTATTTACCCACTCAACCCAATCTACATTCCGTTATGAGCGATATTCAAAACAAGGCCTTCAAGTACGATTTCCTCGGCTCAGACACCAAGGCCCTGCAACGATCCGTCTCCAATCATCTCGTCTATACCATCGGCAAAGATCCTTTTACTGCAACCAAACATGACTGGATGATGGCTTTCAGCCATGTGGTGCGGGATCGGCTCATCGAACGCTGGATGGAGACCCAGCGCAGTTATTACCGGCACGACGCGAAACGGGTCTACTATCTCTCGATGGAGTTCCTCATCGGCCGCAGCCTGATCAACAGCCTGCTCAACATGGATATTCATGACGCCTGCAGCGAGGCCCTGCACAAGCTCGGCATGGAACTGGAGGCTCTGCGTAGTCTGGAACATGACGCCGCTTTGGGTAATGGCGGCCTGGGCCGGCTGGCAGCCTGTTTCCTGGACTCCATGGCCACCCTCAAGATCCCTGGGCAAGGCTACGGAATCCGCTATGAATACGGCATGTTCCGGCAGAAGATCGAAGACAACCAGCAAGTTGAACTTCCGGAAAACTGGCTGACGCATGGCAATCCCTGGGAGTTTCCCCGTCCCGAGGTCTCCTACAAAATCCGCTTCGGCGGCCGGGTCATGGAATATATGGGTCCGGAAGGTAACCGCCATTTCGACTGGATCGACGGTGATGTGATCATCGCCCAAGCCTACGACACACCGATACCGGGCTTTCACAACGACACAGTGAACAACCTGCGCCTGTGGACCGCCAAAGCCTATGAGGATTTCGATCTAAACCGCTTCAATTTGGGTGAATACACTCAGGCGGTGGAGGACAAGACCCATTCGGAAAACATCTCGAAGGTTCTCTACCCGGATGACAGTAGCGTTATGAACAAGGTGCTGCGCCTGAAGCAGCAATATTTCTTTGTCAGCGCCTCACTCAAGGATATTCTGCGCCGCTTCTTTTATGATCACGAAGATCTCGCGGAACTGCCTGACAAGGTCGCCATCCAGCTGAATGACACCCACCCTGCCATTGCCATCCCCGAGATGATGCGTCTGCTCCTCGATAAACATCACTTGGAGTGGCAGCAAGCCTGGGAGATTACCAGGCAGGTCTTCTCATACACCAACCATACGCTACTCCCTGAAGCCCTGGAGACCTGGCCGGTACACACCTTCGAAGCGCTCCTGCCCCGCCATTTGCAGCTCATCTATGAAATCAATCGTCGCTTTCTGCTCATGGTTGGACACCAGCATCCCGAAGATATGGAGATCCTGAAACGGGTCTCTATCTTTGACGAGAATGGTGGGCGGATACGCATGGCCAATCTCGCAATCGTCGGCAGTCACAAGGTCAATGGTGTCTCTGCTCTCCATTCGAAGTTGTTACGTGACTCCACTTTCAAGGACTTCGACCAAATCTATCCCGGCAAACTGATCAATGTCACCAATGGCATCACGCCCAGACGCTGGCTGCTTTTATCCAATCCAAATCTCTCCCAACTCATTTGTGATGCAATTGGTGATGACTGGACACGTAACCTGGACCAGCTCTCGCAACTGGAATCATTTGCAGGAGACAGCAACTTTCAGGAACGTTTTCTTCAGGCCAAGCGGGCCAACAAAGTTCGCCTTGCGAACCTCGTCAACTACTACCTGGGTAGTGAGATCAATCCTGATACGCTGTTTGACGTACAGGTCAAACGCATCCATGAATACAAGCGTCAACTGCTCAATGTGATGCGCATCATCGCCCTCTACAACCGCTTACTGGAAAACCCTCAAGCCGATTTCGTTCCTCGCACCTTCATTTTCGGTGGTAAAGCAGCGCCTGGTTATTTTATTGCTAAACTGATTATCCGTCTGATCAATGACGTGGCCGATGTGATCGACAATGACCGGGAGGTCAATGAGCGCATAAAAGTGCTGTTCATACCCAACTACGACGTCACCACCGCCGTCGATATCATTCCCGCCGCAGAACTTTCGCAACAGATCTCAACTGCCGGCCTCGAGGCCTCTGGCACCGGAAATATGAAACTGGCCTTGAATGGCGCCCTCACCATGGGAACCATGGATGGAGCCAATATTGAGATGCGCGAGCAGCTTGGCGATGAAAACATCTTTATTTTCGGACTCACCACCGATGGCGTCCAGAAATTGAAACAGCAAGGCTACCATCCGCGGCACTACTATGAATCAAATCCAGCGCTCAAGCAGGTTGTAGACATGATCGGTAACGGCTTCTTCTCACCTGATGATCCGAATCGCTACCGAGTGATCAAAGAGACGCTGCTGCACAGTGACCCATTCATGGTATTGGCTGATTTTCAATCATATATGGATGCCAGCGACCGAGCTGACAATGTCTACCAGAACCCGGAGGAGTGGAACCGCAAGGCAATCCTTAATACAGCCAGGATGGGTTACTTTTCCAGCGATCGCACTATCAAAGAGTATGCTGAGAAGATCTGGGGGATTGAT
>JBDLIT010000172.1:0-7545 GCA_039714735.1 Pseudomonadota bacterium
GAGCTCCCGTCCCAGAATGTGTGTCTTTCCTTTACGAGCAGCTCCGCTTTCATGTTGTTAATTATAACAACAATTTGTTGTTATTTACAACAACACAAATGAATATCCTGGACTCCCTGGCGAATTGTTACTTCTTATTTGAAAACAGACTCCTAACTAACAAGCCTTGCGCCCGATAGCGACCTGCCCTACCCTGTTTCAACATGAAGGATCTGATCGCTCTCCTCCATACATCTGTAGACCACTCTCGCCAAGCTCCTTGGACCGGGTGGTGTAAAAGCAGTTGTTGCTGATAGCCTTCTCGTGAAACAGCAACTCTTGGTCATCAATCGCTCTCGGTAACTGCTCCATGCGTTACTCTACCTCCTGCATCCCTGCAGTCGTCGGCAGCGTGCACCCAATCTTTCAGCGATTGATCGATTCCTGCTGGGCTTCTGGTCACTGTTCCTCAGTCCACACCACATCCGGCCTTCCGCGATTATAATCAAGCCATCAACTCTGCTGAGATTCCATGAAGCACTCAAAAAACGGAAGTACCGGTTGTTGTATTCATCTAGTCAAAGAGGCAAGCCAGGACCCAAGGGCCATACCACTCCCGCGTGTCCCGGATCAATTGTGCGTCCACTTCCAGAGGAGGAAGCTCCTCAACTTCATGCGAACAGAGGGTAATCTTACCCTCGCATTGCTGGTGCATCGCCTCAACGCCTTCCATCAATTCATCGAACAACTTACGTTTCTGAGTCATCGCTTACGCCTCCTAGCCTCCAATTCGGCCTGGATAGACCTCTTCAAAACCTTCTTCTCATCAGCAGTCAAGTCCACGGCCTCATCTTTATCGTAGAGGGGTGAAAAACCATATCTGGTGATCTGCCGTCAGGTAGTAATAGATTACCCTCAGGCCACCTCGCTTACCCTTGTCTCGACGCGAGTCTCCTCAGCGGACCTTTCGGAACCCGCCAGTACTGGGCATCACATCGCCCAACTCCGGGTTGTCCATGAGCGCGCTGCAATTTTCTGTAGCTCTCATCGGTCAAGTAACCAGGGAGCTGGCGCGTAAATACTGGGGTCTCAAAGAAAACCAGTTTCATTGGCTATGTATAAGCAGATTACGTAGCTTTTCAGCCAGTCCGAACCAATCGGCACTGCCTAGGCACGCATGGTGAAAAACAGAACGATCCCTCTAAGCTTGGTTAACCTACATCATCAAACCACTGCAACTATGTGGTCGGGCAATATTTGCGGAGCACAGCTGCATACCCATTTGGTATGGGCAGTTGGATGTCACTCTATTCCGTTAGTGATATTAATTTTCCGTCAATGCACACTAATATTGTTAATGAGTATTATTTGTATTTACTTTAACGATACATTCACTCATTTCCAAGAGAGACTTGGCTGTTAATCGTCTACTTGCGGCGGACAGAATCATCTGTCCAGCCTCCTGTATCCTGGAGATTTTCTGATGAAAACACATGATACCCCGATGCTCGACCAGCTTGAAACCGGCGAGTGGCCCAGTTTTATCAGCGGTATCAAACGACTGCGCGACAAACATCCAGATGAGCGCATCCGAGAGACAAATAACGATCTCCTGGGACAGCTGGAACACTCCTACGAAACGATCAAGGGATATTGGAAAGGCGGAACAGTGAGTGTCTTTGGTTACGGCGGTGGAATCATTCCTCGTTTCTCAGAGGTAGGAGACCTCTTCCCCAAATCTAAAGAGTTTCATACCCTGCGTGTACAACCCCCCGCAGGCAACTACTATACGACCGACATCCTGCGCACACTTGCCGAGAACACCATCGATTTCTTTGCGGAGAATGCCCTGGAACACGAACGCATTGGCGAGATGATCGAACGTATCGGATTGGTCAATTTCCTCGAAGCCATGGATCTCGAGATAGATCCACAAATGGTAGTGCACCCAAGAGAAAATTCCTATGTTCGCACCGATACCTGGGATGAAGAGGCGGCGAGGTGGTACGAGCGCCATCCGCATGAAAAGAAAGCAGCTGACGCAGCCTGACAGCACTGAAAAGAGTTAAAGATAATCATGTCCCACATCCAGCACAGAACCCCAGTTGAAAGTGGCTGCCCTGACGGTATCCAATATATGCACCCGGTGATGCGTAAGAATTTCGGGCGCTGGAAATATCATGATGACCCACAGCCAGGTGTCTTGCGTCATGTGGCCTATAGCGGAGACCAGATCTGGACGGTTCGCGCCGGCACGCAAAGAATCCTGGATCTGTTTAGCTTGCGTAAACTCTGTGAAATCGGTGATCAATATGCCGACGGCTATGTGCGCTTCACCATTCGCAGCAATATCGAGTTCATGGTGTCGAGTGAATCCAAGGTCAAGACGCTCATCAAGGCGCTTGAAACGAGCGGATTCATCGTTGGCGGGACCAAAAACTCCATCACCTCCATATCCCACACCCAAGGTTGGTTACACTGCGACATCCCCGCAACCGATGCCTCAGGCGTGGTCAAATCGATGATGGATGAGCTGATCGACGAGTTCAGGTCCTGGAACATGCCCAACCGCGTACATATCACCACCTCTTGCTGCCAGATCAACTGCGGTGGGCAGGGCGATATAGCCATCAACATCCAGCATACCAAACCACCCAAGATCAACCATGAAAAAGTTGCAAACGTTTGTGAGCGACCCTCGGTAGTGGCGCGTTGCCCGGTTGCGGCAATCCGACCCGCTTTGGTGAATGGAAAACCGTCACTCGAAGTGGATGAACGTAAGTGCATCTGCTGCGGCGCATGTTACCCACCTTGTCCGCCCATGCAGATCAATGATCCAGAACACTCCAAGCTCGCAGTCTGGGTAGGTGGAAATCACTCCAATGCTCGTACCCGTCCCTCATTCCAAAAACTGGTTGCGGCAGGCATCCCCAACAATCCACCACGCTGGCCAGAGGCAACTGCTATCGTCAAACGTATCCTGCATGCCTACAAGGATAATGCGCAGGATTGGGAGCGAATCAATGACTGGATCGAGCGTGTCGGCTGGACGCGTTTTTTTGAGCTGACAGAACTTCCATTCACTAAATTCCATATTGACGACTGGCGTGGAGCACAGAAAAGCTTGAACGCATCAAGCCATCTAAGATTCTAATCAACCAGTTACCAGGCATTACAGAAAGACCTTTCTCTGGATTGAGCAACATCGCGGCCCGGTGGAACTGTCTGCAGAGGTGGCTCAGACGCCACTGATCAACGTGTGCGACCGGGAAGCCGATTTCTTCGAGCTGTTCGATGAACAACACCAAAGCCCATGCCTCCACCCCTCTCAGCAGCAATCGGTGGGGTGGCAAGCAACAGACAAACCACCAGGATATAACTGGACAGGAACCAATATTGCTTCGGCAAGTTACAATACCTCCAAGATCATCTTAGACCAGCCATTGGTATGTTTTGCGCGTTTTGGCGCTGCGCTGCAGCCAGGCTGAGGCAAAATAACGCCCATCCAGGTTTTGCAGCGGCCAGTCGCCCCAGGAAACTCTTTTGTGATCCAACAATCCACTATTATCAGGAATAGAACATAGGGCTCAATTCGGATGTCAAAACTATGACCCTAAGGCGTTCACCACGCTATGAAGTAACAGAGATGGTCAAAGAGAAAAAGACAGAAATGGCATTGAGATGAGAAACAGCTACCGGTTAGATCATGGCTAGATTGAGAAAACGCCGCTGGGCCAATACAGAGGGGGACTTCTACGTTGACGCCACCTGCATCGATTGCGGAACCTGTCGTTGGGTGGCGCCGGATAATTTTGATGCCAGCGGAAATAAATCCTGCGTCTATCATCAACAGAGTACCGTTTCAGTTGGGTGTTGCCAGCAGGAGGCGAGTTACCCGGAGTAAATAGAATGGAGAGCGTCTACCGCAAGCGGGGATTTCTTCCAGAGACCGACCCCGTGACTGCATTCCCGCCTGAATCCGAATTGACCATGCTGGATGAGCTGGGCCGTGACCTCCCCAGCCTGCTGCTAGAGACTGGGTTTCGTGATTATGTGAAACAATTGAAGATCCCTTCCTGGAAAGTCGGGAATTCAACTGCCATAGATCTTCCCCAACTTCGCCTCTACTACCTCCGGCTGGGTTTTCTCGCTTCCGCCTATATCAACCAAATTGGTCAGCCACCGGTAACACGACTTCCTAGTAATATTGCAATCCCTTTATGTCACGCTTGCAGCCTGCTGGGCCGTCCACCGATTCTCAGCTACGACGGTTACGCGCTCTACAACTGGAAACGCTTCGATCACCACTTACCCATTTCACTGGGCAATATCGATACCCTGCAAAACTTCGTCCATCTCTATGACGAGCACTGGTTCATTCTGGTACATATTGAGATAGAAGCCATTGCCTCAAGAATACTCAACGCCATTGCAACGGTTCAGGATGCACTGCCTGAACCTGACGAAACAGTGTTAAACAATGCGTTGCATGAGATAGCGGAGGCAGTCAGCAACCAAGTTGCGGTGTTGCAGCGTATCCCTGAAAATATGGATCCCAGACTCTATTTCAAAACCTTCCGTCCCTATATCCGTTATTTTGAAAACGTGGTCTACGAGGGGGTGGAGTGTGAGCCGATTGATTTCCGTGGCGAGACCGGTGCTCAGAGCAGTATCATGCCGATACTTATCGCCTTCATGAAGATCCCGCATAAAAGCTCGATGTTGATGGAGCATCTATTTGCCATGCGTCAATACATGCCGGTTGGCCATCAGTCCCTGATCACGGCCGTGCAGGCGATGCCTTCCATTCGCAACAGCGCCGATAAAGGGCTCTATAACCAGGCACTGGAAGCCATCGCCAGTTTCCGTGAAGTCCACTATGAGTGGGCGCTGGAATACATCGCTCGCCGGACTCCTGATCCAAAAGGCACAGGTGGAACACCCTATATGCAATGGTTGAAGCAGCTGATCGATGAGACCCGGCAATGGCAGCTATGAATAGATTCCATAAATCAATTCTTTGCGGAGTATTGATTTTTTTAGGCGTCAGTCTTGTGGTTCCCGGTCTTATTGAAATGTTTAAGTCCGATTACAGTTTCTCTCCTACTGGTAAAATTACCGTAGATGTCAGAAATCAACACAGGGCATTACATGGCATGATGGTTGGATTGGGCCTGCTTGCCTTCACTGCATGTTTCGACATAGAGAAGGCTCGCAACCTAGTGCTCTGGCTTGGAGCCACTATGGCACTGTTGGTCATTGCACGGCTCTATTCGCTCATGGTCGATGGTATTCCCGGCACGACAACCCTGATATATCTTTTCATAGAGACTGTGCTTGCAATGATATTCCTGTTATTTCCACCTGCCCCATATCGTTGAGTAAGTTTTTTTCCAGTATTTTTCAAGAGACTCAATTGCGTATACCCCCCTGTGTGGCTTTGATTGGGTCGAGCATCTCCTCCAGTTCGCTACGCGTAAACTGGGTCTCCTCCTCCGCTACCTCGATTACCGGACGCCTCTCCTTGGAGGCGCGTTGGACAATTTCCGCCACCTTCCTGTAACCGACATGTGGGCTCAACACAGTAATCAGTACCGGGTTATTCAATAGACTTTTTTTCAGTTTGTCCTCATTCACCCTGAATCCACTGATCGCCTTATCCGCAAGTTGTCGGGAAGTAATCGATAATAGATCGATGCTCTGCAACAGATTAAAGGCGATCACCGGCAACATGATATTGAGTTGAAAATTGCCTGACTGACCTGCGATAGTGATTGGTGAAGGGTTTGGTGTGAACTTCAGACCGGTGTACTCACTAAGCCTTTCTGCCATTTTCCCGGCAAACTCCGGCGGGGTATTGATTCCGGTTCCAACCGCTGTGGCTCCTTGAGAAATTTTATGCAGCCGAGTCCGTGTGCATTGGATTCGATCGACCCCATTGCGTATCTGTGCAGACCAGCCCCTCATTTCCTGACTCAACCGTATCGGCATGGCATCCATCAGATGAGTACGTCCGGTTTTACAGATATCATCCACATCTCTCGCCTTGTCATCGATGACTTCTGCCAGGTGATTCATTGCCGGCAGTAGTTCCTGATCTATGGCAATAGCGGCGCTCAAATGAATTGCAGTGGGTATCACATCATTACTGCTCTGCCCCATATTGACCTGGTCGTTAGGATCGACACCATCGCATCGTTGGCAGGCCAGTGCCGCCAGGACCTCATTGACGTTCATGTTGGTACTGGTTCCGGACCCCGTCTGAAAGACATCAACCGGAAACTGCTTCAGATGCTTGCCTGCCAATATTTCATCTGCGGCGGCTGATATGGCATAGCCAACAGTTCCGTTGATGAGGCCCAATTCCCTGTTCACCTCAGCGGCGGCTTTCTTTATCAAAGTGACAGCCTTGATAAAGCGGGTTGGCATTTTCAGGCCACTGGAGCGAAAGTTCTCCACGGCCCTTTGAGTCTGCGCTGAATAGAGGGCGCCTGCGGGTACTTTCACCCGACCCAGGCTGTCAGTTTCTATTTGATACCTTGCGTCAGCCACGGCAGTGCCTGCGAAGTAGCGGTGAAAGCACCCTCAACGAATATCAAATCAGATCCGGGTTATTTAACCCTGACAGAAATCTTCTTGGACAAAACCGGAGGTTTGTGTGGGATATGATTCATGTCGCCCAGCAATAACTGAAGGGTATGCTCCCCTGGTGGCAAATCAAGTATCGCTTCTGTTTGTCCCCCACCAAAATGCTTGTGGTTGTCATTGGAGGGAATAGGCTTATCCATTGCCGGTAGCTTTTTTACATCGATCAGCAGGTGATGATGTCCGGTCTTTTCTTTGTTGACACCGGCGGGCGCTACACCCAAGCCTTTCAATCCAAATCGTACAGTAACTGGGCTAGTAACTGTCTCTCCATCTGTTGGAGAGATAATATAGAGCAGGGTATCGGGTGCAGCATGACTGTCCGCAAATACAGGCAGGTTAAAAAGCGCCAAGATCAGCATTGAAATTATTAGTCGGATTGACATGATATTCTCCCGGTCGGTTGATTATTAGTGACAATGGCATAACTCCTTTCCTTGTAGATGCCATTGCATGAGTAACAGCCTGCTGCTATCCAAGCAGAAGGCTTTTTAGGTATACAACTGCGTTCTTCCAGGAAATACTTACTCTCCCGAATTTCAACCTTCCGCAATGTAGTAATCAGTAGAATTACCCTTTAGTACAAGTTTATGATCATCCTCATCCAGTTCTTGAAAGGTTCTGCGTGTCTGCTCGTTTTCAAAATAGATCAAAAGTCCGGTTTCCCAATCACCATCGAGAATATAGGGATGTTCTCCCGGGTTATGAACGTCATTTAATGTGACCGGATCGGTCGTCGTTCGAATTAACATGATTCTCTCCCTGACATACCCATATACTGTATTCGACAACTTTACCCGACATTTGGTCAGCCGCAAGAAAGCACTATTTAGAAGGGATTACCTAATAGCACTTTTTCCCACCCTGTTTAAACCTAGAATCTGCAGTTGGACGGGGTAGAGGTCGCTCCCGGCTCCCTGC
>JBDLIT010000173.1:0-7525 GCA_039714735.1 Pseudomonadota bacterium
AGACATTGAATACGTCGGGGTGGGCCTTTTCCACCTCATCCATCAGAATCACCGAATAAGGGCGACGGCGGACCGCTTCGGTCAGATAGCCTCCTTCTTCGTAGCCGACATAGCCGGGAGGCGCACCAATCAGACGCGCCACGGAATGTTTCTCCATAAATTCCGACATATCGACCCGGATCATTGCCTCTTCCGTGTCGAAGAGATAATCCGCCAATGCCTTGCAGAGTTCCGTCTTGCCCACACCCGTGGGTCCCAGGAAAAGAAACGAGCCATTCGGCTGACTCGGGTCCGACAAGCCTGCCCGGGAACGGCGAACCGCATCACTCACCGCCTTGACCGCCTCAACCTGGCCAATCACCCGTCTCCCGATCTCCTCTTCCATGCGCAGCAGCTTATCCCGCTCGCCTTCCAACATCTTCGAGACCGGAATTCCGGTCCATTTTGAGACGACTCCAGCAATCTCCTCATCCGTCACCTTATTTCGCAGCAGTTTCATCTCCTGCATCTCGGCCTGAGCCGCCATATCCAGCTGTTTTTCCAGCTCCGGAATACGCCCATACTGCAATTCGGACATCCGCGTCAGATCCCCCGCCCGACGAGCGGTCTCCAACTCCATCCTGGCCCGTTCCAGGGATTCCTTGATGTGCGTAGTGCCCTGCAGCGCCGCCTTTTCCGATTTCCAGATCTCGTCCAGATCTGAGAACTCCCGCTCCAGACGCGCTATCTCCTCCTGCAGATGCGCAAGGCGCTTTTTCGAGGCCTCATCGGTCTCCTTGTTCATCGCCTCACGTTCAATCTTCAATTGAATCAAGCGCCGTTCCAGCCGGTCCATCTGTTCCGGCTTGGAGTCGATCTCCATACGGATCAGGGAAGCCGCCTCGTCCACCAGGTCGATGGCCTTGTCCGGTAACTGCCTGTCAGTGATATATCGATGGGAAAGTGTTGCCGCCGCAACGATCGCGGGATCAGTGATATCCACCCCATGATGTAGCTCGTAACGCTCTTTCAGGCCACGCAGGATGGCGATGGTATCCTCCACGTTGGGTTCTTCAACGAGAAGCTTCTGAAAACGACGCTCCAGGGCGGCGTCCTTCTCCACATACTGACGATACTCATCCAGGGTGGTGGCGCCGACACAGTGAAGTTCCCCCCTAGCAAGGGCAGGCTTGAGCATATTGCCGGCATCCATAGCGCCTTCCGCCTTGCCTGCACCCACCATCATGTGCAGTTCGTCGATAAACAGAATGATCTGCCCCTCCTGCTTGGAGAGATCATTCAGCACCGCCTTGAGGCGTTCTTCAAATTCACCCCGAAACTTTGCTCCTGCTATAAGAGAGCCCATATCCAGGGATAGTAGTCGCTTACTTTTGAGCCCTTCCGGAACCTCGCCATTGATGATGCGTTGGGCGAGGCCTTCGACGATTGCGGTTTTTCCCACCCCGGGTTCACCGATCAGCACAGGATTGTTTTTCGTGCGGCGTTGCAGCACCTGGATAGTGCGGCGAATTTCATCGTCCCGCCCGATCACTGGATCGAGCTTGCCCTGCTCCGCCCTCTCAGTCAGGTCAATAGTATATTTTTCAAGGGCCTGGCGTTGATCCTCCGCGTTCGGATCATCCACCTTCTGGCCACCCCGGACCTTCTCAATAGTCTTTTCCAAGACCGGCGTCGAGCCGCCCGCTTTGCGCAGCATCTCGCCCAGTTCTCCCTTGTCCTCAATGACGGCAAGGACAAAGAGTTCGCTCGAGATATACTGATCTTTCCTCTGCTGGGCCAGTTTATCCGTCTGATTGAGCAGTCGCCCAAGATCATTCGAGATATGCAGATCACCCGCAGCACCTTCCACTCTCGGCAAACGCTCCAATGCAGCACTTAGATCAGAGCGCAGTTGGTTAGCATTCACATCGGCTTGAGTCAGGAGATGGCGTACCGTGCCTCCCTCCTGATCCAATAATGCACTCATCAGATGAGCCGCTTCGATGAACTGGTGATCCCGCCCAACGGCAAGGCTTTGCGCATCCGCCAAGGCCATCTGAAACTTACTGGTCAAACGATCCATACGCATGAAAAAAACTCCGCATAATCAATAGTTACCCATCTAAATGGGGCGATTTCCGTCAAATTTCAATATGTCCCATAAAAATAATCAATTTTTATAAGTAACTGCCGAAACAAGGAAAAGATCTAATAATATTCCTTGATTATCAGAAAACTCAACATGTCAGAGAAGCGCCATCTCGGATCTAACCATACGATGATGTTTGTCGGGATCTTTCTCGCGCTCGTGGGTTTCTTGCTGGCAGCCATTGCTGTGCAACGTATCGACACCTTCAGTGACTACCATACGACACTTGCCGAGAACACGGTGGTACTGGTGGGTAATGAGATCAACCAGTTGATCGGGGAGAAACGTCGCTTACTCTATCTGTTCACCAATTACGAGAAAGCACTGATCGGACGAATGGCCGAAGAACCGGAGAATACCGAGGTTGCCAGTCAATTGAAGGAGAGAGTTCTCAGCTACTTCCCAGATGCCTTTTCCTTTACTCTCGCCGATAATAATGGGAATCCTCTTCTGGATGATTTTGAGAGTCGCATTGGTCAAATGTGCCAACAGGAGATCATCAATTTCACTCTCGAGCTTGATCATCACCCGCAAATCCATCCGAATTTTATGCAGTATCACTACGATACGATGGTGCAACTGGAATCGCCCGAAGGCTATGTCTTTTTTGTCAGTTTCCAGACCGGCAGCATTCAGAACCTGTTAAGACTCTCGGGACGCCACAAACACAATCTCGTATTGTTAAATACTGAAACGTCAGACCTGATTGAAGTCACAGCCGACGGCAACAGGTATGAACTGAGCCTGGAGAATCCTATTCTGTCTCTGGATGAGCAGAGACGTATCCTGGCCGAAAGACACATCACCGGCACCCATTGGCGATTGGTGGATATTGGTGATCCCGAGCTCGTCTCTGAATTCGCCACCGAGGCCGTGGATCAGGCTGTGCTGGTCTTCTTCGCGTTTCTGATCTCCAGCGGAATCATGCTGGTGCTTATCATGCGTGGCAATCACCGACAAATGACTGCAGAGACGGCATTGCACGATGCCAAGGAACAACTCGAGATCGATATACAACATCGCACCCAGGAGCTACGAGAAAGTAAGGAGTTGGCCGAAACGACACTCTCCTCAATCAGTGAAGGTGTAATCACCACTAACGCAGATGGAGTCATCACTTCACTCAATCAAACCGCAGAAGAATTGATTGGCTGTACTCAGAAATCAGCCCTTGGACATACACTCAAGAAGATCCTCAAGCTTACTGATGAGGAGACGGGTGACGCCATGGATTTACCACTCAACCACCATCTGAGCCAGACTGAAACCAAACAATTCTCCAATCGACCATTACTATTTTCAAATGGGACTAAACATCATAGAGTCGTGCAGGTTTCACTTGCTGTCATCAATGACCAAAGTGGCAAATTAATCGGGAATGTTCTGGTAATCCGTGACATTACAGATACCCACCGGATGCATAATCAGATTTCATGGCAGGCTACACATGACACCCTCACCGGACTCATCAATCGCATTGAATTCGAGAATCGGCTTCTCACCTCAATTGAACATGCTCACTCTGATCAGGCAAATCATGCGTTGATGTATATCGATCTGGATCAATTCAAGGTCGTCAATGATACTTGTGGGCATATCGCTGGTGATGAGCTGTTACGCCAGATTGCCAATATCCTGACTGAAACAGCCCGACGAACTGACATGGTAGCCCGCCTGGGGGGAGATGAATTTGCCATTCTGCTGGAGTATTGTCCAACCACACAGGCCATCGCGATCGCCGAAGAGATACGCACAACACTGCGAAACCACCGTTTCACATGGGATGAAAAACCATTTACCGTTGGCGCCAGTATCGGAGTGGTCGCCTTTGATGAAAGCTATAGCAACCTGACTGAAATTCTAAGCGCAGCTGACAGCGCCTGCTATGCCGCCAAGGAGGCGGGGCGGAATCGCGTTCACCTGTATGCTGAGGATGATCAAGCCATCGAAGAACGCTATGGCGAGATGCAGTGGGTATCGCGACTGAGGCACGCGCTGGATGAGCAACGATTTGTCCTGTTCTGCCAACAGATCATCCAGGTAGAATCTCCACTCGTCAATGAGGACCACATAGAAATACTCCTCAGGCTCGAAGAGACTGACGGCCAATTAGCGCCCCCAGGTGCGTTCATCCCCGCAGCTGAACGTTATGGGATCATGGTCGAGCTGGATAGATTCGTGATCAAAGAGGCGCTGAACTGGTTGGAAACACATCAGATCAACGGCTTTGTTTCCATCAACCTTTCTGCTCAATCAATAACCGATCCAACCTTTCTGAACGAATTGCTGGATTTAATCATTTCAAGTAGCTTTCACCCTTCCTGCCTGCTGTTTGAAGTCACGGAAACAGCCACCATCACCAATCTCAACAAGGCCCATCACTTTATTGAACAACTCAAAGCCATTGGATGCCGCTTCGCACTGGACGACTTTGGCAGCGGCATGTCCTCCTTTGGTTATCTGAAACACCTTCCGGTCGACTTCATAAAGATTGATGGAGCATTCGTGCGGGATATCGTCTCAGACCCCATCGACCTATCGATGGTCAAAGCTATCAATGAAGTCGCACACAACATGGGAATGCAAACCATTGCGGAGTATGTTGAGGATTATCATACGTTGGAAATACTGAAGGATATTGGGGTCGATTATGCTCAAGGCTATGGCATTGCCCAGCCTATCTGTCTGACAGATTTCAAACCCATCAACATCTGGGAAGCGAGTGTGGATTCACTATCCTGAAACCCTTCCCTATTACGACTCGGCGCTGACTAATTCATCAGGGAGAGAGACTGCCTCCACAGATCCCGGCAGATTCGGCATATTGATAAAGACCGTCTGCATCAATGACCTCTATCGCACTGCCATTGACCTGGATCAACCCTTGTTCGGTGAAATTGTGCAGAATTCGGGAAAATGTCTCCGGCTTTACTGAGAGACGTGAAGCAAGCACCCCTTTGGGTACATTCAGATTAATCACACCTCCGCTCTCCCTAGCCTCATCCCAGCACCCCCAAAGATAACCCGCCACCCTTCCTGTGGCGCTCTGCAGGGTAAGATCATCGATCTCCTTGATTAGATGTTTCAGACGCTGAGACATATCGCCCATCAGCCTAAAACAGGTATCTACCGATTCGCGTAACAGAGCCAGAAATGCATTGTTGTCAAACGACAACAACTCCACATCACCGATTGCCGAAGCATTTACCGGATAGACCGGACTTTCACTAAACATCAGGGCCTCGGCAAAAGTATGCCCTGGAGAGATGATCTCAATCACCTTCTCATTCCCATTCATCGACAATCGGTTGAGTTTGATCTGACCTCGGGTGACAAGATAAAACCTGTTTGCCTGATCACTCACCTTAAACAGAGGCTCGCCATCTGTCAGCGACAGTTTGCGACTCATGGCTTCAACCCGATGCATCTGCTCATCATCCAATTTGGAAAAGAGATAGGAGTTCTTCAGCATGAACATCGCTCAGCCAGCCCTCCCTATATTAACCACACCGGAATATCGAAAAGCCATCGGGCTTGCTTGAACAGTTGAAGATGAAATTTGAAGCTCCATGGCAAGCACGACTATTTTTGAATTTGGGATAAATCGCGCACGGCCCCATGTGCTGCGCTTGTGGTCAGCGCTGCATAGGCCTGCAATGCCTGTGAGACAACTCTGTCTCTTCCCACTGGCTTCCAGGCCTCAGCAGATTTGGCGTTCATGGCCTGACGACGTTGCGCCAACTCATCATTGGTCAGAGCGACAGCGATGCTGCGCCCCGGGATATCGATCTCGATGAGATCCCCCTCTTCCACCAGACCGATATTGCCGCCCTCGGCCGCTTCGGGGGAGCAGTGGCCGATAGAGAGGCCTGAGGTGCCACCGGAGAAACGGCCATCGGTGATCAATGCACAAACCTTGCCCATACCCTTGGACTTCAGATAACTGGTGGGGTAGAGCATCTCCTGCATGCCTGGACCACCCTTGGGTCCCTCATAGCGGATCAGCACCACATCGCCAGCCTTGATCTGGTCGTCCAGAATGGCCTCTACCGCCGCATCCTGGCTTTCGAAAATCCGCGCAGGCCCCGAAAATTGCAGAATCGACTCATCAACTCCAGCGGTTTTGACGATACACCCCTGTTCGGCAAGATTTCCGAACAACACCGCCAAGCCACCATCTTTTGAGTAGGCGTGGGCCATATCCCGGATACACCCTTCGGCCCGATCCAGATCGAGATCTGGCCAATTAGAATCCTGACTGAAAGCAACCTGGGTTGGAATACCACCGGGTCCAGCCAGAAAGCGCTTACCAACCTTTGCATCGGTGTTTCTCGTGATATCCCATTGCTTCAAGGCTTCTTCCATTGTTCCACTATGCACCATACCGCAGTCATGGTTCAACAGGCCTGCCCGGTCAAGTTCACCGAGAATACCGATCACCCCTCCGGCGCGGTGTACATCCTCCATATGATACTGCTGAGTGCTCGGCGCCACTTTACACAGATTGGGTACTTTGCGGGAGAGACGGTCGATGTCAGACATAGTGAAATCGACCTCTGCCTCATGCGCAGCCGCCAGCAGATGCAGCACCGTATTGGTGGAACCGCCCATGGCGATATCCAGGGCCATGGCATTTTCAAACGCGGCAAAGCCGGCAATGGCGCGGGGCAGCACAGAGTTATCGTCCTGCTCGTAATAACGCTTTGCAAGATCCACGACCAACCGGCCCGCCTCCAGAAACAGCTCCTTGCGTTCAGCATGCGTGGCGACCAGGGAGCCGTTGCCCGGCAGGCTCAAGCCCAGCGCCTCGGTCAGGCAATTCATGGAGTTTGCCGTGAACATGCCGGAGCAGGAACCACAGGTGGGGCAGGCGGAGCGCTCAATGGCCGCTACGTCCTCGTCGCTTTCATCCGGATTGGCGGCAGACACCATGGCATCCACCAGATCGAGCTTGATCTCACCTTTGGAGGCCAGCTTCACCTTACCGGCCTCCATCGGCCCGCCGGAGACAAACACCGTTGGAATATTCAGCCGCAGGGCCGCCATCAGCATCCCGGGGGTGATCTTGTCGCAATTGGAGATGCAGACCAGAGCATCCGCACAGTGGGCGTTGACCATGTACTCCACTGAATCCGCAATGAGTTCCCGTGAAGGCAGAGAATAGAGCATGCCGCCGTGCCCCATGGCGATACCGTCGTCCACCGCGATGGAATTGAACTCCTTGGCTACACCGCCCGCCTTTTCTATCTCCCTGGCAACCAACTGCCCGAGATCCTTCAGATGCACATGACCGGGAACGAATTGGGTGAAAGAGTTGGCGATGGCAATGATCGGTTTATCGAAATCATTGTCCTGCATGCCGGTGGCGCGCCAGAGGGCTCTGGCGCCGGCCATGTT
>JBDLIT010000174.1:0-7506 GCA_039714735.1 Pseudomonadota bacterium
TGACTCATCCAGCAGATCAGAGCCTTCGTGAGGCGGAATGGATACCAGCAGATCATAAGGGACTTCGTTGCCATCAAAGCAACGTATGGCTTTATCATTCACGCTTTCCAGCAGGAAATTGGGTACGACTTTGATGTCTTTCTTTTCGGTGATGACATCGGTCAATACTTCATTGCAAACTGGTTTGGTAAAGGCGCCAGATAATGGCGTTACCATGGTGATTTCGGTCTTGCTGCGAATACCTTTTTTCTGTAGATAATCCTCTGCCAGACAGGCAAACTCGATGGGAGCGACCGGGCATTTGATCGGCATTTCCGCAATATTGATCACTAACCGGCCGCCGCTAAACCCATCCAACGCACGGGCGAGCCGCATGGCGCCGTCCGGCGTATAAAACGTGTGAACCTTTTGCCCTTCTATAAGCCTTTCTGAAAGCCCCTCGATAGCTTCGGGTACTACTCTCGATCCCAGTGCCGAGACCAGAAAATCGTAGGGGTAGTTTCCACTGCGCTGGGTTGTGACAAGCTTAGAATCGGGATCGATCCTGGTGATGGTATCTGTAACGTATTCGATATTAGGTAAGATGAGATCACGGTTTTTCTTTTGAAAGTCCTCCAGCTTTCTATAGCCTCTCATGTGGAACGGGAGAAACAAAAACCCGGCTTGGTAGGTGTGCAGGGCAGAGCGCCCAATCACCGTTATCCGAAACGGCTTTGTGGCCTGGTCTCTGTGTCGATAGAGGGAGTTGGCGAGTATGAGACCCCCAGGTCCGTCGCCAAGAATTACTACTCGGATGTCCATGATGCTTCCTTACTTCATTGCTTCATTGAATTTCGTCTATCCTAATTTAATTTTAGCCCAGAATTCGTATTTAGTTATTTTATTTAATAATAAATAAGGGATAAAGGAGGCTTGTGGAGCGGCAGGCAGGGTAAGTCAGTTCGTTACGCTTCAGCCTAGGTAGGAGCTGCCCATGGCAGCGATCAAAGTTGGTAAGCCTTTTCGGCACCATCACAAAGCGACTAACGTCGCTAATCGCAGCCATGGGCAACTCCTACGGCGGCATTTTCAGTGTGAAGATACCGGTATGGCGTAGGGAGCTGAATAGTTTCAATGGGCTTGAATAACTTGATCTCTCGGCTGCACAACCAGAAATATCACACGTCACTGACGGTGCCGTACGAGGCTGGGATTGCTGTCAATTGCATCCTGGGCGGATGCATTTGAGTGGGGGAATCAGCCGTTAACCGGTTCGATGGTTTTGTCCCGTTCGATGAGGGCATAGGCTGAGTGGTTGTGAATCGACTCGAAGTTTTCCGATTCCACGGTGTAGGCGCTGATGCGTTCCTCGTTGTTCAACTGGACAGCGATGTCACGCACTATGTCTTCAACAAACTTGGGATTGTCATAGGCGCGTTCCGTCACATATTTCTCATCGGGGCGTTTGAGCAATCCGTAGAGCTCACAGGAGGCTTGATTCTCTACCAGGTCGATGATCTCCTCGATCCAGATGAAACCGTTGGTGCGGGCCTGGATGGTGACATGGGAGCGCTGGTTATGAGCCCCACGCTCGGATATCTTCTTGGAGCAGGGGCACAGGCTGGTGACCGGCACCACCACCTTGATATCGATGGTGGGTTTGCCGTCATGAATCTCTCCAATCAGGGTCACGTTGTAGTCCAGCAGGCTCTTCACACCTGAAACCGGGGCTGTCTTATTGATAAAGAAGGGGAAATTCATCTCGATATGCCCCGACTCGGCTTCCAGCCGGGCGGTCATTTCAGTCAGCATGTCCTTGAAAGAGGCAAGAGTCAATTCAGTCTCATGACCGTTGAGTATCTCCACAAAGCGGGACATGTGGGTGCCCTTGAAGTGGTGGGGCAGATTGACGTACATGTTGAAATTGGCAATGGTGTGCTGTTCACCCGAACTGCGGTCTTTGATGCGCATGGGATGCCGAATGTCCTTGATGCCGACCTTGTTGATGGCAATCTGGCGCTTGTCTTTACTGCTCTGTACGTCTGCGATAGTTGCGCTTGCGGCGCCTGAATTCTCGGCCATGTTCTCTATCCCGCCCCGCCATTAATGCGGCGCCTTGATGCTTGTTTGCTCGGAGTGTGAGATTAACCGGCTGCCAAGTGGAGGACAACTGACAGAACGCCGGGTTATTTCAGAGATTCAATGCCCTAAAAAGAGCGCTCCAGCATAAACGATCAATTATGACAATTAGTATTAGATAATGCAATAAACTTGCAATCTGGCCAGAGGGTTGTCTGGGTTAACAGAGCATGCCGGGATGATCAGCGACTAATGATCGCGCATGGTGATGTAGTCGGCAATCCAGCGCAGTGGATCCGCCTCGCTGTTGAATGGAGTCAGGCTGTCATGGGCGGACTGGCGTAACTCTTCGGCCTTTTCCTTTGCCCCGCTCAGACCCAGCAGCGATGGATAGGTGGGTTTATTTTGCACCCGGTCTTTGCCCTGGGTCTTGCCCAGGGTCTGGGTGCTTCCCTCGATATCGAGGATGTCATCCTGGATCTGGAAGGCCAGTCCGATACACTTGGCATAGTGATCAAGGGCCTGCTGTCTGGCCTTTTCAAGCTCTGGATAGAGTAGGGCGCCTAGCTTAACGCTGGCCCGAATCAGGGCGCCGGTCTTGTGGATATGCAGATTTTCCAGTTCAGTGAGATCCAGTGGCTGGCCGACTGCCGCCAGATCCAGGGCCTGGCCACCGGCCATACCACGGGATCCGGAGGCTCTGGTCAGGGTATCAAGCATTTTGACACGGATTTCAGCCGGGGCATTCAAATGGTTGTTTACACAGAGCACCTGAAAGGCCAGGGTCTGCAGCGCGTCACCGACCAGGATGGCGGTGGCTTCATCATACGCCTTATGACAGGTGGGCTGGTTGCGCCGCAGATCATCATCGTCCATCGCCGGCAGATCATCATGCACCAGTGAATAGGCGTGAATCAGTTCAACGGCGCAGGCGGCCGCATCCAGTTTTTCACTCGGTACACCTGCAGCCGCTCCGCTGGCATAGACCAGAGTGGGGCGAATCCGCTTACCGCCGCCCAGAACAGAGTAGCGCATCGCCGCGTGCAGCCGGGATGGGGTCGTGTCCACGTTGGGCAGCACTTTTTCCAGCGCATTCTCCACTCGCTGCTGGCAGAGCTGCATGAACTCATTCAGTCGGTGATTAATCGTCATCCTGAAACGGCTCCAGCTCCGCCTGCTCAGAATCGCTGCTGAGAATCCTGACCTTCTGCTCCGCTTCGTCCAGAGCCTGCTGGCAGGAGCGGGTCAGTTCAACACCGCGCTCGAATGATTTGAGTGACTCATCGAGGGACTGGTCGCCTTTTTCCAATGACTCAACCAGGCTTTCGAGCTCAATCATAGCCTCTTCAAAGGCTGGGGTTTTCTTTTTTCTAGGCACTTCTATGGATCAATGATTTTCATAAGGTGGGTACGCTAACCCAGTATTGTTACAGGGGTCAATCTTTGACCCGCACTTCTCACAAGACGGACACTAATATAAGAAGTGCGGGTAGCGCTCTGCAATCCTCGCCAGGCACTCGTCAGATGTGTAAACTTCACCGTTTTATCTGCTGTGAAGGGTGTGATAATTCAACCTAGAATCTACCCCGTAGCGTGATTCACTCGGTTGGTGAAGAAGCTTATCGGCACTAACTTCCTTCATATACAGTACATTACTATCAAAATGGAGCGGTCAACTGCAGTTTCTAGGTTTAACAACATGAGTGGTAGCTACGACGCTTCAGACATCGAGGTCCTGAGTGGGCTTGAGCCGGTACGCAAACGTCCCGGTATGTATACCGATACCACGCGTCCGAACCATCTGGCGCAGGAGGTCATCGACAATAGTGTGGATGAGGCGATTGCAGGATTCGCCAAGTCGATCGAGGTGACGCTGTTCAAGGACAGTTCACTTGAAGTGCGGGATGACGGACGCGGCATGCCGGTGGATATTCACCCCAAACAGGGTTTGCCCGGGGTGGAGGTGATCCTCACCAAGCTCCACGCCGGAGGTAAATTCTCCAATAAGAGTTACCAGTTTTCCGGTGGTCTGCACGGTGTCGGGGTGTCTGTGGTGAACGCCCTTTCCAAACACCTGGAGGTCTGGGTCAAGCGCGAAGGCAAGGAATTCAATATTGCCTTCGCCGGTGGGCATAAGGTCTCCGATCTGGAGGCGGTGGGCAAGGTGGGGCGCAACAACACCGGAACCCGGGTGCGATTCTGGCCGGACGAGAAATACTTCGACACCTCCCGTTTTTCGGTGCGCCTGCTGCGCCATGTGCTGCGGGCCAAAGCGGTGCTGTGCCCCGGGCTGGAGGTCAGTTTCCTGGATGAAAAGACCGGTGATCGCGAGGAGTGGTGTTACCAGGACGGTCTGCGGGACTATCTGCTGGATGCCCTGCAGGGCTTGGAGCTGATTCCCGATGCGGCGTTTGTCGGGGATATGGCCGGCAGCACCGAAACGGCCTCCTGGGCGGTGGCCTGGCTGCCGGAAGGGGGCGAGGCGGTTACCGAAAGTTATGTCAATCTGATCCCGACATCCCAGGGTGGCACTCATGTGAACGGCTTGCGTAGCGGCCTGACCGATGCGGTGCGTGAATTTTGTGAGTTCCGCAACCTGTTGCCGCGTGGTGTGAAACTAACCCCGGATGATGTATGGAACCGGGTCAGCTATGTCTTGTCGGTCAAGTTGCAGAACCCACAGTTCTCAGGTCAGACCAAGGAGCGCCTCTCTTCCCGTGAGAGCGCCGCCTTTGTCTCGGGCGTGGTCAAGGATGTCTTCAGTCTGTGGCTCAATCAGAACACCGATTTTGGCGAGCGCATCGCCGAGCTGGCGATCAACGCCGCCCAGACCCGCATGCGGGCGGGCCGCAAGGTGACCCGCAAAAAGGTCACCCAGGGACCGGCGTTGCCGGGCAAACTGGCGGACTGCAGTTCGGTCGATCCGGCCCGCAGTGAGCTGTTTCTGGTGGAAGGGGACTCGGCGGGTGGTTCAGCGAAGCAGGCCCGGGATCGGGAGTTCCAGGCGATCATGCCGCTGCGGGGCAAGATCCTCAATACCTGGGAGGTGGATCCGGCGGAGGTGTTGGCTTCCCAGGAGGTGCATGACATCTCGGTGGCCATCGGCGTCGAACCGGGCAGCGATGATCTGAGTAAACTGCGTTTCGGCAAGGTCTGCATCCTCGCCGATGCGGACTCGGACGGCCTGCACATCGCGACACTGCTGTGCGCCCTGTTTCTGCGCCACTTCAGGAAGCTGGTGCAGGAAGGGCATGTCTACGTGGCGATGCCGCCGCTCTACCGGATCGATGTGGGTAAAAAGGTCTTTTACGCCCTGGATGATGATGAGAAGCAGGGCATTTTGGACCGGATCGAGGCGGAAAAACTGCGTGGCAAGGTCAATGTGCAGCGATTCAAGGGCCTGGGTGAGATGAATCCGCTGCAACTGCGTGAGACCACCATCCATCCGGATACCCGCAGGCTGGTGCAGCTGACCATCGAATCCGGTGACGATACCAACAGGGTGATGGACATGATGCTGGCGAAAAAGCGTGCCTCGGACCGCAAAAAATGGTTACAGGAGAAGGGGGATCTGGCTGAAGTCTGATGAAGTGGGAGATGAGTATCAAGGTGAACAGCAGAAAGAAAATTTCGAGCGTTGAGAAAAGTTTTTTCTGACCCCGGATACCTAATGGGAAATTCTATAAACTTGCAATCTATGGACGTTTCCGGAAACAGTAGTAAACAGATGAAAAAATCAAAAGTCTGCATTGGATTGATTAATCCTAAAAGCCCGCATAACGTAGGCTCTGTAATGCGTGCTGCCGGTAACTATCGAGTCGATGCGGTGTTTTATACTGGGCGACGCTATCCGCGTGCAGTTGAGCTTAATCCTGATATACCGAAGATGAGTCGTAGTGTGAGCCGTAACGTTCCTTTATCTGGGGTTACATGCCTTACGGACAATGTGCCTGAGAATATGCAAATTGTGTGCGTTGAATTTGCTGTTAAGAAGAAAAAAAGAGAAAAAAAGGGTCAGTTCTAACATTCCAACATATCTGATATACTCAGCCAATGGCCAGACCTCTACGACTAGAATTTGCAGGCGGGATTTATCATGTCACCTCTCGCGGTGATCGGCGTGAGGATATTTATCTGGATGATGATGACAGGGCTGATTGGTTGGAAGTGCTGGACAAGGTCTGCGGCCGGTTTAACTGGGTTGTGCATGCTTATTGCCAGATGACGAATCATTATCACCTGCTGGTGGAGACTGTTGATGGGAATTTATCTAAAGGGATGCGTTATCTCAACGGGCAATACACGCAGCGATTTAACCGTCGTCACAAGGTGGTGGGGCACTTGTTTCAGGGGCGTTATAAGGCGATTCTGGTTCAAGAAGACGCCTACTTGCTGGAACTGACCCGCTATGTTGTTCTAAACCCGGTCCGTGCTGGTATGGTGGATGAGCTTGAAGATTGGCGATGGAGCAGTTACCCAGCCGTTGTCGGGCTGGAAGCCAGTCCAGGGTGGTTGGATACTGACGGGTTGTTGAGTCAGTTTGCGAAGTATCGTAAGACCGCTATTAAACGCTATCAGCAGTTTATTCTGGAGGGAAAAGGTTTATCCAACCCGCTTAACGATGTTCGTTACCAACTACTACTGGGCGACGATTCGTTTGTCAATCAATACCACGAGGAGAAGAAACCTGAGGAACTGCGTGAGGTTTCCAGGGCACACAGAAGGTCACTGGCACAACCGCTGTCTGAATATCAGAAGCTATATGGTGAAAGAAACGAAGCGATGGCACGAGCGTACCTCTCCGGGGCTTATACGATGGCGGAAATTGGCGTGCATTTTGGTGTTCACTATATGACGGTTAGCCGGGCTGTTCGGCAATTTGAGTCTGAGAATGGCTAATTGTTGGAATGTTAGAACTGACCCAATTTTCCTGGAGAATGGCTAATTGTTGGAATGTTAGAACTGACCCAATTTTCCCCAATTTTCCTTCCTTCTAAACAAACCTACCAGGCGGTTATTAAAAAGTAGTCAGTACGAATGGGTAAAGTCCATTTAACAAGCGACTGTGATCCCTGTGGGGTGGAGAGTTTTGGACAGATGGATATTTTTCGGGCACGGTCGGAAAACATGGGAATGGAGAAATGATAGGGAAGTACCTAAAAATGTCAGGGTGGCTAATATCAGAAATTACACATTGACTAACAATCGGCATTATCCTGAATATTTAGCACCAAATACCCCGTCCGCTTGTGGCGTGGATCTTTATTTTGTTTTAAGACAGTGGCTGGGTGATTTCAACAACAGAGCCATAGATTCATCGGCGACCCAATGAGGTTACTTCATACTTCAGACTGGCACATCGGTCGGACCCTCTACGGCAGAAAGCGTTACGCGGAGTTCGAGGCGTTTCTGATCTGGCTGGCGGAGACGATTCAGCAAAATGAAGTC
>JBDLIT010000175.1:0-7426 GCA_039714735.1 Pseudomonadota bacterium
GGCCCTTGTCCGAGATCTTGCGGGAGCTGCGTCTGGCGAACAACCAGACCATGGAGGTGAATCCACTTCAGGGCATCACCGGCCTGCGGACCCTGTGGCTGTCAGGCAATGGTGGCATTGACTTCCAGCAACTGCGTCCGATCATCGACCAGAACCCGGCTCTCACCCGTTTGGGGCTCGGCGATATCGACCTGCAGGAACCGGGTCTGCCCTGGTTCAATATCAATACTGAGGCCGTCGCCGAACTGGATGTGAGCAACACCGGCATCGAAGGGCTGTGGGGTATAGAAAGTTATGCGTCGCTGCAGGTCCTCGACGCCTCAGATAACAACATTTTCGATATCTTTCCACTGTTCTATCTTCCAGCATTGGAGTTCGTCGATCTGCGCGGGAACACGTCTATCCCCTGTGATCAGCTCGATCAATTGGAACTGATACTCGGCCCGGATGTTGTGTTGCGTCCGGTAACCTGCTTGATTGGTCAGGCGTCGCTCGTAAACATGGATCCATCAATCGATGGATTGGCCCTCAATGAGGCTCCATCCGGGCTACCTGATTCGCCTATTATGAGTTGATTTTTGTGTACACTAGCTTGGGGCCGGTTTCGTGATCTCTTCACAATCCGAAACCGACCCCAGGTCATTTCTCAGTACGTGGATCAACGACAGGTGGATCCTCACCATCCGAAGTTGGTCTGATGTAATCAACTCGTAGCGATTAATTTAAGGCTTGATTAATAAATTAATGTAGTAATCTTCCTAATTATTAATTCAATGCTGCATAGGTAGAATCCTAAAGGAATACCTGATAACTGTGCCTTTCCAGGACGGCTGATTTGACGGTCTGTTTTCAGAAATGGAAATTGGCTGCATCGGTCAGTATCACTCACCCATTGGTCAGAGCACCCCAGCGATACGATGAATCCCCAGTGTATGAAGCTTAACATTGGGTCATTTGCCGGATCTAATCGGGGATATCCAGGTTTTTCTGCCGCTTATTTGAGACGTAAATGCGTAACTTGCTGAAATAGTGGTGTTTTACCGGTTGGCGCTATCCTTGCTAACACTTCCAGTCTAGTGTACGCGTTAGCCATCGAACGCGATCAGTGAATGTGTTCCATGTTTTTACATAAAGACAATAATTATTATTTACGAGGAAGAGGTATGAAGTACAAAAGAACTATGAATCAAATGGCCATATTGAGCCTGCTGTCTTTGGGGATGACGGCTACGAGTTGGGCATTTGGTCCCGGACATGGTGGGGCTGGAACTGGCAGGTTGCCGTCCGCAGTAACGGATGCTGATTTCTTCAATCAAGGCGAACCGAACCAGGCCAAGGTCGAACTGGGCAAGAACCTGTTTTTCGACAAGATCCTGAGCGGCAACCGCAACGCCTCGTGCGCCACCTGTCATCACGTCCTGACCGATACCGGTGACGGACTGTCGTTGCCAGTTGGGGAGGGTGGATCAGGTTTAGGTGTCACCCGCGATACCGGTGAACTCTGGGACATCGTTCCTGAACGTGTGCCTCGAAACGCACCGCCGGTTTTCAACCTGGGGGCGCTTGAGTTCACCTCCATGTTTTGGGATGGACGCGTGTATGTGGATCCCAGTCAGCCGTCCGGTTTCGTGACCCCGGCGGGTGATGCCTTCCCGGCTGGTATTGATAATGCACTTTCGGCTCAGGCCATGTTTCCGGTGACCTCGACAACGGAGATGGCGGGGCAGTCTGCTGAGAATGATATTGCAGATGCCGCTACGGTTGGGGATGTTACAGAAGTATGGCGCCTGCTTGCACAACGCCTGCAATTAATTGATGAATACGTTGTGATGTTCCAGGCAGCCTATCCTGACGAGATCTACACTGCTGAAGATATCACCTTTGTACACGCCGCGAATGCCATCGGCGCCTTTGAGGCCGAGGCCTGGCGCGCGGACAACAGTCCCTTCGACCGCTTTCTGCGGGGTGAGAAGGGCGCCATGAGCCAGACAGCCCAGGCCGGAATGAAGCTGTTCTATGGCAAGGCCCGTTGCGCCAGCTGCCACAGCGGCAAGTTCCAGACCGACCACCAGTTCCACGCCATCGCCATGCCACAGATCGGACCGGGCAAGGGCGACGGCGCCCTGGGCACGGAAGATTTTGGTCATGAACAGGCTACCGGTGATCCGGCGCATCGCTACCAGTTCCGCGCCCTCACCCTGCGCAATGTGGCATTGACCGGTCCATGGGGTCACGACGGGGCCTACAACAGCCTGGAGGCCGTGGTTCGCCACCACCTGAAACCGGTGGAATCACTCTATCTCTATGACGAGACTCAAGCGGTGCTTCCGGAGTTGGATACGGCTGATGACTTCACGGTCACGCATGATTTGTCGGTGCTGCATGAGATCGCACAGGCCAACGAGCTGAAACCGGTGCGTCTGAACAAGCGACAGTTCTCCAATCTCATGGACTTCCTGCATGCCCTGACCGATCCGTCGAGTGTCGATCTGCGCGGCGATATCCCAATGCGGGTGCCCAGTGGCCTGACCCTGGCTGAATAGAGCAACAGCCCGCCGATCGGCCGGGTTCTATCCCGGCTGATTGGCGAGAGCCTTGTGCATGAAGCGCTTCCATTCATTCAGGCGTTTCTGAATCAGCAGCATACCGTCAAAATAGGGCACCACCTGATTGTTGCGGATGATTTCCCGGCCAGTGGTCCCCAAAGCAAACTGGATGAACTTGTCCGCTTCATCAGAGTTGGGTCCGCCCTGGTTGAAAACCAGGAACAGCGGGCGGTACATAAGGTAGTTGCCGGTCCTGATGTTTTCAAAGGACGGCTCCCGGCCCTCCAGTTTGAGTATCTTGAAATCCCGTTTGTAAGCGCTGGCCACGCCGGTCACGGCGATGGCGCTGAGGTTTTTCTCCACGGCCTTCTCCAGTGGGCCAGAGGATGGATAGACATGGGCGCTGACAAACTCCATGTCGTAGTCTTCGAACAGATGCTTGCGCAGGCTGTAACCCACACCTGATATTTTTCCCTTACGGATCAACAGCTCCAGCGGTCTGTCGTCGCCGCCAAATTCTGACCAGTTGGTGATTTTACCCTGGTAGAGATCGCGCAGCTGCGCCAGAGAAATGGACTCGATGGGATTGTCCTTGTGCACTACGACGACCAACGCATCCCAAGCCACCGGGATCATGCTGACTCCAGTCTCCTCGGGGGTCCTTTTCAGGCTATAGCGACAGGCTCCGCCAATATCCGCCTGTTTCGAGACAATCGAGCGAATACCTTTGGTTGCGCCTCCGCCCTCGATCGCAATGCTGGTACCTGTTTTCTGTTCATAGGCAGCGGCGAGATCGGCCATGAAGGCATTTCGGGTGATGCCACATCCTACCCAGGTAAGATCAACAGCCGAAGCGGTCATGGAAAGCGTGACTAGAATCACCGTCAGGATGACGGGTTTAAAAGATTTTAAAGCGTTCAACATAGTCATCTCCAGAAGAGCTGTCCCTGCAGAACTTGATTATCAATGGTGAAATTTTAGTCTTTTTAAGGGCAATCAATAGCTATCGTGTGAAAACCACAACAAAAGCCCAGCCGCGATCTGTTCGTTCAATCGACACAATTACCAGCTTAATACAGAGCCGCCTAACTTATATTGTTATGGGATTTAGTTGCTGCAAAGAAGAAGCAGAGTTTTGAACTGCGTCACAAAAGTCGATTATGGAAGAGAAACTGATCTAGATCACAGTCAATCAGAATATCCTTATATACTTTTATGGCAAATCAATACTGCCTACGGATGTCTGAGCAATAACCTTTTTCTCTCACCTAAATTCATCCAAGACTATATATCAAGGTCTGGTCGCTGGATTGTTAAACAGGTGAATCACCATTTTAGCAAACGTTCGAGGCACCATAGAATTTTGTGTGTAAGTCAGGGACAAAGACTCTAGGCCGGGATGCTAAGGCATGGGGAGTTATGGTCAATTCTTATATATGAGTATCTAAAAATCAGATCTGGGTCACTAAACCTAAATATATGAATTAAATATAGGGTTTTCCCTGGCTGCATTTAATCCAGCCCTGACCTATATATTTAATTCAAACTATAATTGGTAAAAACATCCCATTTAATGGAATAAGTAAAAAATAGATAAAACAATAAGTTATGAATAATTTAAAGCGGTAGCGTTATTTTGACGCTTTTTTGGAAGAGGGGCGTATACAAGACAATGGTAACTATTCAGCAGCCCTTGGTTGCAAGGGCTGCTGAATAGTTACAAACAATGATCAGATGGGAGGTGATGCATAAAAAGACCTGAGCGTATTTGCGGTTCATACCACGGAAGGGGTAGGTTGATCTGCTAAAGCAGCTTCAACCCTTAAAAATCATAAATAAGATCTATCTTTAGAGGAGAGATCATAATGAAATTACTGCCTTTTAGTCTGGCGATGCTCATTGCGAGTTCACCAGTATTGGCCGATGATGGCCAGCGGTTGGTCAGGAGCGTTTCCAGCCCTCCTGGTGTCACCGAGAATCCTGAACCTGAAGGTGAGCACGCCTTTATCAAACTCATGAACTTCCATGTGCCAAGCCAGAATTCGGCTGGCGAACTGGTACCCGTCGAGTACTACAATATCGATGATGTCCTGGTAAAGACAGAGGAGACAGCCAAGCCGCTGTCAATGTCTACGGCCCGGTCATTGGCTTTGAAGAGCCGGCAGCCTCAGGTTTTGCTGGCCATGGCTGGCGCGACGCCTTTGGCGCAGTGAGCCTGGACGATGGTGAGACCTGGAAGGTGACCAACCTCTCCAACTCCGCCGACGAGAGCTCCTTTGAGGTTTCCACACCGCTACAGGATCCCGGTGAGGCTGATCCAAGTCTGATCACCGATTATCCCGGTGACGTACCCAATGTCTTCCATGGGGTTGCTGGCAACAAAGTTCTGGTGGCCTGGCATAGCAAATTCTGTTCATCCGGCAACCCGGCCTGGGGTGCTGAATTCCCATCTGATGAGGTAGCCGGTTATCTCGGTATCAATAACGAGGTAGATTTCTATCTGACCGACCTGTTTGGTGCTGCGGGCTCCCAGAGCTCTACCGACTACACCGAACTTGATGTGGAAGTTGTGGGCGAAGTGCCCTATAGCTGTTTATGGAGCGCCCGTGGTGTGCTGCGTGAGGATCCGGAAAACACGGGTACCACCGAAGTGGTCTGGTTCCAGGCCGAACGTCTAACCGGTGGTACACGTGACGTTAACCGCGTTGAAACCGCCTGTATAGCCGGTGCTGGTTGTGCTATCACCTGGCAGGAAGACCCTGAGGGCGTACGTCCTGGCGAGGGTGAAGGTCCTGGAACCGGCTGGTCCGGCACGGCAAATCTACGCTAGAGCCTAACTCATTGAAAGCGCATTCGAGTTCCGAGTCATTTTCAGATAATCAAAGACTGCCCGCGTATTCAACATCAGCTTCTTCATCATTTCCGGGATCGTTTCATTGCGTTTCTTGCTCTTGAGCAAGCCGATAGCAAATCGCCGCAACCGAGTGATGTTTTCAGGCCCAAAGCCGGTACGGATCTGGCTACGATCTTCATCATAATTCCAGTCGATGATGGTGTGACAGCTTTCTACGCTCCAGTGCCGCCGATTGTCGCGAAGAACTTGTTCTGGGCTTGCTTGATCTGCGGGTATGCTGGTGATGCCATAGATGACTTCCTGACTTGTTTTGCCCGTCTTTTTGATAATGGATTCTCTTTCGATCATAAAAGCCTGATGGACATGAGGAAAATCGAGATGCTGATTCAATGCTGTCGTGATCCAGATCTTTCGCGTCTCAATCCGTCCATGATCGCCGCTGCCGATCTGGGTGAAGTCCGCCGCTTTGGGCGAGTTCTGGAAATAGAACGTGAGATCTTCGAGTAGATTTGGCTGATTCCCTTTTACCGTGAAGTGGTAGTTTGCCCCCCGACCCTCCACCAGATATCGTGCGAACTCACGTTGCGTGAGTAGTGCATCCGTTGTGATAGTTCTACCTTCGATCTCAAGGGTATCGAGCATGGGCGCCGCCGTCTTGATCTCATTGGTCTGTTTTTCTTCATCACAGCCTTTTACGGGCAATGTCCCAACTTTTTTTGGGCGTAGCATTGACCACTTTGGTGGCCAATTGCACTCATGATGTGTGTTTGCCTGCCCTTGTCATCAATCGCATTGCACATGGTTTTGCCATCAATGGCCAAACTCTCATCCAGGCTGCCATATTGTGCATTCCAGGCATTCAGCGCTCGATCTAACTGCTCAGGGTCAACATTGATCAAGACATTACGAATCACCGTACGACAGGGCACCTCATAGCGGCCATTGCGTTTCCGACACTTGAAACGGCTACGCGCATTGTTGCCCAGCGACTGTACCCAGAGGGAAATATCCTTGTAGCCACGCATCCCACAGAGCACGGCCGCCGCTGCCAGCGACAGAATCGTGGCCAGCTGATGCTTCTTGCCTTGCGCCCTGCGCGAGTCGTCTATTGCTTTGAAAAAATCGTAAAGGGATAGCATCTGTTTGGCGGTGAGCTTCATTCTCGGTCTCCCTGTCTGGTAACGGTCGTTGAGCACCGGACGGGAGAGCTGTGCGCGCGCATTGCGTTGCAGTGGCAGCAGAAATACCAGTTTGGATGATTGCGTCCGTTCACTATAGCCCTCCCTCGTGCGCCGATAGCCTTTGGTTGAGCCCACCAGCATCCAGTTTGAGGCACGGTAGATCGTGCCATGAAAGCGATCCGGGTCTACAAAGGTTTCCAGCAACAGGAGTGGATACCCGAAGCGGTCCAGCCAATCTTGCTGAATCCGGCGTTTACAGCGCGATAAGATCTGTGAGGCAAGATTCTTGTGGTGATGCGCCGGCAAGATCAGAAAACGTGAGTTATTCGCCACCAGATTGAGACGGTCATACTGATGGCGGTAACCCCAACCGATCCATTCGTCGCGTGCGGAACACTTGAGTGCGGGTGCTGAAAAACTCAACAGGGCAAGCCATTGGTCCTCCACTATGGCAACATACCAGATTGTGTTTCCTATCTTGGGCAGTGAGCCCAGATAGTGATGAGCCTGCATCAGATCTTGAAAATTACGCTCTTGGGATGGGTGAACAGGGACTACATTGAGGGATGAATGACGCAAGCTGTCTCTCGTTCGGTAATTTGAACACCTACTTTTTACCTCAAGTGACAGGGATTGTCCACAATTTGTGGGTATCTTTATGTTTTCATGGGAATTGGATGGGTAGTACCGTTCCGCCGTGGCTGGTCCGGTGCCACTACCGCCAGCAAGACCGATATCTGGTACAGTTTTATTGTCTCCTCTTGGGAGGGTTAAAACCCCCAGCTTCAGCTGGCAGCTTCGAGCATGAACACGTACCCTTGGTAACATGAAAGAGTACAGAAGAG
>JBDLIT010000176.1:0-7340 GCA_039714735.1 Pseudomonadota bacterium
ACATCACCGAAACGTTCAGGATAATGTCCACTGCCATGGCGGCGGCACCTTGAAACTGTCTCCAGTGTGGGTAATAGTCAGCTCGCAGGGGGAGGGAATGACCTTGTTTCTGGACGGACACTAAGTTTCTGGACGGACACTAACTAGATTCTTCAACTAATTGAAAGAAGATTTTCATTTTCCCCGGGGAAAGGTTGCTATGACGATACAAATGGGCGGGGCTGAGAAGCAACGCATTGCACAAGTCGTTAAGGATGCGTGCCTTCAGGCTGCACTTGAAGGGTATGAAAATGCGGCGATGAGTGGCTTGTGCCGCGAAGGCGCCTGGGAGGCTGCAATTAGCGCCATAAAGATGTTGGACGTGGAGACAATATTAACAGAGAAACTTATTGACTGAGGCAGGATGATCCCGTTTATGCAGAGTGCACAATATCAATGAACCGGCTTGTCCATGATTTGATATCCATCTTCTGCCATCGATAATTTGGCTTCATTTGGATCCAGCTCTTCGAACGGTTTGGACAAATGATAGGGCAGCACATAAGGCTCATCTGAAAGCATCAAGGCCTGTGACTCAATAAGGCGTTCGATCACCGACTCAACGGTACGTTCCAGCTCAGCCGGGACATTAGAGCCATAGTGACCACGAAGATAATCAATCAGTTCCTCGATGCTATGTTGACCGTCAGCCAATGAGATTACAGTACCTAACCAGGATTCGAGAGGGATGGTCTTTGCTTGATCAAACTTATCGATGAGTGCGACCTCTCCCTCAAGCCTGGTAAAGGCTAATATGCGATAGAAATATTTTTCTTTTTCCACAGCTTAACTCCCTGACATTCAATTGTTGAATAAAAAATACTGGATTTGCCGAGAGAATATGTTCCAGCTAGAACCAACCGTGGGTACGCGCAACCTGGGCAGTCACAAGCAGAACAGCAGTAAATAGTATTATGTTTTGAATATATATTAAGGCCATCATTTTATTCAAACCGGCCTCCAATTTCTGCGCAGCGACTTTCCGCTCTTTTGGCGGAAGAGCATCGATCTCCGTCCTTTTCTCTTTTCTTATCCGGATCTGATCAACGGCCTGAGTGACGCAAACAACCAGTACCGCCATACCAATACCTTCAGGTGTGAACAGAAAGTAATTGGGTCCAAGCCAGCCCATCAGGGCATGTATCATAAAGTTCCACAACATAACGGGGATGAATGATTATTTTTTAAGTGCGCAGTAGTGTGTACAGGTATGGCCGGTCCGTCAACCCAGGGCTTCTCTGAACCAGCGCGGGTAGGGCGCAATGCCCTGCGGTTTTTGCGCCTTACCGTGCCTGGTCGTGAAAAATGTAGTTTGTTACTTTGAAGGAACAAGGTACTGTCGTGGCATCCAAATTCGAACTTTATTCGCGGTAAAATTGCCAGGCGTAACGTAACGGGTTACACTTCTGTGCATGATTCAGAATTTCAAGCACAAAGGCCTTGAGCGCTTTTTCAAAACAGGGAAGAAGTCTGGAATTCAGGCGAACCATGCTAAACGTCTTCAATTGATTCTCGGTCGACTCAATGCATCTACGTCACCGGGTGATATGGATCTCCCGGGATTACATTTGCATCAACTAACAGGGAATCGAGAAGAAACCTGGTCAGTTCGAGTCAGTGGCAATTGGCGTGTCACCTTCCGTTTCAATGGCGTACATGCCGAGGTAGTAGATTATGAAGATTATCATTGAGGTGATTTTATGCTGATGCACAATCCTCCGCACCCTGGCGAGATCATCAAAGAGCTTTGTATTGAACCGCTTGGCCTTTCGGTCACCGCAACGGCGAAGGCGCTCGGCGTCAGTCGGAAAACCCTTTCCAGTATCATCAACGGGAAGTCTGGCATCAGCCCGGAAATGGCGGTGCGCTTGTCGATTGCATTCAACACCTCGTCTGAGAGTTGGCTGAATCAGCAAGCGCAATATGATCTCTGGCAAGCCGAGCAACATCGGGGTGAATTACGAGTGAAGCGACTTTCTGCTGCTTGAGGCCCATAGCTAAATTTGCCGTAACTATCCGCCCATTGAAACACCTTAATCCCTGAATAAGATCCCAAGTCCGCCCCGGAGTGCTTGTGTTGATTCATATATACGGTTGACCATATATATGATATGCGCTATATATAGTCGCATGAATATACTTCCAGCATCCCTTTTTGCTTCGATTACCCATGACACACGCCTTCGTTCGCTGCTGCTGCTGCTCGAGTATGACGAACTCTGCGTGTGCGAACTGACCCACGCCATCGGTGCGTCCCAGCCGCACATGTCCCGCCATCTCAGCCAGCTTCGGGAGGCAGGGTTGGTGACCGACCGGCGCGAGGGTCTCTGGATCCACTACCGGATCAACCCCGAACTCCCGCAATGGGTGACCAACATTCTGCGGGAGACGGCCGAGGGCGTGAATGGCACAGCACCTTTCGCGGATGATTTGACTGCCTTAAAAACGATGCCGAATCGGCCGGAAGCTCCTCGCTGTGCATGAAAGAAGGTGACAGAAGATGAAACAGATCAAGGTATTGGGCTCCGGCTGCAAGAATTGCGAAACCACTGCCAGGCTGCTGAAGATCGCTGCGCAGCAGGCGGGTGTTGAGATCGAACTGGTAAAGGTGACGGATATGGCTGAAATCATGGGTTACGGTGTGATGTCCACTCCGGGTGTTGTGGTCGATGGCAAGGTTGTCCACACCGGAGGCTTGCCGGGTCCCGATCTGATTCGCCAATGGGTCAGTGAATAGAAAATCAAAATGAGGAAAACAACATGACGGTACGTATTGGGATCAACGGCTTTGGCCGTATGGGGCGGCTTGGCTTGCGTGCTGGCTGGGAACAAGCTGAGCTGAAGTTTATGCGTATCAATGAGGTCGCTACTGATGCAACGGGTTCAGCGCATCTGCTGAAATTCGACTCGGTGCACGGTACCTGGAATCATGACTGCACGAGTGACGGTCATACTTTGTCGGTTGATGGCCTCACGATTGAGTATTCGTCGAACTCCGAGATTGCAGAGTGCGATTGGTCTGATTGCGACATCGTTATCGAGGCCACCGGAATGCATCATAAAAAGCCGGAAACATTGAACGCCTATTTCGATCAGGGTGTGAAAAAGGTCATCGTGGCTGCGCCCACCGAAGGTGCGCTCAATATTGTCTATGGTATCAACAATGATCTATACGACCCTGCTGTGCACCATTTGCTGACTGCCGCCTCCTGCACCACCAACTGTCTGGCGCCGGTGGTCAAGGTGATGCACGAGAAGATCGGTATCCTGCATGGCTGCATGACCACCATTCATGACATCACCAATACCCAGATCATTGTCGATAAGGGACATAAGGACCTGCGCCGGGCGCGAGCCTGCGGCAATTCCCTGATTCCCACCTCCACCGGTTCGGCCAAGGCGATCACCAAGATATTCCCTGAGTTGGCCGGAAAGCTCAATGGCCATGCCGTGCGTGTTCCGCTGCTCAATGCTTCCCTGACGGATTTTGTGTTCGAGGCATCCCGTCCTGTGACTGTCGAAGAGGTCAATGGCTATTTCAGGGAAGCCGCGGAGGGTGAACTCCTTGGCATACTGGGCTATGAAGAACGCCCGCTGGTATCGGTGGACTACGTCAACGATCCACGCTCTTCGATTGTCGACGCGCTCTCCACCATGGTGATCGACGGCACCCAGGTCAAGATCTATGCCTGGTATGACAACGAGTGGGGGTATGTTAACCGCATGATGGATCTGGTGCGGAAAGTGGCTCAAGCCTTTGATAAATAGGTGAAGAGAATGAAAGCAATAACTATCGAGTGGCGTCACCTGGTTGAAAAGGGTAATACCTGCATGCGTTGCAGCGACACCGGCCAGGCTTTGAATCTTGTTATCGAGCAGCTGAATAAAGAGTGCCGTAATTGCGGATGGCGTATCGACTTCATCGAAACGCCCTTGTCTGCAATGGATATCGCCGAGTCTAACAGCATTCTGATCAACGGCGCGCCTATCGAGGATATCCTGCCGGGAGCTGAGTCCGGAGAAAGTCATTGTGAATCCTGTTGCGAGATGATCGGCACATCGACAAATTGCCGTACCGTAGAATTCGCAGGCGATAGCTTTGCGGCCATCCCCGAATCAATGATCCACAGCGCCATCTGTCGTGTTGCCGGGTGTTAGGCAACTATGCAAAGTAGCATTCGCAACTACCTGATTGTCACCGGTGGCTACTGGGCATTCACCGTCACGGACGGCGCCATCCGCATGCTGGTGGTGCTCTATTTCCATCTCTTGGGCTACTCGCCCTTCGAAGTGGCCATGCTGTTCCTGTTCTACGAATTCTTCGGCATCGTCACGAATCTTGTTGGCGGCTGGTTGGGGGCGCGCATCGGGCTGAATCTGACCATGCACATCGGCATGGGGATGCAGGTGATCGCGCTGCTGATGCTGACGGTGCCGGATGTCTGGCTGTCGGTGCCCTATGTGATGCTGGCGCAGGCGCTGTCCGGTATCGCCAAGGACCTCAACAAAATGTCGGCCAAGGCCAGCGTCAAGACACTCACCGGCGATGGGGGCGAGTCCAAGCTGTTCAAATACGTCGCTGTGTTGACGGGTTCGAAGAACGCACTCAAGGGCGCAGGGTTTTTCGTCGGAGGGTTGCTGCTGCAGTGGATCGGATTCCGCAGCGCCCTTGCGGTGCTGGCCGGACTGTTACTGGTAGTGCTGGTCGTCACTGCCATCATGCTCCCATCCGGTGTCGGCAAGATGAAGTCGAAGCCGAAGTTCACCCAGGTATTTTCCAAGCGAGCGGAGATCAACTGGTTGTCAGCCGCGCGCTTCTTCCTGTTCGGCTCACGGGATGTCTGGTTTGTGGTCGGCTTGCCCGTTTTCCTGTCCGGGGTGCTGGGTTGGAGCCATACACAGGTTGGTGGCTTCCTAGCCCTGTGGGTCATCGGTTACGGCTTCGTGCAGGCCTCGGCCCCACGACTGCTGCGGCGCAGTCACCACGGCAGGGGGCCGGGCGGTGGCTCGGCGCGTGGCTGGGCATTTCTGCTGGCCCTGTTTCCACTTGGCATCGCCCTGGCGCTCGGGCAGGGATGGGACCCGGCGACAGTCCTGATTGCTGGCCTGATCCTGTTTGGGATCGTGTTCGCTATCAATTCGGCAGTGCACTCCTATCTGATCCTCGCTTACTCGGATTTCGACAGGGTGTCCATGAACGTCGGTTTCTACTATATGGCGAATGCGGGGGGGCGTCTGGCGGGGACGGTGCTGTCCGGCTGGGCCTATCAGATACATGGGCTCGAAGGTTGCCTGTGGTGGTCGGCCGGCTTCGTGCTGGCAGCGGCGCTGTTATCGTTGTGGTTGCCTGAGGTGTCTGCCGACAAGCCGGAGTCTGCGGTTGTTTGACGCCCTTGCCGGTCTGCTCGTTTATCAGGGGCTTGGATTAGATCCAGCCTCGCCGCTCGGTGCGGCGCTGCATTTCTTCGTCATGGACGTGACCAAGATCTTCGCCCTGTTGGTGATTATCATCTACCTCATGGGCCTACTGCGGGCGCTGCTCTCACCTGAGCGGGTGCGTGAGTTCGTGCGCGACCGACCCGACTGGCAGGCGCGGGGCCTTGCGGTGACCCTGGGTGCGGTCACGCCATTTTGCTCCTGCTCCTCCGTACCGCTATTCATCGGCTTTGTCGAGGCCGGTATCCCCTTGGGCGTGACCTTCTCCTTCCTGATCGCCAGTCCGATGATCAATGAGGTGGCTGCGGTCATTCTGGTCGGTATCCTGGGTTGGAAACTCGCTGTCTTGTACGTTGCAGCCGGGTTGCTGGTGGCCTGGTTCGGCGGCATCGTCATGCAGGCGTTCAAGCCGGAGCGGTGGGTTGAGGAGTATGTCTGGAAGATTCAGATGGGGCAGGCGGATCTGCCGGAGCCGGACAAATCATTCATCGGACGGCATCGCTATGCGCTGGCCGAGGTGAAGGAGATCGTCGGCCGGATCTGGAAATGGGTGTTGCTGGGCATAGGTGTGGGGGCGCTTTTTCACGGTTACGTGCCTGAAAACTGGGTAACGGAACACTTGGCTGGCGGCAATTGGTACGATGTGCCCACTGCCGTGGGGCTGGGCATTCCGCTCTATGCCAATGCAACCGGCATCATCCCGGTTGCCGAAGCGATGTTGTCCAAGGGCGTTGCGATCGGCACCACGCTGGCCCTGATGATGAGCGTTGCGGCACTCTCCTTGCCGGAGCTGCTGATTCTTCGAAAAGTCATCAAATGGCAGGCATTGGCCTTGTTTGTCTGCGTGTTGGCATTAGCATTTCTATTGGTAGGCTGGACCTTCAATGCGATCAGCACCGACCTGATTTCGCTTGATGTTCAGTAAAGGGTTGTTTTTACCCTATTTATTCGAGAACTGACCTCGAGCGGTTTACCGTAAACGGCGCATTTTGGTCCGAGTTGACGGTCATGTTATGCGATGTTACGCTTATGTACATTATCCTGTACATCGCTGCTTTTGGTGCCCACTATGGATGCTATTACTTACACAAGAGCTAGAGCTAATCTTGCCCAAACGATTGATTCTGTGTGTGATAATCATGAGCCCGTTATCATTACCAAAAAAAATGACCGTTCAGTCGTAATGTTGTCTCTCGAAGATTTCCAAGCTTTAGAAGAAACATCTTATCTCCTTCGTAGTCCTAGCAATGCTCGTAGATTGCTTGATTCAATCAATGAACTGGATTCTGGAGGTGGCACCGAAAAAGAGCTTCAAGAATGAAGCTTATTTTCTCCGAAAACGCTTGGGAAGATTATCTCTATTGGCAGAAAACAGATAAAAAAGTCCTCAAGCGTATTAACCTACTTATTCAAGATATTAAGCGTTCTCCTTGTGATGGCATTGGAAAACCAGAGCCCCTTAAACATGCCTTATCTGGATACTGGTCACGGCGCATTAACGATGAGCACCGCATAGTTTATAGGCCAGAAATAGATACCATACGTATTGCTCAATTACGACACCATTACTGACTTTTGGTATTACGGTTATTACGGTGACAGTTTAAAATATATCAAACTGCGCTCATGGTTCGATTCCCCCGTCTTGTTATTCCCGGTCACCCTCATCACGTGACCCAGCGCTGCAACCGGTGTGCACAAACTTTCATTGAAGAGAATTAACGAAATTTAGTAAACTGTCCCCGTAATTTGTTTTTCATGACATGATCAATCGAGACTGACCCCAATACCGCTACCAGTCACATAACGCATAGACGAATCACCCTGTTATATATTGGTTGCGCGGCTTATTCATCAGCGGAAAT
>JBDLIT010000177.1:0-7273 GCA_039714735.1 Pseudomonadota bacterium
GAAGGGGAGCCCCTGAAGTGGGAAATCTTCACCCACGGCGGGCGTAAACCCACCGGCATCGATGCCATTGAGTGGGCGAAAAAGATGGCCGATTATGGCGCCGGTGAGATCCTGCTCACCAGCATGGACCGTGACGGCACCAAGATTGGTTTTGATAACAAGCTTACCCGGGCGATCGCCGAGGCGGTGCCGATCCCGGTGATCGCTTCCGGAGGGGTTGGCGAGCTGCAGCACCTGGTGGATGGGGTCAAACAGGGTGCGGCGGATGCGGTGCTGGCCGCCAGTATCTTTCACTTCGCCGAGTACAGCATCGGCGAAGCCAAACGGTTCATGCAGGCGCAAGGTGTGGAGGTGCGGTTATGAGTTGGCAGGATGTAATCAAATGGGATAGCGACGGCCTGGTTCCGGCTATCGCCCAGGAAACCGGCACCGGCGCCATCCTGATGATGGCCTGGATGAATCGCGAGGCCTTGCAATTGACTGAGCAGACCGGCCATGCGGTCTACTTCTCCCGCTCCCGCCAGAAACTCTGGCACAAGGGCGAGGAGTCGGGGCACCAGCAGGTGGTGAAGTCGATGCGGGTCGACTGTGATGCGGATGTGGTGTTGCTGGAGGTGGAGCAGAAGGGCGGAATCGCCTGCCATACCGGCCGCCACAACTGTTTCTACCGGGAACTGCGGGATGGTGCCTGGGTCGAAGTACTGCCTGTCGTGAAAGACCCGAAACAGATCTACAAATAGCTAGGCGACGATAGAAAGAAAAGGCATATGCCAGTCATTAGCAGATTTCTCGGAATAATTATAGCCATGTATTGGGATGACCATGCCCCGCCCCATTTTCATGCAAAGTATGCCGAATACGAAATCACGGTAGATATTCTCACTGGTGTAGTAGATGGTAAATTCCCAAAGCGAGCGCTCCGACATGTTCTCGAATGGTATGAACTGCACAAAAACGAGTTAATTGAAGATTGGGAACTTTGTCAAAACGATCAAGCACCAAAGCCAATAGAACCGCTGGAGTAATAAGTATGTTTCTTCATGTCACTGATGCTAGGTATATTGAAGATTATAAGGTAAAAGTAACTTTCAATGATGGCCGGGAGGGTGTTGCCGATCTAGTTGGTGCTTTGAAGGGGTCTGTATTTGAGCCATTAAAAAACAAATCGAAATTTTCGGCTTTTGCGGTTGATGAAGAGCTGGAAACTATTGTTTGGCCAAATGGTGCGGATTTAGCTCCTGAGTATATCTACTTTCAGGCATTCAAAAACGAGCCTGAGCTACAAACAAAGTTCAAAGAATGGGGGTATATCGCCTAACAATCCATGGTGGCCTGAAAAGAAATGATATTTTCACTGCATTTGCGTTCATTTGCGGATTTTTCAAGGTTGTTGTGGCTAAAATAGGCAACTAGTCGAATGGTTAATGATGAGTGACGTACTGACCCAACTGGCCCAGGTGTTGGAGGAGCGCAAACTGGCGGATCCCGACAGCTCCTATGTGGCGAAACTCTATGCCAAGGGGCTGGATGCCATCCTCAAGAAGATTGGCGAGGAGGCCACCGAAACGGTGATGGCTGCCAAGGATGGGGTAGCGGACAAGATTGTCTATGAAACCGCGGATCTCTGGTTTCACAGTCTGGTCCTGTTGGCGCATCAGGGATTGGGGCCGGATGATGTGTTGCGGGAACTGCAAAGGCGTTTCGGTCTCTCCGGACTGGAAGAGAAGGCGAGCCGAAAGCAATAACTACAGATTCCAATGAATCAACGACTGTCTAAAGGCAGGAAGCTGGGTGGGTTACGGCCAACCTGCATCTGGGGTATCATCCCCCGCTTAATTGCCTGAAAAAATCAGACATCTCTGAATCTAAATTAATTATTGCCGGCATGCAGCCGGGGAGTGGTGAATACTATGGGTATTGGCGGTATCAGTATCTGGCAGCTGTTGATTATCTTGGCCATTGTCCTGCTATTGTTCGGCACCAAGCGATTGAAAAATATCGGTGGCGATCTTGGGGGCGCCATCAAGGGCTTCAAAAAATCCATGTCGGATGGGGAAAAGCAGGAAGACAAGTCTACTGACCAGATCGAAAAGACTGAAGGCACTACCGTAGAGGGTGAAGTGACCTCCAAGGAAAAAGACAAGACTTGAACAGAACAGCACCTGAGTCCTGATCTATGTTTGATGTCGGTTTCTGGGAACTGAGTATTATTGCGATCGTGGCATTGGTCGTGATCGGGCCTGAACGGCTGCCGAAGGTTGCACGCACGGCAGGTCACTGGATAGGCCGGGGCAGGCGTTTCGTGGCCAGCGTGAAGTCGGATATCGATAAGGAGATCAAGGCGGAAGAGCTGAAGCAAATCCTCGATGAACAGGTGAAAAAGGCCAACCCCCTGCATGAGATCATTGAAGAGACCGAGCAGGAGTTCGAGTCGATCAAGCGAAATACGCAACAGTTCGCCACTGATTCCAAAAAACCGCTCGAGGGTCAACCGGCCTCCGAAGATAAGAAGTAATCATTTGCAAAATAATGACGGCTGACAGCCAATCCCCATCACAGGAGCAACCGCTAGTCGCCCACTTACTGGAACTGCGTGATCGGATACTGCGCATGGTGCTGGTGGTGCTGGCGGTCTTTCTGGTGTTGTTTCCTTTCGCCAATGATCTCTACATCCTGGTCTCCGAGCCACTGAGAGATACGCTGCCGCAAGGCAGCAGCATGATCTCCACCAAACCCATCGACCCTTTTCTGATTCCGTTCAAGCTCAGCCTGCAGCTGGCTATTTTTATTGCAGTGCCTTTCATTCTCTATCAGTTCTGGGCCTTCGTGGCGCCGGGACTGTATAAGCATGAGAAGAAGCTGGTGATGCCTCTGCTGGTCTCCAGCACCCTGCTCTTCTACCTGGGCATGGCGTTCGCCTATTTCGTGGTCTTCCCGCTGGTGTTCGCCTTCCTCACCAGCACCGCGCCTGAGGGTATCGAGATTTCCACCGACATGGGTAGTTATCTCGACTTTGTGATGACACTCTTCTTTGCTTTTGGGGTGGCCTTCGAGGTTCCAATCGCCACCATCATCCTGGTCTGGATGGGAATCACCACCCCCGAGAGCCTGAAACAGAAGCGACCCTACGTGATTGTCGGCGCCTTCGTCGCGGGTATGTTTCTCACCCCGCCGGATGTAATCTCCCAGACATTGCTGGCCTTTCCGATGTGGGTGTTGTTCGAGCTTGGGCTTATCTTCTCCAAGGGCTTCGTTAGAAACCGGGAGGATATGCAGGAAGCGAGTTCACCTGAACCCATGGCGGCTGCCGCCACCGCTGCCGGCTCCGGCACAGCCGGTGATGCTGTTGAGACAAGCACACTGCCGGTAGGCACAGATATCGACCCTGCCAGTGAGACTATCGATGCCGACCGTTTCGTGCCCCTGACCGATGATGAAATGGAGGCTGAGCTGGATTCCATCGAGACGGAAGAGGAGGACGAAGAACTGTCTGCAGAGGATAAGCTGCAGCATGTCCAGACCCTGCGCGATGCGGGTGAAGTCGATCAGGCCAGGGAACTGCTGTATGAGGTCCTCGAGGAGGGGAATGCCGACCAGCGCCGGGTGGCGCGGAATATCCTGGCCCAGTTCGACACCCCTTAGGCTGGATTTTATCGGTAGCGTAACCGGGTGCCATGCACCAGTGACAGGGTGATCTCCTCCGGTGACAGTTCCTTGGGGAAAAAGGTGCCGGAGATCTTCGCTCCATTAATGCTGGCGCCTTCAAGGCGGGTTTCCCGCAGATCCAAACCCCGCAGATCCGTCTGCCGTAGATAGGTATCGCTCAGGTCCAACCCTTTTACGACCATACTACGCAGGTCCAGCCCGCGCAGATCGGCGCCCTGCAGATGACAGGTCTCACCCGCCGCGCGGCGCTGGTTGAACTCGGCGGTCTTCTCATCCCGCAACAGCTGATACATGGGATCCTGTTTGATCTCGGGTTTTTGCATGGTTCTCGTTCCTGGTTGTCACTATCTATCAAGTGGAAGAATAGACAAGATTTTGACAAGTCGTTCAATCACATCACTGCCGGTCGACGATCTTTACTTAGATTATCACCTGATTTGTTGGATGAATGTTCCCTCGATTTCACTCTGCGGCTGCATCAATCGGAAATCTGCTCAGGCCCTGGTTGCCACTGCCTTGACCTGCTCCAGTTCCATCAGGAGTTCATCCAGTGGCGGTATGTCATCATTTCTCTCCAGCATCGTGGGCACGGGTCCACAATGGCCGATAACCTTGAGGTAGAGATTCCAGACCGGATCAGGGCTGCTATCACTGCCGGTATCCCACTCATATTCTGGCTTGTTCATCAGGGGGGCAAGATGGATCTGCCAGATTCGCTCTGCCGGCAGGTTTATAATATAGGTCGAAGGTTCAAAGCCTTGTGGGACGCTGTTCAGTACAATGTTGTTCAGGTCCAGCAGAATCAGCGAGTCGGAAGACTCCGCAACCCGGCTGATAAACTCCCATTCCGGCATTTCACCAGCACTCCGGGGATGGGTGTCCGGGATATTTTCCAGCAGAATGGGCTGGCCGAGGGTATCCTGCACGGCCCTGATCCTGGGGATCAGGTGATCGATCATCTCCAGGGTATGGGGCAGGGGGCGCAGGTCATAGCTGTGTGACATCCCGGGTGGAGTCCAGCACAGATGGTCTGAGATCAGCGCCGGTTGTATCCGGTCCGCCAGGGTCTTGAGCTGGGCAAGGTAGATGCGGTCCAGTGGATCCGGGCCACCCACCGAGAGCGCCCCGCCATGCATCACCAGAGGATAGCGTTCATGAATCTGTTCCAGCTCGGCAAGTTGCTCGGCATTGGCGTTCAGGTATCCGTCTGAAAGAATCTCCAGCCAGTCAATAGCGGGTCGCCGTTCGATGAGCGGCTGCACCAGTTCCCGGCGCAACCCGAGGCCGAAACCGAGTTCGGGACGTTTATTGTGTGTCGTTTGCATCTGTCCCATCAGTGCAGCGCGTTGAACATGCGGTTGCGGTAACGTTTTACCAGCTCACCCTCGCCGCCGAGCATGTCGAAGATCTGCAGCATGCCCTTGCGTCCTGCATCGTCGCCATACTTCCGGTCCCTCTGCATCAGGCTGAGTAGCAGTTCGAGGGCGGCTTCATATTCGGTCTGCATGATGTGGTGGGATGCCAGCTGATAGAGGGCCTCGCTGTTTGCCGGATCCTGAGCCAGGATGCTTTCGAGTTCTTCCACCGCCGGCGCCTCGTTGGTGGCCCGGTCGAATTTAATCCGCGCCAGCATGGAGACCACTTCCGGTTTTTCTCTCTCTTCCAGCGGGAGTTCCTGCAGCAGACGTTCTGCATCCGCCAACTCACCCAGGGTGGCCTTATAGCGGGCATAGGAGAGCTTTACCCGTGGATTCTCCGGGTCCATGAGATTGGCCTGGTTGATCAGTTCCCCGGCCTTTTGCGCATTGCCCTGCAGGAGAAGCTGATCGGCCTGAGCGAGCAGCAGGTCCGACTCACGGGAGATATATTTATCCAGGAAGGCCCGGACATCGGCCTCCGGCAGGGCGCCCATGAACTCATCCACCGGCTGGCCATCTTGAAACAGCTTGACCGTCGGCAGGCTGCGAATCCCGAACTGTCCCGCCAGTTCCCGCTGTTCCTCGGTATTGACCTTGGCCAGGATGAATTTGCCCTGATACTCATCCGCCAGTTTGGCCAGCATCGGCATCAGCGACTTACAGGGGGCGCACCAGTCGGCCCAGAAGTCGACCAGCACCGGATATTGGTGAGAGCCATCGAGGACAACTTGAGGGAAATTTTCAGTAGTTACCTCGAAAATATAGGGTGAGTCAGCCATACGCTCTTGATCCTGTCAGATTTTACTTTCAATCGGGCTATTATACCGATTGGTGTAAAGATACAAGGTGCTTGAACCTAGAATCCTCAGTTGACCGCTCCATTCTACTGTTAACGATTTGAAATTATTTTTTGTTTTATTCAATAGACACCTTCACTCACTGGGTGAAGCACGCTACGAGGTGGATTGCATGCTTGTGGCGGCGCATGTCGGCGTTACAATTCCTTGGAATAGAATAACTATTCCGCGTCATTGTGCCTTGACCTGCACCACCACAAACGCACACTCCACCCCGTCCAACTGAGGATTCTAGGTTGAAATTGCCGGACTTCGGACCCATTGATAAAGAATGCCGAAATTTTTAGGAATCAACGACCATGTCTGAATCATTACATATCGTTTGCCCGCATTGTGACGGTATCAACCGGGTGCCGGTCTCCCGCATGGGAGAGGGCGCCAAATGTGGCAAGTGCCGCCAGAACCTGTTTTCCGGCGAGCCCCTGGCATTGAATGCCAATCGTTTTAACCGTCATGCGCAGAAAAGCGATATCCCAATATTGATAGATTTCTGGGCCCCCTGGTGTGCCCCCTGCCGGATGATGGCTCCAGCCTTTGAGCAGGCTGCCAAGCAGCTGGAGCCCCATGTGCGGCTGGTGAAGGTGAATACCGAAGAGGAACAACAGCTGGGCGCTCAGTATGGCATCCGCAGTATTCCAACCCTGATGCTGATGCGTAACGGACGTGAAATTGCCCGCCAGCCAGGCGCTATGGATGCGGGTGGTATCGTCAGCTGGACCAGGCAACAACTTGGGTGAGCCGAGACCATTTGTCCAGTGGACAAACGCAGCTCGGCGAACGACCGGGCACGGAAGGCCGGGCTGGGGGTGAGTTGGAGCACCCATGCTTCGCCATGGATGGCATGGGAAGGTTAACTTACGAAGCACACCGTTTGTACAGTGGACAAACGCGTCATGTTCTGACGCTGACTCCCATCATCTTGATAAAGAATTTAAGTACTGATATTCTATATTAGAAGGTATTAAACTTCTTATTCACTGGCGCCTCTTATTGCTAATCGCTTCTCTCTTTTGAGAGTTTGGCATGGGATATCAAAACTAACCAACTGACAATTGATAGGGATTAATGAATGTCACTTCGTAAACTTAAACAAATAACCATTTCTTTTGTTGTGTTGATTCCCTTAATTGTTTCTTCCGCCCTGACTCATGCAGGCAATGGTGGTGGAGGCGGTGGCGCTGGTCCTGGCGCTGGCGTTGTAGGTGATGATGCGGGCTGGACCGCGCTGTTAGGTACAGATACTACCGATTATGGCAACGACATTGCGATCGACCCCATAGGTAACGTGGTGGTGGTGGGTGATACCTTTGGCAGTGTGAATGGCGATGCCTC
>JBDLIT010000178.1:0-7172 GCA_039714735.1 Pseudomonadota bacterium
ACGCCCCTCACCTACATCCCTGTAGGCGAAGCTTCCGCATCCTGCTCACGCCCCTCACCTACATCCCTGTAGGCGAAGCGACTTGGTCAGAGCCTCCTCAAGAGGAGATGAAGCATGTTGAAACTTGATCGATTAGGTGTTGTTCTAGTGATTGCCACGAGTACAGCCGGTTGCCAGACCGGGCAATACCAGGCCGCGACAGGGCCGAGTGTCGGACCGGGACAGACACGCGAGGCAAGATGCAGGCAAGAGGCAAGCCGTGTCTCTTCGCAGGCAAGTACCGGCAATGTGGCCAGGAGTATTGCAGGGGCGACAATTGGGGGCATTATCGGGAATGCTGTTGGCGCGGAGGCGTCTCGCTACGGGTATGGCTACCACCCGGGCTGGCACGGTGGTCATTATCACTATGGCCGGGTAGGAAGCTACAGGGGCGTCGGCACTGTTGTCGGGGCTGGAGCGGGTGCTGCTGTGGGCCACAGTATGGGACAGGATCCCCAGGCAGCATACGACGTGGCGTACACAAACTGCATGGGGTATCGCTATCGGTGAATCATTTTGCGAATGAAATATTGAGAAACTTTAGTTTGGTCACCTGCTTCTTTCTGCTGCCGAATCGCCAGCATATAGACTGAATCGGTTGCGATATCAAAGCGATAAAGCGTCACAAATCCAGATTCGCCAAAGGGAATGATTAACTCGCGTAACTCTGAATACTCGTCAAGTGGCCTAATAAATTCGCCGTGTCACCATGGGGCATGCCCTTTTACTGCTCATTTTTCCGGTGTAACATTGCTCTGCGCAGGGGCTGTGATTGCAAGCTGGTTGATCTGCACCGGTTCGCGTGGATAGACACGAACAAAATAATTTCCCGTCTCTTCAATCGAAAACGGGATGACTATCTCCTGCTCACTGGAGAGGTAGCAATCCTCAACAACCATTTCAAATGTTTCAGAGACAAGATGGGCTGTCACCTTTGCATCCTTGTCAAGCTTCAATTCAAGCTGGTAACGTCCGGGAATGAAGGGGCGATGGGAATAAAGTAGTTTCTCTCGAGGAGAGTCGCCATCTTCTCCAATATCTCACCACTCCAGACCCTTTGTGGGGGGATAGGCGCCGGCATTGGATAGTAGGCGCATTTCTCTTTCATGTGATTGAGAATGACGAAGAGCTCCCTTTGCAGCCACTTTTTTTCAGATGCCTCCCCGTAGTAACGAACGATATGATTCACTGATAGACTGCGTCTACTTGGACTGCGTAAATTCCATCTACAGTCCAACCACAGAAAAACTCTACAGCGCAAATCTCTCATCAACTGGTAAACTGGAAATTTCCTGCATGAAGCAGTGATCGTCTATATTGAGAAGCGTAAGAATCCTTTTATCGCACAAACAGGAAATGCCATCATGAAAAAACTCTCCCTGATACTTGGCGCACTGCTGATCTTATCTGCAATGCACAATGCGACTGCGTGGTCTTCCTGGTCTACTTGGTCACAATATCCGCAGGTTCCTCAGAGTTACCAGCAGTGGCATAGCAGTTCGCAGATATCCTCCGGCTTTCAGATTCAGCATTTCTCCGCACCTGATGGCTACCATATCCAAATTGCATCAATGGGTCAAAATGCTGATCAGATCAACCTCAATGTTGCAGGCAGACGCATCACTATCAGCAGCCGCCAGCTTCAACAAGATCCATCCGGAAGGGTGCGTATGATGCAATCCGGCACTTTTTCGCAATGGATAATACTGCCAAATGATGCTGATATGCAGTCAATGAGACGCAGGCAGAGCCCCGGAATGATCGAAATTTTCGTGCCCAGGCTTCGCTGACAGATTGCTGTTATGGCGTTCTGCCAGTCATTAAATTTGTCTGAAGCCATTCCTACGAGGAATGCAATAGTTGAATTACCGGAAAATTACAGAAGTCCCACATGCACTGATGGGCTCAGAGAAAATGCAGCAACAGGGATGATACCCTGCTAAAAAGTGCGTACTATGATCTAGGTTGCAGTCTGTTTTCCCAATGTTTGCTCAATCTGTTCCCTGTTCAAAGTCTCGTGCTTTTCCAACGCTTGAATCAGATGTTTCAGTTGATCGCTGTGGCTCTGCATGATGCTTTCGGCGCGTTTTTCCGCCTCATGCAGCAGCTCTTTCACCGCCTTGTCTACAGCCTGTGCAGTGGCTTCGCTGAAGCGGCGCGGCTGGGCGATTTCGCGGCCAAGAAAGGGGTGCTCTTCGTTTTCACGGACATCCATGGGGCCGATCTCCTCCGACATGCCCCAGCGGCCGACCATGGAGCGCGCCAGTGCGGTTGCCTGGCGGATGTCGTCATCGGCGCCGGAGCTGATGCTATCCAGCAGAAATTTTTCGGCGACGCGTCCGCCCAGCATGACGGCGAGACGGTCACTCAGGTATTTTTTTGACAGTGTATGACGCTCCTGCTCCGGCAGCTGGTGGGTGGCGCCGAGAGTATGCCCGCGGGGAATAATCGTCACTTTAAACAACGGGTCGGCATAAGGCAGGTAGTAGGCCGCGATGGCGTGGCCGCATTCGTGTACCGCCAGACAGTGTCTCTCTTCAGGCTGTATGGCAAGCGTGCGTACGGTGCCCATGAGTATCTTGTCACGCATATCATCGAAATCTTCCTGCATGACCTGTCCGCGATTTTCCCTCGCGGCACGCATGGCTGCTTCATTCACCAGGTTTTTAATATCCGCACCGGAGAAGCCAGGTATGCTTGCCGCTACCTCTTTCAGGTTGACGTTCTCAGCCAGCGGCACCTTGCGGGTATGCACTTTCAGTATGGCGACACGGGCATCGAGATCGGGCAGGTCGAGGGTGACATGACGGTCGAAACGTCCCGGCCGCAACAGCGCTGGATCGAGTACGTCGGGTCGATTGGTGGCGGCGATTACTATCACCGCCTCAAGGCCGGAGAAGCCGTCCATCTCCGCCAGTATCTGGTTCAGGGTCTGTTCACGCTCATCGTGGCCACCACCGAGTCCGGTGCCACGGATTCGACCCACACTGTCGAGTTCGTCGATAAAGATGATGCTGGGTGCGCGCTCCTTGGCCTGGGCGAACATCCGGCGCACTCTTGATGCACCCACACCGACGAAAACTTCAATAAATTCCGACGCCGAAATGGAGAAGAACGGGACTTTCGCCTCGCCTGCAAGTGCCCGGGCCATCAGTGTTTTTCCGGTACCGGGCGCACCCATCAGCAACAGTCCGTGCGGAATATAGGCGCCAAGTTTGTTATAGCTGTCGGGATTGCCCAGATAATCCACCAGCTCGGTGACTTCACGCTTGGCGTTATCCTGCCCCGCCACATCATCAAAGCTGATGTCAGGTATTTTGCCTTCCTTGTCGGAAGAGCCGGGGTTCAGGAATTTATCCAGTGTCCCGCCACGTCCCATGCCACCGGAGACATTTTGGGACATACGCCGTAAAAAGAAGAGATAAATCAACAGCAGAAACAGTAACGGAAGCCATGACAGAAGCCAGTTGCCCCGACCTGCTTCTGACTCCGGCGTCACTCGTAAAGGCACCTCTTTCCATTCCACCAGCGGTAGCAATTCATCGTCGCCAAACGCCGGCACAACGGTGCGGAAGCGGGAAGTGGGGGCGGTGGAATCACCAAGAGGAGCAGCGGTCTTCAGCTCACCTTCCATGACCTGGCCTGTTTGATGCAGCTTGCCGATATCGCCCTCTTTTAACAGCTTTTTGAATTCGGTGTAGGGGATTTCCGGCAACGGCGGACTCTGTTGAAATCTTTGCAGGCTGAAATAGAGCAGACCTAGCATCGCAATCAGAACAATTGCCTGAATTAAGCTGAAATTACTCTTCACTGCTACTCATTCAAGGTATTATTGACAAGTTCAGAGCCATCCACGCAATCATCTCCTTTACCCCATTCATTCGTTGAGCCAGGCCAATGCATCCTCTTCGCTCTCAAAGTATTTCAAGTCACCGGAGATAAACCATGTCTTACAATTTTCATGATTTTGTACCCCTGATAAGAAATTGCAGTCAGATCTACAGAGGCTATGCTAGCAAAGATAGGTGATTTCCGCTTATCTCTGCGGTACAAAATCCAGAACCCCCCCCTTAACCTGGCGAAAACTGTTTTGATAGCTCTTTGATGATGACTTGATTGTCTCTTTACATTGGACGGTCAACTATCGTTAAAGAAATCGGCTTGCAACTTACTTATCCTTACTCGCCAACCGAGGGGTGTCGTGATGCGTGGTGAATATGCGTTTCCTTTCAAATTTGCATCGTTGATGGTTGCTTTCTATCTCGTCCCAGGGAGTGTTTTTGCCACCGAGGACGAAGCCTTCACCGAGTCGGTAGTGATCTTCAACACCATCTGTGCAAGATGCCATGAGGCGCAATGCAGTGGACGATTGAGTTTCGATGATACTTTCGAGGCATCAGTGAATCATATCGTTCGATACTACGACGAGGCATCTGAAAAAAAGTGGCTGCAAAGGGAGCTCTTCGTCATCCTCAATCACATGAAAGAAAAATGCGCCTACTATCCGATGCCGGCGCCTATCCCTCCACAAAGGGTCTGGAGTGGTGACATGCTGGAGAAGATGGCGACGCTTCAGGAGAAAAACTACTTCATTCCTATAGGTCCGTTCACTCCCGGACAATACCAACTTGAGTTGAAATTTGCGAGGGATACAAAGGTTTCAGCCCATCTTGTCTCCGAAACATTTGATTTGGTCGTTGAGGACTGCTACATCTCCAATGAACAGCGGATAGTCATCCCGTTTTCTATTGAAGAGGCGGGAAATTACTATGTTCGCGTCTATCCACGCGAACCGGTGCAGATCAACCGGCTTGCAATCACAGCCCTTGCGCAGAGCAATGTTACACCGGAAAAATGAGCAGTAAAAGGACATGCCCCATGACGATCGGTACAGCCATGGCTACTAAGCGTTGAGCTGTTCATGCTCTTCAATATCGCTTTGACCTAACAGCCGCACCAGTTTATTCAACTTCGCATCCCCCTCAAGCGCCCCTTCCCAGAACGGATAGGTTACAGCCTTTGTGCATCGAGCTACCTGCAGTATAGTAGGCTAGAGAATGTATTTTTAATAATTCTCACTATCATCTCCATCAGGATGATAATGTATATTTCAACTATTACCTTTCTGTTTGAAAATGAGGCAATGGATAATCACAGCCCTGTTCCTGGCCACTGCATTGATCACAGTGTGGGCAACGACTACCCAGCCGATCTTCCCGGTAGATCAGAAGGAGGTCGACATGAGCGTTGATCCCCTGCGCTTGCGCCAACATGTTGAAACGATTGCAGGATCATTCTACCCGCGGGACGAGGGTCACCCGGAAAACCTCATGCAAGTCGCGGCGTATATCCAGGATGCCGTGTCGGAAACTGGCGCCGATGTTCACCTGCACACCTACGAGGTCAACGGCAGAGAATACAGCAACGTCATCGCAGCCTTTGGCCCCGATACCACCGAGCGAATCATCGTCGGGGCCCACTACGATACGGCGGGCGAACAGCCGGGTGCTGATGATAACGCCAGTGGTGTGGCCGGCCTCATCGAGCTGGCGCAGCTGCTCAAAGATGCGTCCCTGCCAATGCGCGTCGAGCTGGCCGCCTATACTCTGGAAGAGCCACCCTATTTCCGAACCGAATTCATGGGCAGCGCGCAGCATGTCAAACTGCTGAAGCAGCAGAATGCCCGGGTAAGGATGATGTTCGCGCTGGAGATGATCGGCTATTTCAATGACGCCCCAGGCAGTCAGCTTTATCCACTACCGCTGATGAAATGGTTTTATTCGGATCGAGGCAATTTCGTCGCCGTCGTCGGGCAGTTGCTGAAAGGCGCCGGTGTGCGAACCATCAAACGCGCCATGCGCAAGGCGAGCCCGCTGCCAGTCTATTCACTGAATGCACCTGCTTCCCTGCCGGGCGTGGAGTTTTCCGATCACGTGAACTTCTGGGATGCCGGCCTGCCTGCCGTGATGATTACCGATACCGCCTTCTACCGTAATGAGGCTTACCACTCCCCACTGGACAGGCCGGAACGCCTGGATTACCAGCGTATGGCCATGGTGGTACAGGGCGTGTATGAAGCAGTCCTGGCATTGGCTAATGAGAAATAATGGTATCAGATCCCTTGATTCCCATGCAGGAAGTTCGCTTATCGAAACACACGCCGCAACAGCAGATGAGTAGGCAGGTATAACACCAACGGGTACAAGACCATCAGGAACAGGACATAAGCGGCACCCGGCAGCCACTGCTGGGGCGGATCGATAAAACCGAATACCCAGTTGATATTTGCGGCCGGTTTACTCACCAGGTAACTCAATGGGAGCACTATCCAGCAGAACAGGGTTTGGCCCAGCAGGGCCTTGCGATAGTAGCCGAGGCGATGGATGGCCCACAGCAGGAATATTGGCAAGGCAGGATGATACAGAGACAGGCCGCGCACGAACAACGGGATGCCGGGATCAAACATGTAGCGAGTTCCACTATAGTTGACAGCCTCCGGACCGGCGATGAGTCGAACGGTGAAATCAACGGTCCATCCCAGCTCGGGGATCAGCACCACCAGCGCCATCATGCTGACCAGCAACGATGATTCCAGCCAAAGCCCGAGCACTGTGACCAACAGTGCCACATTCGAGCCCCACAGAAAATTGGCCGGGCCATACTGCCACCAGTAGGCCGGCACCAGTATGACGATAAATCCCGTATAGCAGAGCTTGACCCAGAGTGGGATGCTGCCGCTCCGGCCTGCAAAGACAAAGTTATGCTGATTTTTTCTAACAGTAAAAATAGCTCTGCTTCCCTTCATCATCACTAAAGCCACTCATGGCTGATATCAACGATCTCGACGAGAGGCATCTCCTCACAAAGCTGTCGTACCCGGGCCATATCTGCCTCGAGCTTGTGCTTATCCCCACTTAACATGCCCACGCCAATCAATGCGCGTTGCCATTTGTCCTGATAACCAAACTCGGCAACCGATGCATTGAACCGGGCCCTGATCTGATCCCTCAAGCCCCGTACCACACTGCGCTTTTCCTTTAGCGAATGAGCAAAAGGGATGAACAGCTCCACGGTCACAAGTGCAACATGTACAGATTCTTCACTTGTCTTCATACGCTGATTATCCCTTATCC
>JBDLIT010000179.1:0-7165 GCA_039714735.1 Pseudomonadota bacterium
GACATTCGGCGTACGGCCGATCGAGCAGAGGACCTTGTCGACGATCACTGAATGCTCACCTGCACTGACCCTGAGTTGCTCACCCTCTTCAGTGATCTCAACGGGTTTGCCGAGGGTGATATCGAAATCCCTGCGCATGATCTCCAAGGCCATCTTGGTGACCTCCGGGTCGGTCGCACCGCCGATGGTTTCCGCCGCATCGAAGCCGGTTACCTCGATATCGAGCCGGCTGAGTGATTGTCCAAGTTCGAGTCCGATCACACCCAGGCCAATGACCGCCACTGATTTAGGCAGATCCTCCTGCTCGAAAAAACTGTCTGTTGTCAACACCTTGTCGCCAAACCTCTTCCAGGCCTCAGGCACTACAGGCCGCGAGCCGGTGGCGATGATAATCTTGTCGGCGATGATCCGGTCGCCGTTATCCAATTCAAGGGTGTGGGGGTCGACAAACTTGGCGTAGGCCTCGATGAATTTCTCCCCCATGTTATCGGTACTGTTGGATAGCACCCGGTCGACGAAGTTGTCCCGCAGGTCCTGTACGTGTTCCATCGCTTCAGGGATATCGATATTCATCTCCTGGTGTCCATCGACGCCATATCGTCCCAGGTGGGTGCGGCGATGGTAGTCTTCAGCGACATGTATCAATGCCTTCGAGGGCATGCAGCCCACCCTGGCGCAGGTGGTCCCCGGCTCGCCGCCGTTGATCAGTACGAAGCTCTTGCCTGCTGGACCGACCCGGCTGGTAGCGTTTAGGCCGGCTGTGCCGGAGCCGAGGATGGCAACGTCGACGGTTTTTTCTGTCACTTGGAAACTCCTGAAGAAATAGTTGGTCACAGGGAACTGAATCCGGGGATTCTACCCTTTGCTAGAGCCATTCTAGCCTGTCCGATCCTGCGGTTTCTACTGATAGTGTGTTGAAACTGGTCTAAGCGGAAAGAGTAGGGTAAGGTCTCGGCCACAAATATCTGAGGAGTGAAAAATTATGAAAATTCTATTACCTTTTTTACTGTTGCCTTCTCTTGTGCTGGCGCAAGCCCCGGAGGAGCAGACGTCGGCCCCGCCAAGTTTCGATCAGTTCAAGAAGACGATGGGGCCAATCATCGAGAAGACTTTACCGACAATGAAGGAGACCCGGGAGTGTGTCAGCAAGGCGGAATCCAAGGAAGACATGGAAAAGTGCATGAACGCCATGGCGCAGAAAGTGCAGGAGATTCAGCAACAATCCGGTGGACAGGGAAAGGCAGTAACCAGTAAGACGCCGGATGATTTCAAATGGACCCCTGAAAACAAAAAAATGATGCTGACGGGAATGGATCGCTCCATCAAACGAAATACCGCCATACATGAGTGCCTGGGCACGAGTAACACTCGGGAGGAGGCAGATAACTGCATGCGCACCAAGATGCCCATGAAGAAGATACAGAAGAAAGTGCAGTGACCTGAAGATTGAACCTGTAGGCCCGGCACACATGGCCGGGTAGCCTATTTAAGCGGCGCTGCCGGATTCAGTGGAAAATTCATCGGAATCTTTCCCCTATGCCGGATTGGCCGGAACCTATAACCCTCAATAATCTCCGGCGCAAGATCCTCTGAAGCGGCATCTGGGTGGGGAGTCTTCCAGGTGGAGGGCGTCTCTCTCCAGAAATGCTGTGTGAGAACAGGTGCTGGAGGGTAGATCAGGGCTGGCGGATAACCAGCAAAACGGCGTGGCTTTGATCGGTATCGGTTCTCGTCAGATAATGAAAAACAGAAAAAAGCCTCCGCCTGAGTGGAACAGGTAAGCAGAAAAATCAGAATTAGATTTCTCAATCAGGTGGCCCTCTCTACTATCAACATCAGTTACACGGCAAATGCACTCACAGATGGGTCGTTCAGCGTTATGTGAACTGGATCGATTGACCTGCAATGACATCACTCGCGGTGTAGGACACTGCATTCATTATCTTTCCATTCTCATCGATGAGGGTGATTTCATCGCCTGTGTTGTTGAGAGGCATCTCCCCGGCTTGGAGCTGGATATCTGCGATCTCACCGGGCTCAATGCCCCCATGCAGGACTAAACGCCTGCCTGAACGATCCCGCATTGACCAGCCTTCCAGGCTGACTTCGATGCTGCCCGTATTGCTCAGTTGCAGGCGCTCGAAACCTGCATCTGCTCCGGTAGGGTTGGGTAGGAGCGAGGTAATTCGAATGGCGACCTGCGGAGTGAGATCCACCCGGTTGATGATGCCGTCTGAGATTTGATCGGCTGAGGTGACGACCATCTGTGGCCGGTTGTTATAGCTACTCAGTTGTCCGCTCACATAGGCATAACTTCTTCTTGGATGGTCATCCCCACGACTGATGTAGCGTGCTTCCAATAGATTCAGTATCTCCTGACCGGACGGTGAGTCGATATTCGGGATAAACAGATTGAATGGTTGTTGTATAGAACCGATACCGATGAGTCCATGGCGTCCTCCGACCCGGGTGTGGGACCGCAACTCGGTGAACACCGTCACCAGTTCACTGGTCTCGGCTTTGGTTTCCAGGCTTTTGTAGTCGAGCCGGGTATTCAGTACTGATTGATCGATTGCACGAATGGTGCGGTAATCATTAATGACCGTTGCGCGCAGCTGCCACCAGGTGCTCAGCGCCGCATAATTTCGATGCACGACGCCATTCACCGTAATCTGATCCCATACGCCGAGATGATGGCGTTGGGCCTCCTGTTCGGCGTTTTGGTAGCGCAGGTGGTGGCTGGTGAATTCCGCATTGCCGTATTTCATGAAATACGGGCTGTAACCCTCGCGTATCATGGTTTCCTGAAAATCGACGCCATCCCGATAGGCAAATATCAGCAGACGTCCAAAGTTACCCCGGTATTTTTGCAGACAGGTCTCCAGATCCTCATTTCCGGGAAATTCGATGACGACTTCGTGCGCATTCTGAAAAAACAGCTCAGCCCGCTGTTTCGCCTTTTTCCCCCAGGGGGTGACGGGTTTACTGCTGCCGGCGCTGGATTCTTCGGTATCAAGCGCTAGTATGCGCAGCGATTCATCCTTCTCATCACCTGGAAGAAAGACCCGGATGGTATCACCGTCCACTACACGGCTGAATTTGACCTTCAGATGCGTTCCTTTGTGCATTTCCGCTATCCTCTGTTGTGTTGTTGTGTCCGATAACAAGTGGTAAGACCACGAAACAGGTTACATGTTTAGCGATAAGACTTGGATCGGGGGGCGCATGGTGCGATTGCACACACGACCCGTCTGAACGCTATGACCGACCGGTGGTGTCAATGTTTCTGAAACTGATTGAAAAACTCACCGATAGCCGCGTCCAGACGTTTGGGCCGGTCTTGGCTTCTCAGACTATCGAGCATGGTGGATCGTGTAGCGGGAAGAAACAGTAGGTCACTCAGGATATTGTTGAAGAAATCCTGACCCCGATCATTATCTGCAAGGCTCGCTAGATACTGATCTCTGATCTGTTCATCCAGCAACACCTCCCAGGTACGGCCGCTGATTGCGGCTAGAATATCACTGCGTCTGGATATTTCATGTGACAGTATCTTATGGAGAAGCTGCTGTTTGGGACTTTCGGAGGGAGAAAGGGCGAATCCCCGCAGACAGGCGCTCAGTATCTGTGGATCGGGATCTGCTGTGGTGAGGGCCTTCTCAGCCCTGGAAATCAGTGCCTGTGAAATATCCCCTGCGATGTGTTCGTTTTCCAGACAGTGGCATAGGGCCTCCAGGGGAGTAGGGGGCAGATGGGGGATCGCAGAAGAGAGGATATGAGTATTCTCATCCAACGCCTGTCGCGCCGCGATATCCGCGATGCCCTGATAACCTAGGAATGACCATTGCTCCCAGCCGAGTTTGCCGCTGAAATATTCCTGGGCATGCTCATAGTAATGGGAAGCCGGCTGGTTCAGTAGAAGTGTCGCCTTGGCATGGAAGTTTGCCATGCGTTCAGGTTTCGGACGGAACACATAAGGATTATCCTGCAGTGCGCTCTGCAGTTTTTCTTTCCTGTCCGCAGTCTTCAGATTCATTTCCGCGGCCTCTATCAGGCGATGTAGAAACTCATCTCTTGCCGCGAGCACCAATTTTCCCTGCTCATCCAGAGGGAAGCGGATGAACCAGATCAGTGGTTCGGTTTGATGGGTTGATTGATCCAGGAACAGTATCCCCAACCAGGCCTGTTGTTGCAGTGGCAGAGGATAGGGCTCCAGTGTCAGCTCGAATTGAATAAACGCATCCCTTGGAATCAGATTCACCCGCCGGCCCATGTCGAAGTAGCAGAGCCGGGAACCGGTGGCTTCGAGAAATTCAGTAAGAGTGGAGATTGTGGACATTGTTATATCCAGTCGACCAGGTGAAATTCCCACTCATCAGCATCGGATTCCCGGACAACCTTGCCTTTAATTGAGTTACCAGAGGTTTCGACTGTGCTGCTGGCGCCGGAGACCAGGGGATGCCATGGTGGTAGACCCTTGCCTTCCGCAAGCAATCGGTAGGCGCAGGTTGATGGTAGCCAGTATGGGTCCTGAAGTTCCTCCAGGGTCAGGGTGACACAGGTGGGAACCAGAACAGACCGTTCCGGATATTGTGTACAGCGGCAACTCTCTAAATCCAGCAAATCACACACAATATTGGTGAAGTAAATCTCACGAGTGTCTTCGTCTTCGAGTTTCTGCAGACAACACTTCGCACAGCCGTCACAGAGTGATTCCCACTGCTCGCGGCTCATTTCGTTGAGTGGAACAATTTTCCAGAATGGCTTCAAATCTGTTTGCATGATTGGACCTGTTATAGGCTTGCTATTGTGCTGTTCAAAGGGCGTCTGGACAATCTAATATTCACTGTAAAATAGAACTCCGCCACCCTGAATATTCATTTAATTCTTCTTTATAGATCAGTAATGTTTGGGCAGGTCAACTGATTTTATACACATTGGATGGTGGCTGATGGATTTTTTAGCGGAGTTAACTGGAAGTGCTCAACCATATCGTTAGTAAAGCTGTATAAGTAGCTGTAATATAATAAAAAAAAGAAATTGTGTAAAAAAACTACAATTTAACATGAAGGCTTATTCTGTAAGGGTTGCAAGGTGATGTCAGCACCTTACACACAAAGTTATCCACAGGATCTGTGGAAAGATTACAGGCAAGTGAAGGTAAAATTACACTCTGACTCAGTCTGTTTGAATCAGGAGTATAATCGTCTGAGCGAAATCGCCCATTTGTTGACGCTTCTGATGCTGAGAATGGCATAAAATTGACGGTGTTCATATGAATAAATCGGCGCAGGAATACCAAGCTATCGTTCACGCCCCTTTTGGTTCTGTGGGAATCATCATGGCGAACGGCTTTTTAGTAAATATCGATCTCCTTGCGTCGCGCCCCAAGTCGATTTCCGGCGGAGCTGGTCCTGTTGCCGGGGTTGTCACGATGATTCAGCATTATCTTCAGAATCCGGCAGCTTCGCTCAAAACGAAATTGAAAATCGAGGGCACTGAGTTTCAGAACAAGGTCTGGAAGCGTTTGCAGCAGATTCCCATGGGCAAGACTCAGACCTATGGCCAGTTGGCGGAAGAGTTGAACAGCAGCGCCAGAGCGATTGGGAACGCCTGCCGCAGTAATCCCTGTCCCCTGGTGATTCCCTGTCATCGGGTGGTGGGTAAGTCAGGACTTGGAGGCTTTTCGGGGCAGCGCTCGGGGCCTAAACTGGAGATAAAACGCTGGCTGTTGATGCATGAGGGCTGGCTGTGAGCCCAACGGCTGAGGATCAGGGTCTGATTGAAACCTTTTCTGATGCAATGTGGATGGAACGGGGCTTGAGCCGAAACACCTTGTCAGCCTATCAGACTGATCTACGCAAGGTGTCCGCATGGTTGCTGCAGAACCGAAAACTGAGCCTGCTCCAGGCCAAACGGACTGACTTGCTGAGCTATCTTGCACAACTCGTCAGTCACGGACACAAGCCACGTTCGAGCGCCAGGATGCTCTCCACATTACGCCAGTTTTATCAACATGCTCTGAGGGAGAACTGGATACAGCAGGATCCAAGCGCCAGAATCGATGCGCCGAAGATTGGCAGGCCACTGCCCACCGCACTGACTGAGACAGAGGTGGAGGCATTGCTACAGGCCCCTGAATTGGATGATATGGAAGGCTACAGGGACAGGGTTATGCTGGAGGTGCTCTACGCAACCGGTTTGCGGGTTTCCGAACTGATCGATCTGAAGCCTGAGCAGGTGAGCCTGACCCAGGGCGTGGTGCGAGTGGTGGGTAAAGGTGGCAAGGAACGTTTGGTGCCCTTGGGCGAGGAGGCTCAAACCTGGCTGGAAAAATTTATCCGAGGCGTCAGGCAGGATCTGCTTGGCGCAAGAGTCTGTGAGCATCTCTTTCCGACCCGGCGTGGCAGCGGCATGACCCGTCAGGCATTTTGGTATCGAATTAAGAAACATGCGCCGGTTGCGGGCATCAGCAAGAAGATCTCCCCCCACACCCTGCGACACGCCTTCGCCACCCACCTGCTCAATCATGGCGCCGACCTGCGGGTAGTCCAGCTCTTATTGGGCCACAGTGATCTCTCCACCACCCAGATCTACACCCACGTAGCCCGTGAGCGCCTCAAAACCCTCCATCAACAACACCACCCGAGGGGGTGAGCAAAATAAAAGGTCCTGTGGACCTTTTATTTTGCGAACGACCGGTCACGGAAGACCGGGCCGGGGCTAATAAAAAACACAAAAGTCTCGCCAAGGATGGCAGTGTTGATCTTTCTTAGAGGCAGCAGACTATGCAAAGGTCCAGTGGACCTTTTTTTGGGCGAACGATCGGCCAGGCCGTTCTCGGGTATCTGACCCCCAGGGATGGAGACCGCTCCTGGGCATCCATGCCCTCGCGGCACTTGCCCATCCATGGGCGGCGGAAATGCAGAAGGATTGTAGGCGACCCACAGGGGCAGCTCCATTGCATCCTGCAATCGCTGCATTTGTGCATCCCTGCACGGCAGACGTGGGAAGGTACGCCTACATGGACGTAGGTGGTAGAGCTGCGCCAGGAGCATGCAGCCGAGAACAACGCAGGAGCAGTTGTCGAAACAATCCCTGCCCTGTACGGCTCGCTGTTCTCGGGCTTCCTGCCCTTCACAGCATTTGTACGTCCCTGTACGGC
>JBDLIT010000180.1:0-7131 GCA_039714735.1 Pseudomonadota bacterium
TCCTTCACCACCGGCCACACCGGATTTTCCATCCCCTTCACCAGCTGGCCGGACAGGGCTGATGTCCCCCGCAATGCTGCACGGCCACTGCGCTACATGGACCGCTTTGTCACCGTTACCCAGGGCGAAGTGTTTTATATCACCCAGGTGCTGGCGGAACTGGAAGGGCTGCAGCGGGGAGCCGCCGGCAACACCTCCCTGGCTGCGGCCTTTGTCATCGCCCAGGACTTGAACGAGGATCAGGTCATCGTCGTTCAGGAGACGGAATATACAGGGGCGGGCAAACACCCCTTTGCCCAGCTGAATCTCGCAAAGCAATTGGGCATCGAGATACGGCGAGGGAGCCCCGCAGACGAGAAGCCGGGTGAGAACATAGTGATCCCCGTCCACCCCACCGACCTTGAGGTGGTGAATGTGGACCTGGATCATATCCGCTCTTCGTATATTCACCACGCCCTTGCTTCACTCCCGGACGGGGCGAAGCTGCATGATATTGATTATACGTTTTTGGCAGAGGAAACTCGAACCAGTCCAGGCTATGTGAAAAAACAGATCAACAGCTACCAATCAGAGGAGAAGTGCCATGGAACCCCTGGAAAGAAATGATGATTTTGCCTCACGACGCCAGCACCTGCAAGGTATGTCGGACGATGAGCTCCATAGCTATTTCTGGAGTCTTGCCGAAAAAATTGTCGCGCCCCTGGTTGAAGAGGCGCGCACCCATACAAGTCCCTCCATCGAACGTTCCGTGTTACTGCGCATGGGGTTCTCCTCCATTGAGGCCCATGCACTGGTCGAGCTGCTCGGCAAGCATGAACTTCTTGGACACGGTGCAGGCCGCCTTGTCCTTGAACTGAGCAAGTCCAAAGGGATATCAGTCCGTGATGCGGGACTGGCCCTTCTTGGAGGACGTTACCTGGAGGAGTTGAACCGATGAAACTGACTCCTGACAAAAAACTGGACATACGGGAAGTACTCAAGGATCTCGAGAGCTATCGACCCAAGCGTAAGGGCTGGACCTGGCGCCAACCAATCGCGGATCAGCGGATCGGCCCGTTTACCTATAAAGAATCCACCGCCGCTCTTGAAAATTCGGTTCCCCTGCCAGCCGCTGCTGCCTTTGGCAACATAGATCCCCAGAGTGACATGGTGATCACCACGGAGATCGCCTCCGGACGCTTTGAGGATGATCTGCGCCGCATGCGCATGGCCGCCTGGCATGGCGCCGACCATATCATGGTTATCCGCACCACCGGACAATCTCATATTGACGGGCTTATTGAGGGCACGCCCGAAGGAGTCGGGGGCATCCCCATTACGAGAAAACAGGTCCGGGCGACACGCAAGGCCCTTGATGCCATCGAGGAAGAAGTGGGCAGGCCAATCAATTTTCACTCTTATGTGAGCGGTGTTGCTGGACCGGAAATCGCGGTTCTCTATGCCGAAGAAGGCATGAACGGGGCCCACCAGGATCCGCAGTACAATGTCCTGTATCGCAACATCAATATGCACCGCTCCTTTGTGGATGCTGCAGAGGCCAAAGGGATCATGGCAGGGGCCGAAATTCTCCAGCTTGACGGCGCCCATAACGCCAATGCCACAGCCAAAGAGGCATGGAAGGTGACACCGGAGCTCTTTGTCCAGCATGTCATCAACACCGCCTATTCAAGGGCTGTTGGCATGGCGGCGGATATGATTGCCCTGTCCACCGTTCCGCCCACCGCCCCGCCAGCCCCCAAGATGCGCTTGGACCTGCCCTATGCCGTTGCCCTGCGTGAGCTTTTTCAGGGATACCGGTTCCGGGCTCAGCAGAACACCAGGTACATGGAATCCGACACCATGGAAACCACGGTCACCCATGTCCTTGACACCCTGATCTCCCGCCTGACCTCGGCGGATATCCAGAGTACCATCACCCTGGATGAGGGGCGGAACATCCCCTGGCACTACAACAACGTGGCCGGGGTCAATGCGGCACGGCAGACGCTGATGGGCGTTGACGGTTTGAATGAGCTGGTTGAGGTACGAAGGGAAGGCGTGCTGGGGGATACGGTACGCGAGCTCAAAGAACGGGCAGTGCTCTTTCTCGAGGAGATTCTTAAGCTCGGCGGCTATTACGAGGCCGTTGCCGCAGGACACTTTGTTGATCAGGGCTACTTTCCGGAGCGTAAGGGGGACGGGATCGTTCGCGACCCGGAAGGAGGAGACGCTGCAGCCACCGTGATTGCCAGACAACCTGATTACGGCGCCCCGGTGTGCAGTCATTTCGGTGCCAGCATCTACACTGGGCAGAAAGGCAGGCCCTGCGAAGATTACGGCGGCTGCACCCTCTGCGATCCCACTAAAATTCAATACATCGACGAACTGGATAGCCGGGACAATGTGAAAAGCCGTCTGCAGCAGCCCCTTGCCGACAGGGAGGAGGGTTTGCTGCGTCCGGAAGTGGAAAAACATGGCGATTCCATCGTCTGTGTGACCCTGTTTGTTCCGGAAAGGCAGGAGCTGGCAGAAGTAGCAGCCATTGAAATGGCCAAACACATGGGGCTGGCCGATCCCGAGGTGATCAGTCGCCGCCTCATGCATCCTGCCGAAGGGAGCCTGTTCGAGATCAAGGGGGTACTGGATATCGCCTTGAAGATCAATGAACTGGAACTCCCAACCGTTGAAAAACCACTGCCCGAGGAAGAGATTGAAGCCTGGGTGCGAAGTCGCAACATTTATGTTGTGGCGGCAACGGTGGGGGAAGATGAACATTCGGTGGGGCTGCATGAGATCCTCGATATCAAGCATGGAGGCATTGAAAAATATGGATTCTACTGCCATACACTGGGTACTTCGGTCTCCATTGAACACCTTCTGGATGCGGCCGAGGAAAGGGCTGCCCAGGCTGTACTGATCTCTATCATGGTCACCCACACGGGCGTCCACAGGAAACATATGCAGCATCTGCATCAGCTCGCAGAAGAGCGGGGCCTGCGGAGTCGGCTGCTCCTCGTTGCCGGCGGCACTCAGATCACTGATGATCTTGCCTGTGAATGCGGACTGGATGGAGGATTTGGCCGGGGAAGCAGTGGTCGTGAGGTGGCCAGCTTCCTGGTTCGCAAACTCAGGGAGGGGCAGGCCGGGTGATGCAGGCAACGGCTGTGCCGCCATCCCCGTCCCTGAGCATAGACCTTGACGCCATAGAGCACAATGCCAGGATCATCACCGACCTGTGCCGGGAGCATGGTATCGAAGTGACAGGGGTCACCAAGGCCACCTGCGGCCATCCGGAGGTGGCAGGAGCCATGCTGCGCGGTGGCGTGTCTTCCATCGCCGACTCGCGCATGGAAAATATCCGCAGACTCCAGGCTGCCGGGATCAACGCACCCTGCATGTTGTTGAGAGTTCCCGCCCTGTCCATTGCCGACGAAGTTGTTGGGTCAGTGGCTGTGAGTCTGAACTCCGAGCTTTCAGTTCTCGAAGCCCTGGCCCGTGCCACCAAACATTACGGTCGGGTTCATGAGGTGATCCTGATGGTGGACCTCGGCGATCTCCGTGAAGGGATCTTGCCCGCTGACCTCATCCCTTTTGTCCGGGAAACCCTGAAACTTCCGGGAATCAAAATCAAGGGTTTGGGCACCAACCTCGCCTGTTTCGGCGGTGTGGCGCCCGACAGGGATAACATGAGCCATCTGGTGGAGTTGGCCTGCGAGCTTGAGCAAACGTTTGGACTCACCCTTGCCTGGATCTCGGGTGCAAATTCCAGCGGCCTGGAACTGATCGCCGCCGGCAACATGCCCCATCGGATCAATCACGCCCGTATCGGCGAGGCTATCCTCCTTGGCCGTGAAACCCTGCAGCGTCGCCCCGTAGCCCATACCCGTCAGGACGCCTTTATCCTGCACGCTGAGATACTGGAACTCAAGACCAAGCCTTCAAAGGTCATGGGCAAACGCTGTGAAGACGCCTTTGGCAGAAAACCACTATTTAAGGATCATGGCCTGATGGACAGGGCACTTCTGAATGTGGGACGCGAAGATGTGGACATTGAAGGGATCATGGTCCTTGATCCCCGACTCAAAATCATTGGTGCTTCCAGCGGCTATCTGGTTGTAGACGTGACAGAAGTTTCAAATCATTTGCGAGTTGGCGACACCCTCTCCTTCTCCCTCAACTACAGTGGACTGCTGGCGGCCATGACCTCCGAGTACGTGAAAAAACGCCCCCTGCGAGGGGGTGTACACCTGGAGACAATCCCATGACGGTTCCATTGCATCTGACCAGGGCATATATCCGCCTTGACCATCTGACCCACAATGTCCATCTGCTCCAGGATCTGGTGGGCAAACGGAGAGTGTGGCCTGCCATCAAGGCCAATGCATACGGACACGGACTTGTTGTCATTGCCAGGCACCTTACCGCACTGGGATATGACACCCTCTGTGTCGCCCACATCAACGAGGCCCTTGCTTTGCGTGAAGCCGGTGTTAAGGCCAGGCTCCTGCTCCTCTCGGCGACATCTCCGGAGCACAGTGAGTCCATCGTCAAAAGTGGCTGTGAACCCGTGGTCTGCACCCTGGAGATGGTGAATGCGCTGGCCCATGATGCGCAACACCTTGGCCGGCAGGTGGCTGTCCACCTGATGGTGGATACCGGAATGGGGCGCATCGGCATCCGTCCTGAAGAGACGATTCCTTTTTTAGAGCACTGCAGCGGGTTTTCTTCTGTGCGGCTTCGCGGGATCATGAGTCATTTCCCCTGCGCCGACCAGCGAGACAAGAGTTTTTCTCTCGAACAGATTGTGCGTTTTGAAGAGGTCGTAAAGGTGGCAGGCTCCCATGGGATACAGATTTGTCATATGGCCAACAGTGCAGCAGTCCTCGATTTACCTGAATCCCATTTCGATGGTGTACGGCCCGGCATTGCTATCTACGGCCTGCCGCCTTCCAGCGAGATAGTCAATCCCCGCGTAAAGGAACTGCGACCTGTACTGGAGTGGAAAACACGAATCACCTTTCTCAAAGAGGTTGCTGCCGGTGTTGGACTGAGCTACGGCCATATCTTTCATACAAAACACCCTTCGCTCATCGCCACGGTCCCGGTGGGGTATGGCGATGGCCTCAGCAGAAACCTCTCCAACAATATTGACCTGCTTGTCCGCGGCAAACGTTGTCCCCAGGTCGGACGCATCACCATGGACCAAAGCCTCATTGATGTAACGGAACTGCGCGGTGAGGTTGAGCTGGACGACGAGGTGATTCTTATTGGTCGTCAGGGGAAAGAAGAGGTGACGGCAGACGAACTGGCTGAGAAACTGGGAACAATAAACTACGAAGTGGTGACCGCTATTGCAAAGCGGGTTCCTAGAGTCATCAGAAATGATGATCAATAATTTCTCGTGACCACGATTCGATATGGCAATCGAATCTCGAAGATTAAAGCTAACCTTACATGCAAGAGTGGATCGCCGATTTTGACATCACGGCGCGGCAGTCGTCGCCCCACCCCTCTCCCCAAAGAGCATCAGTCTTAAGCATGCCAACTCCTCTCTTGCTTGAACCGGCTGCTGCACCTCTTTGATTCCTCTGGACAATATGATCTATACCGTATTATTCTTGTGAATATTGCATGTGTGAACAGGCTACCTCGCTGAACATGGGAGAATAATTTCTTTCTTTAGGTTTGGAATTATGACCGAGTCTCAAACTCAAAGATACTGGCAAAAAAAGGAGCATGTAAGTGGTTAAGAAATTAATCTTTTTATTCATTTTTTTACTTCTCGCAGCTTATGCCTATGCAGGTGGGGGCGGTCAGGCCCCACATCAGGCCGCAGCTGAGTTTCCACCAAATTTTGCAAGTTATCATGACGCTGATATTGAAGGTGTGGGAGCAATTCTTAAGCACCGCATCAGCCATACTCCGTTTAATCTGGTGGCCAGCCTCATTTTTCTGGCAGCCATCATCCATACTTTTTTAAGCAGTAAATTTCTCTATTATGCCCACAAGTGGAAATCTGGACACCAGAAAGAGATAGAGGCAGGTCGGAAATCGGAAAACTCCACCCATCTCCTTTCCGAGATATTTCACTTTCTCGGCGAGGTTGAGGTTGTTTTTGGTCTCTGGGCTGTGGCGCTCAGTGCTGCTGTCGTTTTTTTCTATGACTGGCACACCTTTGTCAATTATGTCAGCGGGGTTAATTATACTGAGCCGATGTTTGTCGTGGTAATTATGACACTGGCTTCCTCCCGCCCCATAGTGAAACTTTCTGAAAATGTAATGAGTCGCATAGCGGCTGTTTTTAATGGCACATTAGCGGCGTGGTGGCTGACGATTATGACTCTGGGGCCGATTCTTGGCTCTTTTATCACGGAACCGGCTGCGATGACCATTTCGGCCATGCTGTTGGCTCAGAAATTTTACGAATTACAGCCGAGCCATAAATTAAAATACGCCACCATTGCCCTGCTTTTTGTCAACATTTCGGTTGGCGGAACTCTTACCCATTTTGCCGCACCACCGGTCCTCATGGTGGCGGCCCCCTGGAACTGGGACCTCCCCTTCATGTTTACCACCTTTGGCTGGAAGGCTGTCATCGGTATTATCATCTCCAATGCCTTGGTTTTTCTTGTGTTTAAAAAAGAAATTGCCGGCCTGGAAAAGAAATTCAAAGTAAGCCTTCTCAAAGACGAGATCAAAGAAGACTATATATCCCGGGAATTTCTGGAAAGGGGCCTTCATCACGCCGAGGAGCGCATAGCAGAAGAGCTGCACCGCGAGTTTGACCGTATCAAGGAGGTGGCCAAGACATCGGCTCTTACTCTTGGTTCCGGGGAAGATGCCGACCTGGAGCTTCTGGATGAGACCCTTGAGCAGGAGCTGGAAGACCTGAAGATCCAGAAGATGAGCGTCTCAGTGCCGGGCCTGCTTCCCAGAGACAAGAGGCCAAAACTCACCGATCCCAACTGGGATAAGCGTAGTGGCGATGTGCCGGGCTGGATTATGGCCGTCCATGCGGCCTTTATGATCTGGACCATCGTCAATGCCCATTACCCTGCCGTTTTTGTCTCTGGTATGCTCTTTTTTATCGGCTTTTCCCATGTTACCTGGCCCTTTCAAAACAATGTCAATTTGAAACCGCCCATGCTGGTC
>JBDLIT010000181.1:0-7084 GCA_039714735.1 Pseudomonadota bacterium
GCAATGACGAATACATCAGAGGTTCCCTCACGGAAATAGTACAACATAGCCAGGAGAACCTCTAACCTTCATGATGATCACTGTTGTGCAGGTGTGTTGGCAGATCGCTGGTATCGAATGATCCGTTTGCGTAGACTGTGATTGAATAGCTGATTGCAATGGTTGCATCTATCGAGAGACTTCAATGACACTTTCCTGTGATATCGCAGATCCAGAGCTTGCCGGCAAGGGGGTGGAACGCATCAACTGGGCTTTTGCCGAGATGCCTGTGCTGCGCGGCATCATTGAGCGTTTTGCAGCGGAGAGGCCACTGCAGGGGCTGCGCATCTCAGGCTGTCTGCAGATCACGACCGAGACGGCCAATCTTGCACGTACTTTGCAGGCGGGCGGCGCCGATGTCGTGCTCTGCGCCAGCAATCCGCTGAGCACCCAGGATGATGTCGCCGCTGCCCTGGTCAATGAATACCGGATACCGGTGTTTGCTGTGCGGGGGGAGGACAATGAGCGGTATTACCGTCATATTCACCGCACCCTGGATCACAGTCCTGTGATCACGCTTGACGACGGCGCCGACCTGGTCAGCGAGATGCATCAACATCGCAGAGAGCTGCTGGCAAATGTCCTCGGCAGCACCGAAGAGACCACGACCGGTGTCATCCGTCTGCGTGCCATGGCCACCGATGGGGCGCTCGAGGTTCCAGTCGTCGCAGTCAATGATGCCATGACCAAGCACCTGTTTGATAACCGCTACGGCACCGGTCAGAGTACGCTGGACGGCGTGATCCGTGCGACCAATATCCTGTTGGCGGGAAAGAACTTTACCGTGGCGGGCTATGGATGGTGCGGGCGGGGAATTGCCATGCGCGCCCGCGGCATGGGCGCAAAGGTGATCGTGTGCGAGGTTGAGCCATTGCGGGCGCTGGAGGCTGCGATGGATGGTTTCCAGGTGATGCCGCTGATCAAAGCCTCGGCAATCTCGGATTTCATCATTACCGCCACGGGCGACAAACATATCCTTGACGACTCACATTTCAAGGTGATGAAGGATGGTTGCGTGATCGCCAACTCCGGGCACTTCAACGTCGAAATCAATATCCCGGCCCTGGAAAAACTGGCTGTCGGGAAACACCGGCCGCGTCGCTCGGTGGATGAATACAGGTTGCAGGACGGCAGATGCATTCGCCTGCTGGCGGAGGGACGCCTGGTGAATCTGGCTGCCGCCGAAGGCCATCCTGCGGCAGTGATGGACATGAGCTTCGCCAACCAGGCGTTGACGGTGGAGTGGCTGGCGGCGCACGGTGCCGGGCTGTCCCACGAGGTGCACAGAGTGCCGCAAAGCATTGACCGGAAGATCGCTGCACTGAAGCTGGAATCCATGGGAATCGCTATCGATGCACTGACCGAGGAGCAGCGCCGCTATCTGGCATCCTGGAGGGAGGGCACTTGATGAAGGCAGGATTTTCTTCCCTCCATTCGAAGTGACGCCTTCTTTTTTCAGAAGGCAGTGGCTTTCCTCTTTGCAGGGTAAACAAAAAGGAGGAAGCATACTGCTTCCTCCTTTTCTTGTTACCTGGCCTCTATACCAGGATTATCACTTCTCATTTTTCCTCACTTTTGCATCGATCTGGGTTACTGCAGCTGCATCATCGACAATTTGTTCATTGATGATTACACTCGCAGTCCATTCGACAGTTTCCGAGACATCCGAATCAGCAAGCTCGGCAGTCCAGCTGAAAGAGAACTTCGATTTGCCACCCACCCTCAGGTTTTCAAATACACCAACGTATTCATTGCCATCTGATCCCGTGATCAGCACATTGCCTGAGGCGACACCTTGTGCCTGTCTATCATTGACGATAGAGAGACTCAAGGTTCTGGAAGCCCCGTTGAATACGCTATCCGGAACTGACAAATCAGTGATGGACACATCCGAAAGTATTGGCAAGGGTTCGGTCATTGCAGTGGTTGATGACGTTTTAGTCACGGCACCACTCTCAGCGTCACCCGTATTGTCATCCACATAGGTCATGGTCACTTCCGTACCTGCCGGAACATTACTGTAAGCCTCCGGTAAGGTAGCTGCGAATACACCGCGATTTTCACCCTGCTCAATCAGTTCCAGCTGCTCACTGGCATCACCTGCACTAATAGTAACAGTCACTCTCTCTGCTACAGAGGGATCAAGATTCAGGTCCGCATCACCCACACGTGCTGTCAACAGACTGCCGGAGAAAAAAGTGAGTTTTGGCTCCAGCAATACCTCCGCATTTGAACTACTGAACTGAAGCAAGGGATAGGGATCGATACCTGCATAACTCGGAGCCACTGCGCCGGAGGTATCCGGTGTCGGCGTCATGCGAATGGTAAAGGTATCAGAGGGAAAGTTGCTGACATCCCCAACCGTCACGATATAGCTCACTCCCACATTAACCAGATCATCAATCACATCCATGGTATAGGAAAGATTTCCACCCATTTCCACGATCTCCTGATCTGTTTTTGCAGAGAAACTTTCCTGGGAACCGCCCATCCAGCCAAGAGTGCTGGTGGCGGGGTTATACCCATACCAGGCCAGTAGTGCCGCATCCGTCTCCGGATTGCCATCATCATCGAAGAAAACGCCGTACGGCAGCATGCTGTTCGGCAGCCAGGGGCCGAACTGATTCGTACCGGCACCTTCAGGAACCTCACTATAGTCGCTGCCAAGTGTTTGTGTGGCATGAAGCGTATCGGTGAGCGGCTGCTCCCCGATCACGTATTCATCGATCAGAAATCCGGCCCGTTGTTGATCATCGAAGAAACCGACTTCGCCTGTATGCTTGTCCAGTGGACCAAACAAGCCGGACGAGAAGTTCGCCAACTGATCTGCGCTCCAGGTATCTGAAGGTACAGAGATATTCAAATTGGAAAGATCAACGCCTGCTTCTTCTACAGCCACGAAATTGTCACCGACGCCAAATCCAACCTGGATGGCGAATCCCTCCAGGCGGCCATCTGTCCAGTTATTGAGCTTCTGAAAGACTTCATAGTCACGTGAGCCATCTTCAGCTTCAACATTGAAGACAAGATCAACACTTTCGGAGCCTTCACCATCAACGGTTTCAGGCAGCAAGGCCACTTTATAGCGCTTGTGGCTTTGGAAAGGGCTACTGCAGGTAACCTGTTGAGGGTCTGCGGAATCCAGGAAATGATCTTCCAGATAGGAGGTCGCCAAGATGCAATTCTGCGGAGATGGCGCCTTGATATTGGGGTCATCATTGATAATTTTGATACCCGATGGCTCGCCTACAGGCCAGTCTTTGGCCAGTAAATAACCCATAATCGTATCAACACCATCACTCACGTTTCCTTGATAAGTAAAATCAGAATCATCGGAGAATGAATAGCTTCCATCTTCGGGATTGAACCAACTGCCGGCGCCATTGACAATGACTTCCACATTGTCAAGATTAAAGCCGCCAAAACCGGCAGCGCCAGATGCAGATTCCTGAGACGTGATTTTACCTGCATGTGCTGAGGTTGCCACAAGTCCCGTGATCAGCAGCGCACTAAGCGAACGCCTTACCCCAGTCATTTTTCCCAGTTCAAGAAAAATTCTTTCTGACAATTTATTTAAACGAAAATATTTCGTACCGGATTTTTCCATTTTGCCTTTCATCTTTCTGTACCTCGTACAAGTTATCTGGGCTATTAGCCCCTCAAGAGAACAATGTCACGAAATGTTTTGCGCTCGTACTTCTTTCCTCAAGTAGTGAATTTGTACCTGGGGTCACTACCTGCATCGCGCATTGCATCTTCGTTGTGCACAGAATATTTTTTCTTCCGGGTTTGTGCTTGTTAAACCGCGCCAATCGGTTGTTCACAATTGTGGTTATCAGGCACGTGGCTTGTCCATGTCGCCAGATGTGTTGATCGTCATGGCATACGCATGGATAAGAAAGAGTTGACCGCGATGCATGATTATGTGAAGTTCCTGGGAGCCTCTGAATCACTTCTTGGGATGGAGGTTTGGAGGAGGGCAAACTGAAAGCCATCTATAAGGCGTTGATATTGTGTCCTTCCACCATGGAAAGACTTGCGTGAAAGTGCAGGTCGAGGACGAAGCGACGCGACCTGAGGTTCCATATAACCGGGAGGATCCAGAACTCGATGCAGTACACCTTTTTTGCACCTACCCTCGACCTGATGATGCAGACAGCCAGGTCCTACCATCTGGATCCCGTCCCCTTGCTGGAGGCATCAGGGATCGACCCGGCATCAGTCATTGGTTCCGATGAACGGGTTTCCTTTGATCAGGTAGACGATTTTTACGACAAGATCGCGGGATTGATTCCAGATCCCAATTTTGGATTGAAGTTTGGACAGTCCTGGCATCCCAGCCAGATGGGGGTGTTGGGCTATGCCTGGATGACAAGCTGCACGTTGAGGTCTGCCTTTGAACGCTTGACGCGCTATATCAAGATCATCAGCGACTTCTACGCTATCGAGCTCAAGGAAACCAGCAAGCATCTGTCATTAGTCATAAATACGCCGGGTGAGGAGGGTGTCCCTGCATTTCATCTCGATGCTGCGATGGCAACACTGCTGGCCATGGTTCAATCCAATGCTGGAGAGGCGTTTCGCCCCTTGTCTATTCAGATTGCCCATCCTGAGCCTGAAGACACGAGACCTTTCTACTCCTTGTTTCAGTGCCCAATTGTTTTCGGTTCAACGTCCAGCAGCTTTACCCTCTCAATTGCAGATGCAGATGCCCCCAGGCATTGCACGAATGCACGACTCGCACAAGTGCATGACCAGTTGCTGATCGAATACCTCGCTAATCTGGAAAAGGAGAATATTGTTGAACGAACGAAGATGTCCATCATCAACAATCTTCCTTCCGGGCATATCTCGGATGCCATTGTTGCGCAATCGATGCTGATGTCGGAGCGGACACTACAACGCCGATTGCATGAGGTTGGAACGACCTTCAACAGCATTTTGAAAGAGGTCCGCAAGGAACTTGCAATCAGCTATATCAGCGACAAAAAAATTTCCCTGACCGAAATCACCTTCTTGCTGGGTTATTCAGAAATCAGTTCCTTTACTCATGCATTTAAACGCTGGACTGGGCAATCGCCTAGTGCCTTTCGTGGTGATCTTCCCTGAGATAATTTCACCATCGACAAGAGTATTTCGGTGTGATTTCGGTTGTTTCTGCAAGTTTGTCTAGTTTTGAGGCATGGCAAAGGTGTGGAATGACCGCTTTATGCCCTGAATTTTCCGTCAAGTTGATTTCACTGCTGAGAACTGTTGTGAGCCTCCGACAGTAGATCAGTTGACGGAAGCTGATAAACTCGGGGCAATGTGTCATTGAGAGCAAAGTAATCTTATACTTGCTATCAGTGCGTTGCAGATTGCTTTATCGCTACGCTTCTCGCAATGAGGAATAAACCAAACTTTTCCTATGAAAAATCACGAATCACTCGCTCCGGACGAACTCTACCAGTCGTGCAACTTTGGAGAGCTGCAATTCGAGAGCACCGCTGATATCAAGCCACTGGAGCAATTGCTCGGGCAGGAGAGGGCGCTCGAGGCGATTGAATTCAGCGTCGACATCGAGCAGGGTGGTTTCAATCTGTTCGTTCTCGGGCCGTCTGGCCTCGGCAAGCATCGGCTGGTTAAGGAGCTCCTGGACCAGCGTGCTGTCGGTGAAACGCTCCCCTATGACTGGTGCTACGTCAACAATTTCACCAATCCGCAACAGCCGCTGATCCTGAAACTTGATGCCGGCATGGCCCAGCAGCTGCGCAAGGATATGGAGCAGCTGGTCGAGGACCTGCTGACCAGCCTGCCCGCATCATTCGAAAGCGAGGAGTATCGCACCCGCCGCCAGGAGATCGACGACAAGTTCAAGAAGCGTCAGCAGCAGGTTTTCGAGCAGCTGGACAGGGATGCAAAAGAGCAGGGGATCGCCGTTCTGCGCACCCCTGCAGGCTATACGTTGGCGCCGATTATCAAAGAGAAGGTCGTTGGCCCGGAAGAGTACAACAAACTGCCCGAGGAGGAGCAACAACGCTACGAACGGATTATCGAGGAGTTTCAGCTGAAGTTGCGCAACCTGATCCAGGAGATACCGCTTCGACAGCGGGAGCATCATCAGGAAGTGAAGGCGTTAAAAAAAGAGATCAGCCGGATGACAGTGGACCAGTTGATCGGCTGGCTGGAGCAACGCTACAAGGATCACCCGCGGGTTGCAGCCTATATCAGCTCGGTGAAAGAGGATGTCATCGAAAATGTGCAGAACTTCCTGCGCGATGACGAGAACGTCGATCCCGGAGATGCAAAGAGCCTGGCCGCGGAGTTTCGTCAGTACGGCATCAATGTCCTGGTGGATAACAGCGGTGCAAAAGGCGCGCCGGTCATTTTCGAGGACAACCCCACCCATCAAAACCTCATTGGACGGATCGAGCATGTCGCCCAGATGGGCACACTGCTCACCGATTTCTCACTGATCAAGCCCGGCGCCCTGCATCGCGCCAACGGCGGATACCTGATTCTGGATGCCCGCAAGGTATTGACCCACCCCTTTGCATGGGAAAGTCTGAAACGGGCGCTGTCATCCGGCGAGATCAAGATCGAATCCCTGGAGCAGATGCTGAGCCTGGTCAGCACCAGGTCGCTGGAGCCGGAACCGACCCCCATCGATGTCAAGGTGGTGCTGACCGGCGAGCCGTTGTTGTATTACCTGCTGAAGGCCTACGACCCGGAATTCAGCCTGCTGTTCAAGGTGTCCGCCGATTTCTCCGATGATACAGATCGCAGTCCGGAAAATACGCTGCTCTATGCGCGCCTGATCAGCATGCTGCAGAGACGCGAGAAGATCAGGCCGCTGAACAAGGCTGCGGTAGCGCGTGTCATCGAACAGGCCTCGCGCATGGCCGAAGATGCCGAAAAGCTCTCCCTGCATGTGGAAACCCTGGGTGATCTGCTGCACGAGGCAAATTACCGGGCCGGCAAGGACGGCAGCGATCTGGTGCGTCTCCGGGATGTGCAATGCGCCATCGATAAAAGCCGTTATCGCCAGGAGCGGATTCGTGATCGC
>JBDLIT010000182.1:0-7055 GCA_039714735.1 Pseudomonadota bacterium
CGAAGACATCGCCGGAGACCTTCTTCAGCTCATCGGGATTCAGGGTACGCAAGAGTTGGCCAAGAACTTGGTTGTCCAGTTCCTGATATTCGCCCTTCGGCAATACGCCTCGCAGGTTCTCGTAGTCTTTCTCGATGGACTCCATCGCCTCGATGATGGCCCTAGCGCGATCCTTGCTGTCGGGCAGGGCCACAAGGTGGTCGAACTGCGCCTTGGGCCGCAGGAAGATAGCACTCTGCTGGGAGAAGTCCTCCTTGGTCAGTGCCCGTGTCTTGCCGCCGCGACTGGGCAGGTTGGGCTCAATTCTGGCCTTGACCGCAAGATAGCGGCTGTAGGCGTGGCGCAGGAACACCAAGCCCATGACGGGCAGGAAGTATTCGTTGCTGGCGTAGTTGGAGTTGGCGCGCAGGTTGTCGGCAGCACTCCAGAGGCGTTTTTCGATCGCTTCAATGTGTTCGAGCTGCTGCATATTCTTTCTTCTGTCCTTTCTCGTTTTCGCACCTTGACTTTCCATGTTGTCGATGTCTTCAAATACGTCCTAAAAAATGCTTTCTATTTGCCACCACCCATCTCTCCGTTACAGGATCACCAGTTCATTTACCCGTTTCGCAACTTCCCGTGCAACACGCAACAATGCGGTGACGAGTTGTTCATCCACATCCATGTAACCCTCATACTCGGCAAGATTGCGCTTACGGTGCGCCTGATCCAAGACGCGCCACTGTTCGTTGGGCAGATCAATCGTATGTTGCAAGCATTGAAACACCAGATAACGCGATTCGGACCGGTAACCCCGAAAACGCAGTGCCGCCAAGGCCAGTGCATGGGAGGCGTTGTACGCAAGATCGAAACGGCTCTCTAAACTGAGATCTTCACGCTCGGCGTCGTCCAGTCGGCGAAGGCCTGAGCACAGCAGACCCTGGCATTCTGCTTCTGATGGTGGCTCGGCCTTCAACTGGCCGATGCGCACCAAATTATCGAGTTGCGGATGGGTCATGTTCGTCGCCTATCAGGACCAGGTGCTCACCTGAGAGCACGCGAGTAAGAAACGGGTTGCTGGATGCCTTCCGATCCACGAACTCATGTGGAGTATAGAGGGTGGGGCTGATCTTGCGTTCCAAGTCGGCTTCCACCGGCGCCAGGGCCGAGTAGATGTCCTCCAGCGTTACTCCATCTGCGACGATCAGGAGGTCGATGTCACTCGTGGCCGTATCTGTACCCTTGGCTACAGAACCGTACAGCAAGACCAGCTCGATGCGGTCTATCAAAGGCTCGAGTGCAGCCCGGATGGGCTCGGCCAGCGCAACGGTCTTTTTCACCAGGCTGCGCAGTTCCTCGAAGACCGGCGAGTCGGGATTCGCCTGATAGTGCTTCTGGTTGCCGATGCGCTTGACCGTCACGAGGCCGCTTGATGCGAGCCGCTTGAGTTCGCGCTGCACGGCGCCGGACCCGGAGCCGGTCCGTTCGATCATTTCGGAGGCATAGAAACTGCGGGCGGGTTGGCCGAACAGCAGCGCCAGCACCCGCTGCTGGGTGGTCGTAAACAGCGCGTCGGCCAGGCTCGTGGGCGCAGCCACGAGCGAGGCAGCCGCCTTGCGGCGGTCCGGTCGGGAACCCTTGGTGGCCGTAGCATTACCCATTTCGGGCATTTTAATGCCCATTTTGGGAATAATGCAAGAGGCTTGGACAAATAAGACATTTGCGTGGCCCGGGCACTGCACCGCCGTCAAACTTCCACAACCCAATCCGGCTTGAAATCTGGATTCAGCGCATTCGGCGCATAGCCACGGGGATTGCAGACCACCCGGGTGCCATAAATCCCGTAGTCATACGACTCGTGCATGTGACCGTGAATCCAGAGGGACACCCGATCGCCATCCATCAGCCCCTCCAGATTGCTGGCAAAGGCCGGGGTTAATAGGTCGCTTGCATACCGGGGATGTACCGACCGCGATGAAGGGGCATGATGGGTAACCGCCACGGTCCTGCCGCGGAAGGACTCAGACAATTTTGCCGTCAACCAGTCTCGGCTGGCCGTGTGCAGACTGATGGCGTCCTCGGGTGTGAAACGCCGGCCATTATTCTGAATAATGGAAAAATCCGTCATTCCCTGTCGAGCTGCCTGTATGGCAAAGAACTTGTCCGCCTCACCAAACAGGGTGAAGTCCGTCCACAGGATGCTACCCAGAAACCGAACGCCCTCGATGATCACCTGGTCATCATTCAGAACATGGATGTGATCCGATGACTGGCCTTTCAGCTCCTCGATCAGCGTGATGTCATAGTGATAGAACTCGTGGTTGCCCGGCACGTAGATCACCGGCTTGTCAGGGAAACGAGTCTCTGCCCAGCGCAGGCCTTCCATACCCACACCGATATCGCCCGCAAGGATCACGACATCGGCATCGGTTGCCGGCGGCTCGAAATCCTCGAATTCAATGTGCAGGTCATTCAGGATATGGAGTTTCATGTGGCAACTCTACACCAGACAATAGTAAGTACGCTTTGTATTTATTGGACAATAAGACTGAAGTACACCTTGCATATTTCATATTGGGACGTAGACATTGTTGCGACCTCACCGACCAAGATAAATCCTTGGCACAATAGGCATTAGTGGCAGCCGTTCTCTCATGGCCGAGTTCCCGACTGATGGTGAGCCGTGCCTGCCGGTCGACTTCGCGTTGTTCCAGGGTCAGAGATTTGCTGTGTGGTCCACCACCGGCCGGTGACTTCCACCCGGTCAGTTCCTCATAGCGGTTCTGAGCATAGGCATGCCGGAGTCCATGCATGTGGGAGAGCCCGGCGCGTAGGGTGTTGCCCTCGTAGACGCGCATCTGGTGCACATAGTTACGATTGCTGGGTATCAGGGAACCTAAACCGGACAATCGGCGCGCGCGGTTCAGCACATCCCGTTGCACCTCGATCCGTACTGGAATAATCCTCTCCTTACCACCCTTGGTCCAACTTCCCTTAAGTACAAGATGATCTCCCTGGTCGGCAAAGCTTGGCTGGAACTTCATAGCTTCTTCCCGGCGAAGGCCAAAGGCCTGCTGTAGCTCCAAGCTCATGCGGACGTGTTCGTCGCGGATCTTGTCCAGCTCTGATCGGGTGACGGTCTTCGCCTTGGATTCATTCGCGATGAATCTCCGGTCCGGGATGCCATCGTGCTCGTTGGATCGGGCCACCACGTTCTGTTTGTCCACCTTCTGCGACCACCAGCGGATTACAGCCATGCGGTTCTTGATAGTACCGACCGATAGCTCCTGGGCAAACCAGCGCTTGACCAGGGCCTCCACGTGTTTCGGTTTCAGGGATCGGGCTGTCATCCCCCGATAGTCCAGCTCATGGAGCTGGTTGGCCATCAGGGTCAACATCCGTCCGCGCATGACCTGGGTGGCATAGCTGCCCTCCCGGCACTGGTGGCAGAGTTGTTTCAGTTGGTAGTTCAGATCTCTCATTTGTGTACTTACTTTCTGGTTAGTGTTTCTGATCTACCTGACAGCCGTAGCTGACAAACCCGCTTTCACAGAGCTATCAAGGGACACAACGCCCATACGACCTGAATATGCCTGGTCAGAGGCAACACGGGTTTTCCCCTGTGGGGGAAGGCACCGTGCAGACCAATGTGCCCGAGTGCGGGCGTTTCTTGAGTGTGGTTACACCTCCTTTGAAGTCAGCGGATTGATTCCGCAGTGAGTGAAAATGAGAATGGCAAAACAATGGCCAGAGGCAATTGTTGGGCGCGAGACTCGTGTGATGGAAGGCAGACTATTGCCTTCTGAGATGAACAAACTCTGTGGGTTGTCCTGATATGGAAGATGGACCGCAGCTTGCGCCGATGCACCTGTTACACGGTCCTGATGGTGCCTTGCTTGCCACTATTCCGAAGTGGCCACGAATAATACCGATTACGTGTGTTGAGTATAGGCATGCGCTTAGGAACTGTCACTGATAAATCCCATCACAGTCCGGCGTGGTACAGCATAATCCGCGCGGCATTCGGGCATCCCCGGAAAAATCGCCCGTACGCTCCGCACTTAGAACCCGAATGCGTCCGCGTCACTACCGCGCTTCGCTGTGTAGTGACACGGCCGCTCTCACTTGATTACAAAGTCCCTGGTATTATCGCAATCATGAATCAGTCATTTACAAAGCAAACTTCATTTCATGTAGTAATTCCAGTGGAATCACCTGTCGAAATTTGTACATGGCACTCAGTGGTTACAGTGTAACCACAGGTCAAAATTTGAACCTGGTGGCCGGTGTTGACAATGTCAACACTTGCCAAAAATCGATTTTGGTTAAAGTGATTACAGTGTAATCACCTGTCGAATTTCGAACTCGGTACCCAGCAATTGCAATGTAATCACTTCATACGCATCCATCAGATGCTCAGATGGGTGCTTTTCGAGATTCTCATCTCTGCCACCTCATCGGCATACTGCAATCTGAATTTACCTGATTCTAATCGGCTAACTAAGGCATGCAGGTAACCGAGCGGTGAACTCTCGATCCGGCCAGTGGCCATGATGCCGGCCCATTCGTCTATGACGATTTGTGCCTCTGCTGTACTGAGTCGGGTAACCTTCTCCATGGCCGCCACTCTCAGCTCTTTGGGTACCCAGGCAGCGAATTCGAGGCAAGCGTTCTTATGCTCACTACTACTACGACACCCTTTGGTATCAGTCGGTGTTGTAATAGTAGTCCTTCTTAGGTCTTCTTCGGTATTGAGTAATGCTTCCGGGTTGACCGGATCCGGTACAGCCGTATACGGCAAATCCGGATGTAGTGAATTGGCGATCTCCTGGACTATATAGGCGCCACCGTGAATGCGACCCTGCTTGTCCCGTGATCTGAGGAATCGAACGTAGCCTGCTTCACGCAACTCCCTGAGCAACTTATAGATGCCATCGCGGCCCAGATCACCGCGATTACGCAGGTCGTTGACCAGTACTTTCCAGTCGTCCGGCCTGGACAGTAAGTATCCGAGCAGTCCCCTGGCTGCCCAGGACAAGCGGCTATCCTCGATGGCGTGCTGGTCTATGATGACAAACCGGTGACGTCGGGGAGCTCGAATGATTGTATTAGTCATTCTCGCCTGTTCCGATGATGATCTGTGCAACCTCGCCGGCTGGATAGTAGACACGCCGGCCGATCTTGCGCCCACAGGCCTTGAGCGTCCGGGTCTGGTGGTCACTCGGATAGCTCAGGCTGTATCGCAGGCCACCAGTGGTGCGGCCAAGCAGTTGGGCGAGTTGGGTCTGCGACATCAGCAGTCCGTAACGCTCTGTGATTTTGTTTTCCAACGTTGCCATGCTGGGGCTATCTGTGTCTTGCATCACTCATGTTCTCCAATGATTGAATGTGGAGACACGAGATTGCCCAATGCATCAAGCGCTGGCTATAGAAAATCAAATCACCAAAGTGCGTGGTTTTTTTCGATAGAGAAATCAGACAGATAAGCCCGAACAGGCTCACCGGGCTCACTGGGGTTATTGGTGGTAAAAAACCCCGACACAACTTGAATGGGTTTTATATTGACAATGATGCCAATAGTTAACTATGCAATATCAGGCGGCACGGCTGATCACTTCCCTATCCAGGCGGTCCCCAAGCCATTCGCAGGCCTACTCCAGATCGTAGTCAGCCTGCAGGCCCATCCAAAATGCCTCAGAGGCGCCGAAATAGCGCGCCAGCCGGTCCTGACTGAGTTCCATGGGAATCATGAACTCTTCCAGCAGGCTTTCACCCGGATGTATGTTCTGAAGCTTTGCCATTTCGTTCACTTTCAGTGGTAATCCACAATCTCCACATCGAAAGCATCGCCCTGTTTCCAGATACGGGCTCGCTGCTACCGCCCTACCAACTGATCCAAACGCTCGACCAGATCTTCGGCCCGGAGGTGTGTATAACGTTTCAACATCTGCATGGACTTGTGGCCGGAGATAGCGGCGACTTCCTGATCGCCGAGACCGGCCTCGACCAGGCGGGATACCGCCTCGTGACGCAGGTCGTGAAAGCGAAAACCCTGGATAGCAGCTTCTTTCAGTGTGCGGTGCCAGGCTGGTCGGAATTCGTAGGGCCGACGTATGCCATCTCGGCCCGGTTCACCCCAGAAGATCAGATCGGTATCCAAAGGGCGTACAGGATTGTCCAGCGCCATGCGAAACACTTTCGCCGCTTCTCGTGTGAGTGGTACGGTTCGGGCGGAGCCGTTTTTGGTCTCGCTCAGGTGTGCGGTACGTTTTTGCAGGCTCACCTGCCGGCGCGTCAGTGACTTGATCTCACCGGTACGCATACCAGTGTAGAGGGCGATGCGGGCAATCCAACCGAGCATCGGATTGGAGTGCCTGTCGCAAGCCTTGAGCAGGGTAATTTCCTCATCTGAAGAAAGACGGCGATCGCGGCCTTTCGGTGGCGCCGGTTTACGGATGTTGGCGACCGGATTGTAGAACAAGCCGACACGCCATTCCTTGATGGCGATAGTGAAGAGATGCGACAGCAAGGAGAGTTCCAGGCGAACGGTGCTGGGTGACTTGCCAGCCTCCAGCCGTTCGTCACGATACTTGGCCACCAGGTCCGGCGTGATGGCCGCCAGACTGTAGGCACCTAAACTGGTCTTCAGTGCCTTGGCCTTATGTTTTTCGGCACTGTGGGTGCTGGGTTTCTTGGTGGATGAGACCTCGCGCAGATATCGGTCCAGTGCATGCTTTAGCAGGATACGGTCAGAACCGGCACGGTCGATGTACACACCACGCACCATGTCATCCTCGGTGCGTCGCGCCCAGTCTTCAGCATCACGTTTGGTGCGGAAGGTCTTGATGTTGGTCGGCCAACCGCGCTTGCGGATGACAGCCTTCCAGGTCGCTGAGGGAGTCTTTGTGATGGTTGCCATGACGGTCTCCGGAGCACAGGTGTTCCGAAATTGTACCGCATGACACAGGGATTAAATATGACTTACAGCTAACTTATTGTTTTATATGGTGGCCAGGGACAGAATCGAACTGCCGACACGGGGATTTTCAGTCCCCTGCTCTACCGACTGAGCTACC